>JAGVIV010000161.1 GCA_020055845.1 Betaproteobacteria bacterium
AATTGGATTTGTACTTCTCACATTCGCAATTGTAATTGGAGTTATTTGGCTGCCAAGCGCATTTCCAGAATTCAGTTATTTCGATCCAAAGCTAATTGGCACTCTTTTCGTCTGGTTTGTTTATGGCGTTGGATGATTTGTATGTCGAAGGTCTGGTCCACGTGTCTGAACTGGGTGCTGATTATTTCCACTTCGATGCGGCCAAACACCAGATGTTGGGTGAACGCACCGGCAAACGTTACCGTTTGGGGGACCGCGTCAAAGTCAAAGTCGTGCGTGTGGATATGGAAAGTACCAAAATTGATTTTTCTTTGATTGGTGAAGAAGGTGCGGCTGCGGCGCTGAGTGTGGGCGCATGGGGCGACACGGCGCCTAAAAAAGCCAAAAAACCCGCGGGCAAAGCAGGTAAAAAACATGGCTGAGACACGTATCATCCACGGCTTTCATGCGGTCATCGGGCGTATACGCCAGAACGCGGACGGTGTTTTGGAAATCTATGTGGATTCACAACGCCGCGATCCGCGCGCGCGCGATCTGTTGAAGCTGGCGGAGACTCACGCTGTGCGTGTCGTTCCGGTAGATGGTAAACGTCTCGATGGTATGGCGGGAAATACCCGCCACCAGGGAGTTGCGGCACGGGTGGATGCGGCACAGCGCGTGCAGCACTTGGATGATGTGTTGGACACGCTGACCGAGCCGGCATTGCTGCTAGTCTTGGACGGTGTACAGGATCCGCACAATCTGGGGGCTTGTCTGCGCAGTGCCGATGCCTTTGGTGTGCATGCTGTCATCGCGCCTAAAGACCGTGCCGTGGGTATCAATGCCACGGTGGAAAAGGTTGCCTGCGGTGCCGCAGAGACGGTGCCTTACATCACCGTAACAAACATCTCGCGTACGCTGCGCGAGTTGCAGGAGCGTGATATTTGGGTAGTGGGTGCGGATGGCGAGGCCGAGAGCGACTTGAACGGCTTCAAGCATACGGGGGCGATTGCATGGGTGCTGGGCGCGGAGGGCGAGGGACTGCGCCGTCTCACCCGCGAAACTTGCGACCAACTGGTGCGGATTCCCATGATGGGCAGTGTAGAGAGTCTGAATGTGTCGGTAAGTACCGGAATCTGCCTGTATGAAGCAAGACGGCAACGCCAGATTTGAGACGGTTTTCCGTGTTTGCCGAAGTCAAGAATGACAACGAGATGCTGAGGGGGTGTGATGTGGAAATTTGATTTTTCAATCCTGACCAAAGACGGCCAGAAAGTGGAAAGCGTCGTGATTGCCGCTCAGGACCAGGAGGCTGCCGAGCGCAAGTTGAAACAGATGTATCGCTATTGCGAGATTGTGCGTTGCGGTGTCAAAGAAGAGGATGGCGGTAATAAAGCTTCGCAGGCAATATCGGTCGAAGACATTCTCACTTTGATTGCCAAATGAAGCTTATTCGATAAAGCCGTCGGTCAGTAGTTCTTTCACCAGATCATCGTAATCCTGCGCGCCGCGGCTGCTAGGTGCATGCTCGAAAACGGTGAGATTCAAGGCCGGGCTTTCGGCCAAACTCACATTTTCGGAAATTCGCGTGCGGCATACTTCTTGGCCGAAACGTTCTTCTACCAAACGTAAAACATCCCATCCCATACGACGGCGCCCATCAAAGCGGGTGAGCAGGTAGCGCCGCTGGATACGCCGTTTCAGCACATGTTCCAGCGCCGTTAAAGATTTCTCAAGCTGCATCGCACCTTTGGTCGAGAGGTGGTCGGCGGAAATTGGGATAATCAGTCCGTTGCAGGCGAACAATGCGTTCAGTGACAGCACTCCAATCATGGGGCAGCAATCTATGACGATAGGCGTTTCTTTTTTGCCAAAATTTTCTGCCTGCAAACTGGTGTTGAGCCGGTTGACCACGTTGTAGCCTTTGCCATAGAGCGCATCGACTTTGGATAGTTCGGAATGAGACGGAATGATATTAATCTTGCTGCCGGCCTCTTGCACGAGTTCGCGCAGGGGGCGGTTGCGCTGGAACAGGCTTAATACAGTATCGTCACCCGAGCGTGCAGTGATGCCGGAAATTGAGCTGAGATGGGCTTGCGGGTCAAGATCGATGCCGTAGGCGGTGCGTCCGGTGCGTATCAATGCCGCTGCGAGGTTGAGGGAGGTCGTGGTTTTGCCGACACCGCCTTTTTGGTTAAATACGGCAATGATAGTCATAGGCTGTGCTTATGTGATGGTGTTGGCATTACTTATCCTCTGGAAGGCCTGCACGATGCCATGGCGCTTTAGCATGGAAAGCCATTCGGCTTCATTCAGGGTCATGACACTATCAAGGTAGGCGATATTCCGCTCAATGGATTCAAGGTAAAAATTGCGGTTTACTCCGAGATCGTTTTTGAAATGATAGCTCAGCGCATGATAGATACCTTCAAACTGATCATCCAGTGTTTTTCGGATGAAGTCATAAAAAGTGCGAGTTTTTTTGAGCAGGTCTTGCATGTTTTGATAATTGCCAAGATCGGCTTCCTTGAATTCGAGATACAGAAACAGCAGCTTTTCAAGGTAGCAGCGGTCGGCCATTTGCCCGACCAAATCGGCTGAGCCGAGTATCTGCCCTAGCAATCGTATGCGCGGGGACGGGAAGTCAATATGTGCCAAATCGTGATTCATCTCGGTACAGCGCATCATCATCGCCAACGGCACAGACCATGCCGCGGGAAGTTGCCAGTTGTTCAGATGTTGTTCCATGAAGGCGATACCACGAGGGACATGGGTCTGGGTATATTGCGCACCACTGCCCGCTGTCAGGCTTTCTTCCTGAGCGTAACCGATGTCATGCAGCAGTGCTGCAATCAGAATCATCTTGATTTCGTCATCGCTGAGGAGAGTGCCGGAAAGATGCACGCCATGCAGCAGGCGCACCGCGCAGGTGAATACGTCGAGTGTATGGCGCAGGTCGTGATAGGGAGTTTGGATACGGCTATAGCCAGGATAGGAGCCGTTGAACATACACATGACGTCGTCAAATACATTGCGCACCCCGGATAAGTTGATCTCGGAGCTGATGTTTTGCACGATGATTTGGGCTTTGTTCCATACCTCAATTGGGTCGTTGTTGATGAACAACTCTCTAATTTCGGCGGGATGTATGTCGCGTTCTGCTTCACTCATTGGCGTATTTTGCATGCTGCGCTCCTATTCTGCAATAGCTGAACCATTACTGTCTTTGTGGTGCAGTTTATTGTTTTTGTTTGATTATCTTTTTAGCTGACGCATGTGCGCCTTGTCCAAGCAGATTGTCTATAGAAAACAGCTTTCGCAACATGTCAAAACCTTGCATTTGCTGTGAGGGGCTGGGGAGGGGAGCAGTGCTACGCCGCGCTCAAACGCTGAAGCTGTTCAAGCCAGTTGTTTTTTTAACGATTCGCATAAAGATTCTATCGTTTGTGTATCGTCGAGTTCCGGTGCGCTGACCCAGAATGTATCTTCCGCCCGCGCTCCCAGAGTGTTGACTTTGGCGCGGCGCAGGTCGATGTGGTGTTGCGCTAAAAAATAAGCAATACGTGCGAGCAGTCCTGGACGGTCTCCGGCGAGCAGGGATAATACATACTGTCCTTTCTCGTCTTTTTTGAGTGTCACCTCGGCGGAAATGGGGAAGTGTTTGAGCTGGCGACTGACGCGTCCGATGGGCGGTGCGGGAGGAGCTTCGGTATGCACCAGCAGTTGTGCCAGCTCATACTCGATATAGCTCATTACATCGCGGTATTCGGTCTTATTGTTGCCCGCATCCATGACCAAAAAACTATCCAGCGCGTAACCGTGGCGGGTGGTATGTATCTTCGCTTCCATGATGTTGTAATTCATGCGCTCGAAAAAGCT
>JAGVIV010000124.1 GCA_020055845.1 Betaproteobacteria bacterium
ATGCGTTGCTGATAAACAAGTTGCTGATAGAAATCATTTGTATTTTCTCCGGACTAAAAATCTTAAAGGCGCGCATTCTAGCATGGAAGACATGACTGTTTTACTACGCGCCCCATCTCGGCAACAGGCACTTACAGTCCTGCTCTCTCACGGTGGAATGCCGCCACGAATTCGAGAAATCGCTTACCCTCGATGGCTTTACGAATATCGCTCATCAGCTCCTGATAATAGTGCAGGTTATGGATAGAGTTCAGGCGCGCGCCCAAAATTTCGTTCAGTTTGTGCAGATGGTGCAGATAAGCACGGCTGAAATTGCGGCAGGTATAGCAAGTGCATTGCGGGTCAAGAGGCTTGGTGTCCATGCGGTACTGCGCGTTCTTGATGCGTACATCGCCGAAGCGGGTGAAAAGATGGCCGTTGCGCGCGTTGCGCGTCGGCATCACGCAATCGAACATGTCGATACCCTCGGACACTGCATCCACGAGGTCTTCCGGCGTGCCCACACCCATCAGGTAGCGCGGCTTGTCCTGCGGCAGTTGCGGCGCGGTGTGCTTAAGAATGCGCAGCATGTCCTCTTTCGGCTCACCCACCGACAGGCCTCCAATGGCGAAACCATCGAAACCAATATTAACCAGCCCAGCCAGAGATTCGTCGCGCAAATGCTCGTGCATACCGCCCTGCACGATGCCAAACAACGCATTGCTATTGCCCTCGTGCGCCTTCTTACTACGCTCCGCCCAGCTCATGCTCAGGCGCATGGAGACAGCAGCAGTCTGTTCGTCCGCCGGATACGGCGTGCACTCGTCGAAGATCATCACGATGTCGGAATTGAGCACCTTCTGAATGCGCATAGACTCTTCCGGGGACAGAAAACATTTGTCTCCATTCACCGGAGATTTAAATTCCACTCCGCCGCCGGTAATCTTACGCAACGGGCCGAGACTGAATACCTGAAATCCACCGGAGTCCGTAAGAATCGGCCCCTCCCAGCCCATAAAACGATGCAGCCCGCCATGCGCCGCAATGACTTCCAGCCCCGGACGCAGCCACAGGTGAAAAGTATTGCCGAGCACGATCTGCGCGCCCATGTCTTTCAACTCAAGCGGAGACATGGCCTTGACCGTGCCGTAAGTGCCGACCGGCATAAAGGCCGGCGTTTCCAACTTGCCGTGCGCCAGATCCAAAGTGCCGCGACGTGCAGCACCGGAGGTGTTATGTAAGGTGAATTTCATAATATAAAACCTTTCACCACTGACTGTGTCCCCGTGGTGATTTTTGTTTTTAAGTTCATTGTTCTCTTTCTATCAACATCGCATCGCCGTAACTAAAAAAACGATACTCATTGGCCACCGCGTGGCGATAGGCCGCCATCATTTTGTCCATCCCGCCGAAAGCGCATACCAACATTAATAAAGTGGAGCGCGACAGATGGAAATTGGTCAGCAACACATCCACCACCTTGAAACGATAACCCGGGGTGATGAAGATATTCGTTTCGCCCGCGCCGGCCCGCAACGCCCCGCCTGCCGCGGCACTTTCCAAAGCCCGCAAGCTGGTGGTTCCCACCGCAATGACGCGGCCGCCCCTGGCCTTGGCTCCGGCAATAGCCTCCACGGTCGCCTGCGGAATGCTGTAGCGTTCGCTGTGCATAACATGCTCTTCGACATTTTCCGCACGCACCGGTTTGAATGTCCCGGCACCGACATGCAGAGTGACATAAGCGATACCCACTCCCTTATCACTCAAAACTTTCAGCATATCCGCGCCGAAATGCAAGCCGGCCGTCGGCGCGGCAACAGCACCCGGTTCGCGCGCGAACACCGTCTGATAACGCGAGTCATCCTCGTCACCTGCGGCATGCGTGATATACGGTGGTAAAGGCAGATTTCCATGCCGCTCCAGCAAATCGGCGACCGCGACATCGCCCTCGAAACGCAGATGGAAAAACTCACCGGAGCGCCCAAGCACAGTCACAGTGATAACACCGGCCAGGATGAAGCCGCTACCGGCCTTGGGTGTCTTGCTTGCGCGTAGCTGCGCCAACACCTCATGCTCGCCCAATACCCGTTCGACCAGCACCTCAACCTTACCTCCACTGGTTTTTTCACCGAACAAACGTGCTTTTAAGACGCGCGTATCGTTCAGCACCAAAACATCATGCTCACGCAATGAATGCTGCAGATCGCCAAAATTTGCATCGTTCAGACCGGATTGCGCCACCCGCAACAAACGGCTCATTCCGCGCTGCTCAGGGGGGTATTGCGCAATCAGTTGTTCGGGCAAATCGAATTCAAAATCAGAGGTACGCATGACTTCAGCGGGGAAAGTTGCCACAAAAGACGCGCATTGTAGTTGATGAAGCGGGTCGTTTCATGGATAATTCGCCCCTTCCTCAGCCGGGATGGCGGAATTGGTAGACGCGCTGGACTCAAAATCCAGTGTTAGCGATAACGTGGGGGTTCGATTCCCCCTCCCGGCACCACATAAATGATCCCAAGTTGTCAACGCGATGACAACTTGGGCGTTATTAGCCACTGACACTAGTGGTGTCATAAACGTTTATCAACTACTAAATGGAGTCCCACATGAAACTGCTGTCTACTCTGATCGCCGCTGTATTCGCAATTGTTACGTTCTCCGCCGTTGCCGCTGATGCTCCTGCAGCTAAGACTGAAGCCGCTGCTGCTCCTGCTCCAGCAGCAGAAGCCAAGCCAGCAAAGAAGCACAAGAAAGCAAAGAAAGCAAAGAAAGCCGAAGCCAAGGCTGACGAAGCTGCCAAGTAATATTGCTACAACGAAAAAAGGCAGGGGCAACCCTGCCTTTTTTTATTTCATTTAAAATGCTGTCATGATTTGGAAACCACACGCCACCGTCGCCGCCGTCCTCGAACAGGATGGCAAGTTCTTACTGGTGGAAGAACATACCGCGCAAGGCCTGCTATTTAACCAACCCGCAGGACACTGGGAAGCGAATGAAACGCTGACCGCCGGGGCCGTACGCGAGGCACTTGAAGAATCGGCCTACCAATTCGAACCGGAATATTTGATCGGCGTTTACCGCTGGCACTCAACTTCATCCAATGTCACTTATCTGCGTTTTGCTTTCGGCGGACGCATCCTCGCCCATTTCCCAGAACGCGCCTTGGACAAAGGCATCGTGCGTGCAGTATGGATGACACCCGACGAAATCCGCGCCACACAAGCTCGCCACCGCAGCCCGCTGATTCTGCGCTGCGTGGAAGACTATCTGGCCGGCAAACGCTACCCTTTGGATTTGATTACGCACTATGAGTAACGGATTGCATCCCCAAGCCCTCTCTCTAACTCTCTCCCGCAAGCGGGAGAAAGGACAATCGTGAAAGGCAATCATAAATCTTGTGTAGTCGTCGGCATGTCCGGCGGCGTGGATTCTTCCGTCACCGCCCTGCTGTTAAAACAGCAGGGCTACGAGGTCATCGGCCTGTTCATGAAGAACTGGGAAGACGATGACGACAGCGAATATTGCTCCTCGCGCCAGGATTTGATCGACGCGGTCTCGGTCGCCGACACCATCGGCATTCCCATCGAGGCGGTGAATTTCGCCAAGGAATACAAAGACCGTGTGTTCAGCTATTTCCTGCGCGAATACGAAGCCGGACGCACGCCCAACCCCGACATCCTGTGCAATTCTGAAATCAAGTTCAAAGCGTTTCTGGATCACGCCATCCGTCTCGGTGCGGATGCCATCGCCACCGGGCATTACGCGCAGGTGCGCGAAGCAGACGGTTCGTTCCAGTTACTCAAAGCCGCCGACAACAGCAAAGACCAGAGCTACTTTTTACACAGGCTGAACCAGCAGCAACTGAGCAAGGCAATGTTTCCGCTGGGGCATCTGCTCAAGTCGCAAGTGCGCGACATCGCGCGCGAACACAACCTGTCCAACCACGCAAAGAAAGACAGCACCGGCATTTGCTTCATCGGCGAGCGCCCGTTCCGCGAATTCCTGAACCGCTACCTGCCCACCACGCCGGGCGACATGGTGACACCCGACGGCAAAGTGGTCGGCAAGCATATGGGGCTGTCGTTCTACACCATCGGCCAGCGCCAAGGCTTGGGCATCGGCGGCGGCAAGGATAGCTCAGGCGAACCGTGGTTCGTCGCCGGCAAGGATATGACAAACAATCGCCTACTCGTGGTGCAAGGGCACGACCACCCCGCCCTGCTCAGCCCGCACTTGAGCGCGCTCGACCTGCACTGGATTTCAGGCCACGCTGCCGACACAAGCAAACCATACGGAGCCAAGACGCGCTACCGCCAAGCCGATGCGGTGTGCCGTATCGAGTTAAACGAAGCACAGCACGCCCGATTTACCTTTGACGAAGCGCAATGGGCGGTTACGCCGGGACAGTCTGTTGTGATGTACGACGGCGAAGTTTGTCTGGGCGGTGGAATCATCGAACAAGCGCTGACGTGATTCGCGTAAAATGCGAGCTCGCCATTTTGGCTGACTTTGTAGAATTTTATTTAGGGAAGCACCATGTTCGCACTTACTGCACTCTCTCCTCTCGATGGCCGCTACAGCAATAAAGTAGACGGCTTGCGCAAGCACTTCAGCGAATTCGGCTTGATCCGCTATCGCGTATTGATCGAAATCGAATGGCTGAAAGCGCTCAGTGCCGAATCCACCATCGCCGAGATTAAGCCGTTCTCAGCCGCCACTATCGCGCAACTGGATCAACTCGCCGCACAATTCAGCACAGCGGATGCAGAGCAGATCAAGACTATCGAGAAGCGCACCAACCACGACGTGAAGGCCATCGAATACTGGCTGCGCGACAAACTTGCATCTAATCCCGAAACCGCTGGCGTGCTGGAGTTCATCCACTTCGCCTGCACCTCGGAAGACATCAACAACCTGAGCCATGCGCTGATGCTCAAACATGGCCGTGCCGAAGTGATGTTGCCCGCGCTGGATAGCGTCATCGCCCGCTTGCGCGATCTGGCGCACCAACTGGCCGATCTGCCCATGCTGTGCCGCACCCACGGACAGACCGCGACACCCAGCACACTGGGCAAGGAAATGGCCAACGTCGTCTATCGTTTACAGCGCGCCCGAAAAGTCATTGCCGATGTCGAAATTCTGGGCAAGATCAACGGCGCGGTGGGCAACTACAACGCGCATTTGTCCGCCTACCCTGACACCGATTGGGAAAGCTTCGCACAGCGCTTCGTCAGCGCGCGCGGCATCGCCTTCAACCCCTACACCATCCAGATCGAGCCGCACGATTACATGGCCGAACTGTACGACGCCTTCGCGCGCGCCAACACCATTCTGATCGACCTGAACCGCGACATCTGGGGCTACATCTCGCTCGGTTTCTTCAAGCAAAAAGTGGTGGCGGGCGAAGTCGGCTCATCGACCATGCCGCACAAAGTAAACCCGATTGATTTTGAAAACAGTGAAGGC
>JAGVIV010000343.1 GCA_020055845.1 Betaproteobacteria bacterium
CAGCAGCGCCCCCAGCGGCAGCACCGCCCAGATCGGCCAGTGCAAGCCGAACTGCGGCGAACCGAGCAAGGCGTAGGTGTAAGCTCCGACCGCGAAAAAGGCGATATAGCCCAAGTCGAGCAAGCCCGCGTAACCGACCACGATGTTCAGGCCCAGCGCCAGCATGATGTAGAGCAGCGCGAAATCGGCGATGCGCACCCAGCCGTGGCCGAGCAGCGAGTCGATGATGAAGGGCAGCACCAGCAGAGCGAGTGCCAACAACAGATGACGATTTGCGGGACGATGCAGCTTCATGCGCGCTCCGCCACTCGCTCACCGAGCAAGCCCGACGGTCTAAATACCAGCACCGCGATCAGCACGAAGAAGGCGAACACGTCCTGATAGTTGCTGCCGAAGAATCCGCCGGACAGGTCGCCGATGTAGCCCGCGCCCAAACTTTCGATCAGCCCCAGCACCACACCGCCCAGCATCGCGCCGCGCAGGTTGCCGATTCCGCCCAGCACGGCGGCAGTAAAGGCTTTCAGTCCGAGCATGAAGCCCATGTAGTAATGCACGATGCCGTAGTTGGCACTGACCATAAAGCCCGCCACGGCAGCGAGCGCGGAGCCCAGCATGAAGGTGGCGGAAATCACACGGTTGATGTCCACGCCCATCAGTGATGCGGCGGAGGGATTTTCCGCCACGGCACGCATGGCGCGACCAAAGCGGCTGCGGTGAATCAGCAACATCAATCCCGCCATCATCACCAGCGCGATCAGCACGATGGCGATTTGCACATCACTAATGATTGCGCCGCCCAGTGCGTGCAAGTCATTGCTAAACGGCAGCGGAAAAGCGTGGTACTCGCGCCCCCAAATCATCATCGCCAGATTTTGCAGCACGATGGAAACGCCGATGGCGGTGATGAGCGGCGCGAGACGCGGCGCATTGCGCAGCGGGCGATAGGCGACGCGCTCGATGCCGTAGCCCAGCGCCATGCACGCAGCAACGGCGAGCATCAGGCTTAACAGCACAGCCAGCACGGGGGCGAATGCGGCAGCCAGCAACGCTTGCAATGCGGTGAGGGCCACCATCGCGCCGACCATCACCACTTCGCCGTGCGCGAAATTAATCAGGCCGAGAATGCCGTACACCATGGTATAGCCCAGCGCGACCAGCGCATACACGCTGCCCTGCACGAGACCGTTGATGATTTGTTGGAGAAGGATGTCCACGGCTTACAAGAGTACCGTCATTCCGGCGTAGGCCGGAATCCAGTCAAGAAAAATAATCCTCGCAACGCGAGGACAAAACCAAAAGCATGTTAAATAAATCCGCTGGATTCCGGCCTGCGCCGGAATGACGGGCATAGCAAATATCACTTGGCAGCAACCGGCTCCGCGCCGCCCATAGTTTCCACCGCTTGCCACTTGCCTTGGCGTACTTGGTACATCGTCACCGCGCCGCCTTTAAGATCGCCCTTTTCATCGAAAGCGATTTTGGCGGTCACGCCCTCGTGCACGATTTTGCCGATTTCCGGCAGGTATTTTGCGGGCTCGGCGGAAGCGGCTTTTTGCATGGCAGCGATCATCACGTTCACGGCATCATAGCAATACGGCGCGTAGAGTTGGATGGGCTGCTTGAACTGCGCTTCGTAGCGGCTGGCGAAATCGCGGCCGCCCTGCATCTTGTCCAAAGGCACACCGGGCAAAGAGGCGTAACTGCCTTCGGCTGCTGCTCCGGCGTTGCCTATAAACTTCGGGGTGTAACCGCCGTCGCCCATCATGAACTGTGTCTTCATGCCCAAGCCGCGCAGTTGCTTGACCATAGGCGAACCCTGCGGGTCCATGCCGCCGAAGAAAATCAGGTCGGGTTGTTTGCCTTTA
The DNA here is from genome assembly GCA_020055845.1 of Betaproteobacteria bacterium. Classification (GTDB taxonomy): domain Bacteria; phylum Pseudomonadota; class Gammaproteobacteria; order Burkholderiales; family Gallionellaceae; genus PALSA-1006. The sequence goes on from JAGVIV010000343.1 coordinate 1,866, forward strand.
ATAGAAGTCAGCACGGCGGCGAAATCGACGGCCTTGTCTGTGGTGTATTCACGCGCCACGATTTGTGCGCCACCGGCTTGCGCGGATTTCACGAACTCGTCCGCGATGCCTTGGCCGTAAGCGGTGCGATCATCCAGCACCGCGATTTTTTTCACGCCCAATTTCTGCGTCGCATATTCGCCCAGCACTTTGCCCTGCTGGGCGTCGTTCGCCATCACACGAAAAGCGGTCTTGAAGCCCTGTGCGGTATAGGCCACGGCGGTGGCGGAGGGGGAGATTTGCGGGATGCCGTTGTCGCTGTAGATGCGCGAGGCGGGAATGGTTGTTCCGGAATTGAGGTGACCGATCACACCGTTCACTTGGGCATCCACCAGCTTCTGCGCCACGATGGTCGCGGCTTTGGGATCGGTCTGGTCGTCTTCGCTCAACAACTCAAAGCGCACTTTTTTTCCCGCGATAGTAATGCCTCTGGCATTGGCATCGTCGATGGCCATGCGCGTGCCGTTTTCGTTGTCTTTGCCGATATGCGCTTGCGGGCCGGTCAGCGGCGCGGAAGCACCTATCTTCACCACCAGTTCATTGGCATCTTGTTGTGCAGTCGTCTGGGTTTCGGTTTTGCCGCAAGCGGAAAGCGCGGCGACAACGGCCAAGGCAAAAAAGACATGAAATTTATTGGGGAACATTAAGGTAATCCGGTAGACAAAAGAACGGCGGGATTATGCGTAGCCCCCTAGTCCTTGTCAATTTGAGTGGCAATAAAAAAGCCGGCTTGCGCCGGCTCTTAAAGATCAGAAGCTAAATTACTTAGCCAGACCCAGAATGAACGTCACAGCTTCTTTGATTTCAGCTTGCTTAGTACCACCTGCATCATTTGCTGGCATAGGCATAGAACCCCATGCGCCGGAACCACCCTTGGAAACCTTGGTGATCAGCTTGGCTTCAGCAGAAGCGTCGCCCTTGTACTTCTTGGATACATCCATCCAAGCTGGACCAACTACCTTTTTGTCGATTGCGTGGCATGCAGTGCAATTCAGCTTCTTAGCAACTGCTGGCATATCGGTTGCCATTGCGGAACCAGCAACCATCAGACCGGCTGCAGCGATCATGCTAACCAAAATAGATTTCATAGTCTCTCCCTGTAAATTGAACACCATTAAAATTGGGATTTATACCCCGCATGCATTCTAAACAACTCCACTCACTTTGCAACCCCGCTCGCAAGGGGAATATGCGACTTAACGTTTTCTTGACATTAAAGACTGTAGATCTGTGTGCATCACGCTTCCAGCCAGCGGGTCAAACCATCCCACTGTTCAATATCCTGCTCGGCCAAATGCCGCGGCACATCAAAGATACTCTTGCCCTCGAACGCCGCATTCACATAGACCTGCGCCTCGCGTAAATACCCCAGAATAGGCAGGTCGAGTTGCTCCAAAAACTGTTCCAAGGTCACCGCCGCGCGCGTGCGCGGTGACATGCGCATACCCACCACGCCGATCTGCACACGACCTTTGCGTGCCGCTTTTTCCGCGCTCAGTTCGCGCAAAAAATCATGGCTGGCCTGTATATCGAATAACGACGGCGCAATCGGCACTACGATCTTCTGCACCAGTTTGACCGCATGGGCTAGGTTC
>JAGVIV010000008.1 GCA_020055845.1 Betaproteobacteria bacterium
CTTCCGATCTATAAGGATGGCAAATGTAATTGCCTGTCCCAGCAAGGTTGCGTTGATATTCACGACAGCCCCTTTCAGTCAGTAACGATGGACGAATTAGCCCTTAACAATCGCGATGAACGGGTTAGCGAACAGCATGTACAGCGCAATACCAACGCCAATCATGGTTACCGCATCCAGCAAACCGGCAACGATGAACATCTTCACTTGCAGGGTAGGAATCATTTCAGGTTGACGAGCTGCGCCTTCCAAAAAGCGACCACCCAACAGACCAAATCCGATAGCGGTTCCCAATGCGCCCATACCGATCAATACTGCTACAGCAATCGATACATTACCCAACAATAGTGCTAGTTCCATGTTTTCTCCTTGGAGGTTTAGTTAATTAATAAAGCGAAACTTTAATGACTTTCGTGTGCCATGCTGAGATATACAATCGTCAACATCATGAACACGAAAGCTTGCAGCGTGATAATTAGCAGGTGGAAAATCGCCCATGGCGCACCCAACATCCATTGCAGATACCACGGCAACAACGCAATCAGAATGAACACCATTTCGCCAGCGTACATATTACCAAACAGACGCAGTGCCAGCGAAATCGGCTTGGCAATATCTTCGACAACACGAAACAGCACGTTTACGGGAATCAACAAAGGAAACTTACCAAACGGGGAAAACAGAATTTCTTTGCCGAAACCGACGAAACCCTTTACCTTGAAACTGTAAAAGTAAATCAGGAAGAATACCGAAATCGACATCGCGAAGGTGGCGTTGAGATCGGTAGACGGAACTATCTTCAGGTGATGCACCCCGAACCAGCTTGCGACCAAAGGTAACAAGTCGACAGGAATTACATCCATGGCATTCATGGCAAAAATCCAAACGAAGATTGTCAATGCAAGCGGTGCGATCAAATCACTTTTACCGTGAAAGGTATCTTTGACTTGCGCGTCGACCATGCCAACAACCATTTCTACAAAGTTTTGCAATCCACCGGGTACACCGGCCGTCGCTTTACGCGTTGCCAACCACATCGTGCCGAATACCATCAGACCAATGATAAGAGAAACGAAAATCGTGTCCAAATGCAGCGACCAAAAGCCTTCCCCTGCATGCAGATTGGTCAAGTGATGCTGGATATATTCGGTAGTTGTTAAGCCTTCAGTGCTCATAATGTTTCACACAAAAATTAATGCTGCCCAATAAACCGCCAAAGTCGCCACATATGTTGCGAACAAAGGCAACGCGTGCACCGTTTTGAACTGCGTAAATACTAAGGAGAACAACAGAATAGTGAAAACCAACTTGTACGCTTCGGCGCTATAGTGCGCTCTGATTATTTTTTTTACGTCCGCGCCCTGCGGCGTAAACATTTTTTTTGCGTATACCAAGCCGGTCACAAAACCAACCGCCCCCCCAACAAAAGCTGATACTGCCGTCGCCAAATCTTGCGCAATTAGCAGTATTAAAGAAATCACCACGGTCACCAACAGTTGAACAAAGATTATCCAACCAACCGGATTTGAAATCCCTAAACTTTCAAAGTGGCGCATTCTACTCAAGCTCGCTTATTCACGTCAACGATTTATTTCAAGCGCGTAATGAGCTCTTCCAGATGATCATTGCTGGAATAGTCAATAATTAATTTACCGGCCCCGTTCTTACCCGTTTTAATTTGCACTGCGGTGCCGATACGCTGAGATAAATCTTCCTGTAAATTAAGGATGTCTCGATTGGGAATCGTTTTTTTCGGTTTGTTCTGCGGGGTCAATATTTCTTGGACTATTTTCTCCGCCTCTCGTACTGAGAGTTTCTCGGCCACAATTTTGTTTGCGACCGCCACTAATTGCGCCGCATCTAAAGGTAATAATGCTCTTGCATGCCCCATGTCAAGACGACTTTCCATTAACATGCCTTGCACTATTTCCGGCAATTTTAACAACCGAAGCAAGTTGCTTGCCGCACTGCGCGAGCGCCCTACAGCATCCGCTGCGGTTTGATGCGTCATCTGAAACTCATCTATCAAGCGCTGTATTCCAATCGCTTCTTCCAGTGGATTTAAGTCTTCGCGCTGAATGTTTTCGATAAGCGCCATGGCAAGAGCGGCATTGTCAGGCACCTTGCGCACTAACACCGGTACCTGTGTTAATCCGGCTATTTGCGCGGCACGCCACCGACGTTCACCGGCAATAATTTCATATCCGCCATTGACTAATTCACGCGCCAAAATCGGTTGCATAATGCCTTGCGCTTTAATAGATGCGGCCAATTCATTTAATGACTCTTCATCCATACGGCTACGGGGTTGATATTTCCCCGGCTTGAGTTGCTCTATTTTTAATTCACGCAGAGCATCCCCGCCCGGCTCTTTATTTCCTGATAATAAAGCGTCTAAACCACGTCCCAATCCCTTATTTGCCTTTGCCATAATCTTTTCCTAAGTTGAACTCGACGTACGCGATGCATTATTAAGTAGCTCACCAGCCAATGCCAAATATGCCAAGGTACCCTTGGATTGGCTATCATGATAAAGCGCCGGAAGCCCATAACTGGGGGCCTCTGCCAAACGCACATTTCGCGGAATAACAGTGCGATATACTTTTTCGCCAAAGTGTTGTTGTAGCTGATCTGAAACTTGTTGGGCCAAGGTGTTACGCGGATCGAACATCGTGCGCAACAAGCCTTCTATTTCCAACTCCGGATTAAGGTGAGCACGCACTTTACGTATAGTGTTCACCAAATCACTTAATCCTTCTAAAGCATAATATTCACACTGCATCGGAATCATGACCGACTGTGCGGCACATAAACCATTAAGGGTTAACAAATTCAAAGCGGGAGGGCAATCAATGAGCACATAATCATAATCATCACGAACCGCCTCCAATGCTTTTTTCAAGCGCGTTTCACGATTTTCAATATCAACCAGTTCAATTTCGGCTCCCGCTAATTCGCGGTTGGCCGGCAAAACATCATATTTGCCCTGTTCGGCTGTCGCCCTTGCCTCTCGAATAACCTTTTGCCCCAAAAGCACATCATAAACGGTAGCGTTTAAGCCGCCTTTATTTATTCCACTACCCATCGTGGCATTGCCTTGGGGGTCTAAATCTATTAGCAAAACTCGTTGTTTTGCTGCGGCAAGACTTGCCGCCAAATTCACGGTTGTAGTCGTTTTTCCTACGCCGCCTTTTTGATTGGCAATCGCTAATATCTTGGTCATTTATTTTCTCTCAGAACCACCAAACATCGTGCCGCATCTAATTTTGGAATCAGCAATGGAATAATTCGCTCAAGCTGTATGTCTTTTGGAAGGCGCTGTAGCTCCTGCTCTGGAGCCCCTTTCATAGCCGCCCAACGTCCATTATCTTGTAACAAATGTCTCGTTAAGGAAATAAATTCCGCCGATTCTGCAAACGCCCGCGAAATAATCCCATCAAACTTTATTTCAACCTGAAAGTCTTCTATTCGCCCACAATGCACTTCAATATTTTTTAATCCCAGCTCAATACTGACTTGTTGCACAAAGCTTGTTTTTTTACTATTGCTATCCAACAAAGTAAATGACCACTCTGGCCGCGCTATCGCTAATACAACCCCCGGTAGGCCCGCCCCACAACCCACATCCAACCAACGCCGAGGCCACAAGTATGGCAACACGGCCAAACTATCCAACAAGTGTCCACTCACCATTTGCTGCGGATTACGAATTGCGGTCAAGTTGTATACTTTATTCCACTTTTGCAAAAGCATTACATATTGAATTAACTTGTGTTCCGCTTCCGACGAAACATTTATACCAAGCTGCGCGAGACCTTCCGACAAATCAATAGCCAAAGTCATGCATTTGAAAGGGATGATATTTTAACCACCCCTCCTCTTTTTAAATGGACCAATAATAAGGAAATGGCCGCAGGAGTAATACCAGAAATTCTTCCAGCCTGCCCTAGCGTTTCTGGGCGATGTAAATTCAGCTTTTGTCGCGCTTCTGTTGAAAGTCCCCGCACCGCGGAATAATCCATGTCTACTGGCAATTTAAGAGACTCATGCTCGGCCTGCCGCGAAATTTCATTTTTCTGTCGTTCGATATATCCCTGATATTTGGCATGTGTCTCCACCTGTTCAGCAACCTTATCATCATCCACTGGGGCGCCAGCTCCAGCCAATGACATTAATGCCGAATAACTTACATTGGGTCTTCGTAATAATTCATACAGAGAATATTCGCGCTCAATTCCTTTGCCTAAAACTCGTTCAGCTTCGACCAATGACAACACCGCAGGATTTACCCATGTTGATTTTAAACGCTCCAGTTCTCGCGCCACACTTTCGCGTTTTTTTTCAAAAGCACACCAACGCACATCATCAACTAGGCCAAGCCGTCGTCCAATTTCCGTTAAACGCATATCCGCATTATCTTCACGCAACTGCAAACGATATTCCGCCCGGCTTGTAAACATACGGTACGGCTCAGAAACGCCCTGCGTAGTCAAATCATCTACCAACACCCCTAAATATGCCTCTTCTCGTCCCGGACACCAAGGTTCCTCTTCTTTTGCATAAAGGGCCGCATTTAAACCAGCCAATAATCCTTGCGCCGCAGCCTCTTCATATCCGGTCGTGCCATTAATTTGGCCAGCCAAAAACAAGCCTTTTATATCTTTTGTTTCTAATGAAGTTTTTATTCCTCGGGGGTCAAAATAATCATATTCGATTGCATAACCAGGGCGAGTGATAAATGCATTTTCCAATCCCTTGATCGAGCGGACCAAGGCCAGCTGAACATCAAAAGGAAGACTGGTTGAAATACCATTTGGATAAACTTCGTGCGTATTTAAACCCTCTGGTTCCAAAAAAATCTGGTGGCTATCTTTATCTGCGAAGCGCGTGATTTTATCCTCAATCGACGGACAATAGCGCGGCCCAATACCCTCAATTACTCCCGTAAACATCGGAGAGCGATCCAACCCACCACGAATAAGCTCGTGTGTACCCAAATTTGTCTGCGTTATCCAACAGGATAGCTGTTTAGGATGCTGTTTCGCACTACCCATAAATGAAAACACCGGCACAGGATCGTCCCCCGGCTGCTCAATCATTTTTGAATAATCGATACTGCGGCCGTCTATGCGCGGCGGGGTTCCGGTTTTTAATCTACCAACCGGCAATCCCAGTGCTCGCAAATCTTTTGCCAGAACAGCGGACGAAGGATCGCCCGCCCGCCCCGCCTGATAATTTGATAAGCCAACATGCACCAAACCGGCAAGAAAGGTTCCCGCCGTTAGCACAACACTTCTTGCCCGAAAGTGTAAATCCAGCTGTGTCACAACGCCCGCAACCCTATCCCCGTCCATAAGCAACCGCTCAACCGCCTGTTGAAACAACCATAGATTCGGCTGCCCCTCCAAGCGACTACGAATCGATTGCTTATACAAGGCGCGATCCGCCTGTATACGAGTGGCACGAACAGCCGGCCCCTTGGATGCATTTAATATACGAAACTGTATCCCTGCCTCATCGCTTGCCATTGCCATGGCACCGCCCAGCGCATCTACCTCCTTGACCAGATGCCCCTTTCCTATCCCGCCAATTGAGGGATTACATGACATTATTCCAAGCGTTTCAATATTATGCGTTATCAATAAAGTCGAACACCCCTTGCGCGCGCTCGCAAGGGCGGCCTCGGTTCCTGCATGCCCGCCGCCGATAACAATTACATCAAACTCTTTTGGATAATTCATCCGCAAACCACATAAAATCAAAGGCGCGCATCATACATTAAAACCTCACGCAATAAAGAAACCCAGCCGATGTTTCACGTGAAACATTTATTTTCCAATACAAAAACGACTAAATATCTCACCCAACAGATCATCACTTGAAAATTTACCTGTAATCTTACTTAACGCCTCTTGTGCTAGTCGCAGCTCTTCCGCAAAAAATTCAATTCTTCCAACTTCTATTGCAGCCCTTTCTAATGCTTGACTGGCTTGTTGCAGTGCCAAAAGGTGGCGCTCGCGGGCCATAAAAACGCCCTCTTCCCCGCGCCAATTTATTAGCTGCAATATTTTGTTTCGCAACAATTCAATTCCCTGATCATTTTTCGCTGAAAGATAAATATAACTATTTTCGTTTTGGACCTCTACTCTTGCTTCTTGTTTTAATAAATCGATCTTATTGATCACGAAAATTTTAGGGATATTTTCAGGTATTAAATCAAGAATTTTTTGATACATCTCTCTTTCTTGTTGTTGAGCATCTACCATTAACAACACCATATCCGCTTTTTGAATGGCGAGTTTCGTCCGCGCCATTCCCATATTTTCAACAATATCCTGACTATCTCTCAGGCCCGCCGTATCAATAATGTGTAAAGGTACGCCATGTATATTAATAGCCTGGCGAATCACATCTCGGGTCGTACCGGCAATCTCGCTCACCAGGGCAATATCCTCACCAGACAATCGATTCAACAAACTAGATTTGCCTACATTGGGCAAGCCAACCAGAACAATATGAGCCCCTTCACGTAAAATATTGCCCTGTTGCGAAAGGCTAAACAAATGCTTCAGCCCCGTTCGAGCTTTAGCTAGCTTCTCCATATACCGATTAGCATCGGCAAGCTCTAGCGCCTCCTCTGGAAAATCAAGTATCGCTTCTATTTGCATCCGCAAATCTATAAGTTCGGCAACCAGTTTATTTATGGCCGCAGAAAAGTCTCCCTGCAGAGAGCGCTGTGCACAGCGAACCGCTTGCGCACTCGTGGCATCTATTAAATCTGCAATAGCTTCTGCTTGAACAAGATCTATTTTGTTATTGAGGAAGGCGCGTTGTGTAAATTCGCCGGGCTCCGCCATGCGAACACCAAGCTCTAAACAGCGCCGAAGAACCAATTCAAGAATTGCACTTCCACCATGTCCCTGTAGCTCTAAAACATCTTCACCGGTAAATGAATTTGGCCCCGGGAAAAAGATTGCGATACCGTGATCGATAGCTTTTGTATCGGAGCCCCAAAATGGAGTGTATGTGGCGTAACGAGGAACAAGATCACAACCGATTAGCGCGGTAGTGACAGCCTTAAGATTTCGTCCTGAAACTCGAATAATGCCAACCCCCCCGCGACCGGGGGCGGTAGCAATTGCCGCAATAATGTCAGACCTAGACGGCAACCTTTAACTCGGTTTCTTGAGCGCGAGTGATATACCATTGTTGAGCAATGGAAAGTATATTGTTAACGACGGAATACAAAACCAATCCAGCAGGAAAGAAAAAGAATACAACGCTAAAAATAACCGGCATAAGTTGCATAAGTTTTGCCTGCAAAGGATCCGGCGGCGTAGGATTAAGCTTACCCTGTATTAACATGCTAATTCCCATAATTGCCGGCAACACATAATATGGGTCGGCGGTGGAAAGATCATTAATCCACCCGATAAACGGGGCGTGGCGTAACTCAACACTCGATAAAATTGCCCAATATAGTGAAATAAATACCGGAATTTGTATCAACATGGGCAAGCAACCACCAAGAGGATTAATCTTTTCAGTTTTATATAAGTCCATCATTGCTTTGTTAAGCTTTTCACGATCATTGCTGTATTGTTGTTTTATTTTTTCCAGCTTTGGGGCCACGATGCGCATTTTGGCCATTGAGCGATAGCTTGCCGCAGAAAGCGGGAAGAAGGCGAGCTTAATCAATATGGTGAGCACAATAATTGCGGCACCCCAGTTATGTATCCAGCCCTGAATAAAGGTAAGCAACCAAAATAAGGGGGTCGCGATGATTGTTAACCAACCATAATCTACTGTTAAGCCCAATCCTGGGGCAATATCATCTAGTTTTGCGCTGGCTGGGCCAACATATAATGATGCACTGACGTTGCCCTTTTGGCCTGGCGCTATTGTGTCTACTGGAATTATTGTACCAATAGAAAACAACTTATTTTCAAGGGCTTTCGTATAGTATTCACGGGTTGCTTTTCCATTTGGTAGCCATGCACTTACAAAATAGTGCTGCAACATTGCCACCCATCCACTTTCAGCAGTTTTTGGATAGCTTGTTTTGTTTTTTTCTATGGCTGAAAACTCTATTTTTTGAAACTTTTCCTGATCTGTATAAATTGCCGGACCGGTATAGGTTGGAACTAGTTTTGAGGCTCCAACAGGAATAGATTCATCACGCACCAGCTGAAAATATGCCGAAGCAGTAAGCGGTGTTGCATTTAAGTTTTCAATTTCATAAGTAACATCTATTAAATAACTTCCACGATGAAAGGTCAGTATTTTAGAAACCGCATTATCTGCGGTATTCAATCTGACCGAAACAGTATCTGTGCCATCAGAGAGATGATATTCATCCGCATTTGCAAAAAACAATGTTTGATGCGTGGGCAAGCCCTGCCCCAATAAACCTGTTTGAGCTATATATGTATTTCCACCCTCTTGGTTTAATAATATAAATGGCTTGTTTTTATCTTCTGAATCATGGTGTCGCAATAGCTCAACACGTTGAATATCTCCACCCGCCGTATTAATTTCTACCAACAAGTTATCAGTTCTGACAACTATTTTCTTCCCTTGTAGATTTGTTTGTCTAGAAAGGTTGGGGTTTTGTATCTCTGGAGAAATCTTTGCTATGTTTGCAAGGCCTGTTCCTGCTGTTATTTCGTGTTTTATCGCGGTTTGAACAGGGGGTGTTGGTTGTTGATATCTTTGCCAACCATCCCATAACAAAAAGGCTGAAAAGGAAAATATAAGAACAAGAAAGAATCTTTGGAAGTCCATCTGGGCTTTTACCTAAAACATTTGAGATTACTTAAGGAACGGGATCATAACCGCCGGCACACCACGGATTGCAACGTAATAACCGCCAAACTCCAATTCTTGTACCGTGAAACCAACCATGCTTAATAAGAGCTTCACTAAAATAATGGGAACAGGACGGGGTAAATCGACAAGAGGGCGGAAATAAAGGGCTCAATAAATATTGATAGCTTCTTATTAAGAACAGGAAGAGCCGCGTCATATTGTTTTTCGCACTTTCATTA
>JAGVIV010000162.1 GCA_020055845.1 Betaproteobacteria bacterium
ATTTCAGCAGCACCTGTTTGCCGTGGTAACTCATGTCGATCTGCACGCCGCGTTTTTGCGTACACAGCGTAATCACCGCGCCCACATATTCCTGCGGCATATAGAGGTTGACCGCGACAATGGGTTCCCGGATGTCTTCGGTCTTGGACATATCGGGCAGCTTGGAGGGGTTATCCACCATCAGGATAGAGCCGTCCTTCATCAACACTTCATAGATCACCGTCGGCGCGGTGGTGATGAGATCCATGTCGAACTCGCGCTCCAAGCGCTCCTGCACGATTTCCATGTGCAGCAAACCGAGGAAGCCGCAGCGGAAGCCGAAGCCCAGCGCCTGCGAAACTTCCGGCTCATACTGCAAGGCGGCATCGTTCAGCTTGAGCTTTTCCAGCGAGTCGCGCAGCGCTTCGTACTGGTTGGACTCCACCGGGAACAGCCCGGCGAACACCTGCGGCTGAATCTCTTTAAAGCCGGGCAAAGGCGCGCTGGCCGGCTTAGCCGCCAGCGTGACCGTATCACCCACTTTGGCGTCTTTCAATTCTTTAATGCCGGCGATGACAAAGCCAACCTGTCCGGCGGACAATGATTCGCGATCCTGCGACTTGGGCGTGAACACGCCGACGTGTTCGGTTAGATGCTGCGCACCGGTCGCCATGAACAGAATTTTGTCCTTGGGCTTGAGCGTGCCGTTGACGATGCGCACCAGCATCACCACACCGACATAGTTGTCGAACCAAGAATCGACAATCAGCGCCTGCAAAGGTGCGGTGACATCCCCTGTGGGCGCGGGTACTTTAACGATTAGCGATTCCAGTACATCCTGTACACCCAAGCCGGTCTTGGCAGAGCAGTGCACCGCGTCATGCGCGTCAATGCCGATCACGTCCTCGATTTCGGCAATCGCATTCTCGGGATTCGCGGAAGGCAGGTCGATCTTGTTCAGCACCGGCACCACTTCCACGCCCAGATCAAGCGCGGTATAGCAGTTCGCCACGGTCTGCGCTTCCACGCCCTGCGAGGCATCTACCACCAGCAGCGCGCCTTCGCAGGCGGAAAGCGAGCGTGACACTTCGTAGGAAAAGTCCACGTGCCCCGGCGTATCGATGAGGTTCAAATTGTAGATTTGCCCGTCGCGCGCCTTGTAACTAAGTGCGGCAGTCTGCGCCTTGATGGTGATACCGCGCTCGCGCTCGATGTCCATCGAGTCGAGTACCTGCGCCTCCATCTCGCGGTCGGATAAACCGCCGCAAAGATGGATGATGCGATCCGCCAGCGTGGACTTGCCGTGGTCAATGTGGGCGATGATGGAGAAGTTTCTTATGTGTTGCATGAATTGGCTGTCTGAAAAAAACGTATCCCGCCAAACTTGACGGGAATTCGCAAGGTGCGGATTCTAGCCGATTTTAGCGGGATACGCTGTACTGACGGCACGGCGATACGACGCTTGCTCGGTATTTCTAGTCCAGTTTGATGGCCACATAGGACACAACTTCTTCCCTGCGCACCAACAATGCCACGCTACTTCCTTTGGGCATCTGTTTGAGCAGTTCATTGAATTGAGCAATGGATTTGAGCGGAATATTGCGCAGCGCAAGAATCACATCACCACTGCGCAAATCGCTGCGCGCTGCAGCCCCCCTGGCTTCTTCCACCAGCAGTCCTGCGTCCACATCCAGCGCGGCTTTTTGCTCTGCACTCAGCTCGGACACCGACAAACCCAAACGCTCTACGCTGTCAAAACGCGCAGGTGCCGAACTGCCGCTGCCCTTGCTAGCACCACCGCGCTGCGCACTCCTGTCATCCGCAATTTCGCCGACATGCACATTCAGCTCGATGGTTTCACCTTTGCGCCACAACTGCACACTCACCTTGCTGCCCGGACGGGTAGCCGCCACGATGCGCGGCAAATCGTTTGAATCCTCCACGACCTTGCCATCGAAACGCATGACCACATCGCTGGGCTGTATGCCGGCCTTTTCTGCAGGCCCGCCTTTTTCCACATGCGTGATCAATGCACCCGCCGGACGCGGTAGACCGAAAGAATCGGCCAGCTCGCGTGTCACTTCCTGTATGACCACTCCAATGCGCCCGCGCGTCACCCTGCCGGAAGCGCGCAACTGCTTGACCACATCCATAGCCACATCGATGGGGATCGCAAAAGACAGCCCCATGTACCCCCCGGAACGGCTGTATATCTGCGAGTTGATACCGACAACCTCGCCTTTCATGTTGAACAAAGGCCCGCCCGAATTACCCGGATTAATCGCCACATCGGTCTGAATAAAAGGCACGAAATTTTCCTGCGACAGCGTTCTGCCCTTGGCGCTGACAATCCCGGCAGTCACACTGCTGTCGAAACCGAAAGGCGATCCGATTGCCACCACCCATTCCCCGACTTTCATCACTCTTGGATCGCCCTGCACTATTTTGGGCAAACCCGTAGCCTCAATTTTAAGCAAAGCCACATCGGTACGCTTATCCGCGCCGACAACCTTGGCCTTGAATTCGCGTTTATCCGTCAATCGAATGGTGATTTTGTCGGCACTGTCCACGACATGCGCATTGGTCAGAATATAACCGTCCGAACTGATGATAAAACCGGAACCCAAAGATTGCGACTCCTGCTCCCTGGGGAGTTGCGGGGCAAAACGGCGAAAGAACTCATACAGCGGATCGCCCTCGGGCAGATTCGGCATCCCCTGAAAAGACTGGGTATTGCGTACCAGCTGGGTAGTGCTGACATTCACTACGGCGGCTCCCTGTTTTTCCACCAGATCAGTGAAATCAGGAAGCTCTTTCGCCTGCACGAGTTGTGCGCACAGACATAGCGATATTATGATTAATAAGCGTTGCAACACTTTTTCTCCTGGGGAGTGTAGACCAAGGCCGAACCCGCTCATGCATAACAAACCGGGCGAAAACTCGAATCAAAGAACATCCGGCGGCGGAATAGGTTTGGCTACCGCCGACACCAACATACGTTTTGACATCCAGCGTGCCAAGATAAATCCCCCTGCCAGCCCAAGCAAAGAACCCAGTGCCGCATAACCATCGCGACTTGCGCCATCGTGCGCCCAATGCGCGCCCAGCATCCCCCCGCTCAGCAGCAATGACAAAGGCAGGACATACATCAGCATTGAGCTACGCAACAGCACGCCGTCCGCCAAAACGACCTGCACTTCGTCGCCGACATTCGCATGCGACGCGTTCTGAACCTTGAACTGGCGCGGTTTGCTGCAGAATAATTGCGATATTTTTCCGCTGCCGCATCCTTTTTCACTGTCGCAATGCCCGCAGCCGCCTCCGCCCTTGGCCTCTACCAAAGCTTCGCTGCCCTGCACTTTAATGATGATAGCGCGTGTTTCCAGCATATTTATTGCCCCGCGTAACGAACCGAATCGGCGACTTGGATGACGGTGCGTGCCGGCACTTCTCCGACGACAGTAATCAGCTTCTCCCCGGCAATCCTGCTGTAAACCTGAATCGCCCCTTGACTAGACAAACCAGGATTGAGGTTATCGCGACCGCCCACCTCTTCGATGAAGATTGAGATACCGGCAAGGCCGTCGGAAAACACGAGCTGAGTTACCGGTCGCGTCTTGTCGCGCATGGGGCGACAAACTTCCATTATTTTCTTGAATCCGCTTGGCAAAGCATCAATCTGCCAATCTGTCGGCTTAAGTTCGGCGGCCACTTTGCTCACCGGAGCAATGACCTTCTTGCTAAAGAAGGAAGGTGCAGCTTTGTCAGGCTCCACCCAAGTGTGATCGACATCTTTTCCCAGCGCCAATTGCGTGAATGCGTATTGCTCAATGACGCGTCCGCGCTCGTCCAGCACCATTGCCTTTAGCAGCAAACCAGATTCGGTATGCGCCCACATTTTATGGGTATAGCGCAGATTATCCTTGGGCTGGAACACGAGCACATGCACATGAAAGCCAGCCACTCTGTCCTCTTCCGCCTGCCGGATAAAGTAATTTTCTTTGAGATTGGATATCTGCGCCGGTAATAGTGCAGGGAAAGTGCGCTCGCCGTGGCGGCGCTCTATCCTGACCTTGCGATCACCAAGGTACAGCCACACTTGATTGTTGCTGCTCACAATTTCGCGCCGCGCACCATTCAGACCTTCGAGTCTTTCATGTTCGCCATCCGCATCTGAAATATGCGTGATTCGGGATATTTCAACATGGCCTCCCGCCCCGTCCTGATAGACGAAAGTACCACTGTAATCGGTCTGATGCGCCGCAAACGCCATCGTTTTTAGCCAGTCCGCATCATCCCGATACAGCGGGTCGGCCACAACGCTGTGCCAACAAAAAAACGGCAACAGCCACGACAACATTCTTACACTTGCATGCATCTGGATTTGCCTTATCGCTCTGATACGGTATGGATATACGATGCGGCTCCGTGCACATCGGTACTGGGGGAATATTCCTGATGCGCCATCAGGTAATCGTTGACACCATTGGCGGAAGACAAACTTGCGGGGCGCAGCGCATCTTGCTGCTGGACTGCCGCAAGTTGAGGTGCGGGTTCAACCCCAGCCTGCATTGACAGCCAGGCAACCAAAGCCAGCGCCATCACGGATGCGGCGGCAGAGAGTGCGAAATATCGCGCTCTCTGCGTGGCGCGGCGGCGCGGCGCGAATACCGTCGGTTCCGCCTGCAAGCGCTCGTGAAAAGAGACACTGATATCTTTTCCCACATGCTCGGGCTGACGCAAAGCATCACCGATCAGATGATAAGCAAGCCACTCCCGCTGAACTTGCGGATTTTTTTTCATGCGATTAAGCAAAACCTCTGCTTCGTCTTCAAACAGCTCGCCGTCCATTAATGCGGAAATCTCATGTTTCATCTCTACCACCTCTGATCATCATTGGTGCCCAACAATGGGCGCAAATTCACCGCAACCGCTTCGCGTGCCCGGAATATCCGTGATCGGACAGTTCCGATAGGGCAATTCATTACCGCCGCGATCTCTTCGTAACTCAAGCCCTCTATCTCGCGCAAGGTCAAAGCCATACGCAAATCGTCGGGAAGTTGCTGCAACGAGGCGTTCACCACCTCGACCACCTGTTTACTCATCAACTCGTTCTCGGGTGTCGCGACCTCATGCAACAACGCGGCATCCTCAAACTCTTCCGCCTCTTCCGAATCAAAATGCGTGCTTGTAGGCGCACGCCGTCCCAAGGCCAGCAAGTGGTTCTTCGCGGTATTGATGCCAATTCTGTACAACCATGTATAGAACGCACTATCCCCGCGAAACGCCGGCAATGCCCGGTAAGCCTTAATAAAGGCATCCTGAGTCACATCCTCAGCCTCGGCCGCATCGCGCACAAAGCGCGAAATAAGCCGGCCCAACCTGCGCTGATATTTAGCCACCAACAGCTCGAACGCGTGCTTATCGCCACTTTGCGCGCGTTCCACCAGCTGCTGATCGACTTCCCTGTCACCCATTGCCTAGCCCTTATTCATTGCCACTCTACGTGGTTGGCTAGTATAACCGGACTAGGGCGCGCAGCGGCAGCTTTGCCCTCAACAGCCACATGGACAATGCGCGGTGCATTTAGTTCAGATAAATCGCTTCTTGACCAAAATATAGGATGCCCCAGCACATCGCATCGGCGTGTGCAAACCGATGATTTGCCGCATCTCCGCACCGCATTCTCAGGATGTTTCCCTGACATTCACCGCTTCCCAGTAGTGCAGCAGAGGTTTTTAGGGTTATAGTTCGCCCAATGGACAACTACTCAATCTAGCCGACGTGCTGCAATTCGACACACTCATCATCGGAAGCGGACTCGCGGGACTGTCACTGGCACTCAAGCTCGCCGACCGGCAAAAAGTCGCCGTCATCACCAAAAAATCCCTGCTCGAAGGCGCAAGCGCATGGGCACAGGGTGGCATTGCCGCGGTTCTCTCCCCGGACGATTCTTTCGACAAACATATTCAGGACACGCATATTGCCGGTGCAGGACTGTGCGATCCGGAAACTACACGCTTCGTGGTGGAGCACGGCGCAGCCGCGATAGATTGGCTGATCCAACAGGGTGTGCCCTTCACACGCGACAATAGTACCGACAAAGGTTATCACCTGACCCGAGAAGGAGGTCACAGCCAACGCCGTATCATCCATGCTGCAGATGCCACCGGCCTGGCTGTACAAGAAACCATCGCCGACAAAGTACTCGCCCATCGCAACATCACATTGCTGGAACACTACATCGCAATCGACCTCATTACGGGGAACAAGCTAGGAAGAGATGACAACCATTGTTACGGAGCTTATGCGCTGAACAGCCTCAGCGATGAAATTATCACCATCGCAGCGCGCAACACCGTTCTGGCGACCGGGGGCGCCGGAAAAGTTTATCTGTACACCACCAATCCGGACACTGCCACAGGGGACGGGATTGCCATGGGATGGCGCGCTGGTTGCCGAGTTGCCAATATGGAATTCATTCAGTTCCACCCGACCTGTCTCTATCATCCGCATGAAAAATCCTTCCTGATCAGCGAAGCGGTTCGCGGCGAGGGCGGCGTACTAAAACTGCCTGACGGCACTCGTTTCATGCAATGGCATGATGAACGCGCGGAACTGGCGCCGCGCGATGTCGTCGCCCGCGCCATCGACTTTGAGATGAAAAAACGCGGCCTAGACTGTGTCTATCTGGACATCTCGCACCAGCCGGTGGAATTCTTACTGGAACACTTCCCGACTATTTATCGCCGCTGCATGGAGCTGGGAATCAATATCGCGCGCCAAGCTATCCCGGTCGTTCCCGCCGTGCACTTCACCTGTGGAGGACTGTTGGTGGACCAGACAGGGCGAACAGACATTGATGGGCTGTATGCGATAGGCGAGACTTCATACACTGGCTTGCACGGTGCGAACCGCCTGGCTAGCAACTCGCTGCTTGAATGCCTGGTCTACGCAGAATCGGCAGCTCAGGACATCTTGAACAAACCGCGCGATGCGATGCTCTCCCTGCCGCATTGGGATGAAAGCCAGGTAACCGATGCCGACGAAGCAGTTGTAATTTCCCACAACTGGGATGAATTACGCCGCTTTATGTGGGACTACGTGGGGATTGTACGCACCACTAAACGACTGGAACGGGCGCAACATCGCATCCGTCTGCTGCACGAAGAAATCAACGAGTATTACCGAAATTTTCATGTCACCGCAGATCTGCTGGAATTGCGCAATCTCGTCCTCACCGCGGATCTAATTGTGCAGAGTGCACTATCACGCCATGAGAGTCGCGGCTTGCACTTCAGCAAAGACTATCCCGATATGCTTCCAGAAGCCGTCTCTACCATCCTCACTCCGCCCGGATTCAAGCACTAGCCTGCATATCCCACTTCAGCAGCATACGAAGCTGACGAAAAGATCCTGCATCCAAACTATCGGACATCAGCACCACGCTATATCCACGGCGTGCCTCGGGAATATATACATTCACCACCGCCAAATACGGGGTGACAAATGTGCTGCGCGACAACAGCCCCGTGAACTCCTTCCCGCCGCGGTTGCGCAACACGACATGCTCGCCGTCTAGGCGCAATTCAAGCCACGAGCCCCTCAACTTCAATTGCGCGTCACGCAATACGTAATATCCCATACTGCCAAACAATATTGCGCATAAAGAAAGCTGCGCCATGAGAGGGACAGGAACAAAGGCGAACGCGGCCATCGCCAGCAAATGCGCCGCCACGATAGACCGAGTCAGGAGAGATGAAGAATGAAAAACAAAGTGCCGCTGCATGCTAGCCACTCTGTTGCCGCCGATATCAGCGCAGTAAAGCGAATACCAAAGCAACAATCACCAGCACAACAATTGCGACAAGCAAGCCGCCGCCACCTTTGGAATGCTGCTCATGCGGCGCAGTTTTCTGTGCGGCAGCGGAAGCCGCCTGAGCGCCGGCAATATCCAAATCGGCCATGCTGGGACGGGCCATCTTTAGAGTTTTGGAAAGCGCCTCAACCTCCTCTACGCTGGTGGTCATCGCCGCCAAACGCATGGTCGCCCCAAAAGAGTCGAACGCCGTAGACAGACCCAGTGTCGGCACAGGTTTGGATTCGTCACCCTCATCCACACGAGCCACGAGAGAAGAGGCCTCAGGCAAAGCCGCACGAGTCGATGCGGGAGCTTTCGCCGCCGCATTGGAATCTGATGCACGCGGCAAGTTTTCCCGGCAGGCGCGCAGATCATTGGCCAAATCTTTGGCATTTTGATATCGGTCATCCAGACTCTTCGCCAGCGCTTTGGCAACGATGAAGTTCAGCATATCCGGCACCCCCGGATTCAGTGTGCTCGGGGGAGGAGGGATTCCGTTCAGGGTCTGATACATGATGGCATTCACGTTTTCGCCCACAAAAGGGGCTTTCCCGGTCAGCATTTCATACAACATCACACCCAGCGAAAAGATATCCGAACGCTGATCAATGACCTTGCCCATGACTTGCTCTGGCGACATGTATTTGGGCGACCCCAAAACCATTCCGGTCTGGGTTCGCACGGATGCGGACTCCATACGTGCGATACCGAAATCGGTTATCTTCACATGCCCGTCCCGGATCATCATGATATTGGATGGCTTCACATCGCGATGCACAATGCCATGCTCGTGCGCATAGGCCAAACCGAATGCAACCTGAGACACGATGTCCAGCGTTTGCGCGACTGGCAACACTTCACCGTCATCGAGGACATCCCGTATCTCGCGCCCCTGCAAAAACTCCATGGCGATATAAGCCACTTCACCGCTTTTGCCCACATCGTAGATTGTGACGATATTGGGATGGCTCAAGCGCCCTGCGGCCTTAGCCTCCTGATAGAAGCGCCCCTCGTATTCTTCCTTTTCATCCTGGGCCAAACCGAGATTGATGGTCTTGATAGCAACGATGCGATCAATCAAAGGGTCTGTCGCCTTATACACGACACCCATCGCCCCCTGCCCTAGCTCGGAGATTATTTCATACCGCCCCAATTGGCTAATCATGGCCATATCTACTGAATTTACTTGGACAATTTATTTCTGACACTGCTGAACACGGGCCCCCATACAGGGTGCCCAGCTTCGGCCTGGCTCAAACTAAAATTCGGATTGAGATCGAACGCTTTCTTAAATGATTCACGGCACATCTTTTCGCGCACATCACGTGATTCACTCGGCGACACGCAATGGATAAAAGCCAGATACTTATATGCCAATACTTTCTCGCCCTTGGTTGCCGCCTTATTCTCCACCAAACCCTGCAATATGCTCATTGCAACAGTATAGTTTCCGTCTTCGTAATTTTTGATACCGTTGTTCACCATATACTCCGTCGGCGTTCTGAACAGGCGCACATCCCCGCCTTCTCCACAGGATTGCGACGTGACACATCCGCTCAACACGAACACTGTGAAAAAAAGCGACAGAACATATTTGCTACGATTCAAGATATGCGCTCCCAAGCCAATTGCTAATTAGCGAACTTATAGTTGATACTCATTTTCTCGCCTGCCTTGATTTTAATCGACTGCCTATACACAGGGAAATTGGCGTTCTTCAGCTCGACCACATGCGCTCCGGGCGAGACTTGCAGGTACATTAAAGGAGGACTCACATCAATCATCTTGCCATCAAGATACACCTCACCCCACGGTTTCACACTGAGTGAAACCACAGCCGGATCTGCACTAAGCTGCCCGACCGCTTTAGTCCGCTCTGCTACCTTTTTCTCCTGCTTTGCCTTCTTTTCCTTAAGTGCTTTTTCTTTCTTTTCCGCTTTTTGCTGGGCGGCCAATTTGGACTCCTGCGCGGATACAGCCGGCTTCACAGGATGAGCATCAACAACTGGAGCAGAGGCGGCAAGGCCCTCCGTCGACGAAATCACAGCAACAGCAAGCTTGGACGGGGGCGGCGTTTCCGCCTTGTATACAATCTTAAGCAGCAACAACAGCAACAGCAATGGGATCAACGCCACGCCGGAATACAAAGCCTTTTGCGTGTTAGATGCCCGCATAAACTTTTCGCGTGAAGAGACATACAGCTCGCCGGAGCGAACACATAATGCATCCCAATATATCTTGCTTTGCACACGGATTTTTTTCAGTGCGACGGGGACAGCGGATTGCTCGGAATTTTGCCCTTGGCCGGAGGCCGATTCTTCGCTAGGAATCAGGTCACTTGGATAACCGATTGCATAGACTTCGTGCTCGCGCACATGCTTATCAGTACGAGAGCCTCCGTAATGAAACATGCCGGCATATTCTTGCGATAAACGCGAAGCTGCATCGTAATACGAACGCGATACCAATATCTGGCCCGGCTCGGCAAATGCCATCACACGTTGTGCCACATTGATACCGTCACCCACGATATTGGGCTGACCGTTGATATCCTTCACCAAACGGACAGGCCCGAGATTGACTCCCATACGTACCAACAACGGGGGATCGATAAGTCCTTCTGCACTCAGCAAGCTACTGCGCATACTCAGCGCGGCACGCAGCGCATCTTCCACATCCCCCAGGAAACTGATTGCCGCACCGTCACCGGTATCCAGAATGATACGGTCATTGACCGGCACACCGTCGATAGCCGTCGACAAGAACGCGTTAAAACGTTCTTTCAGCGATATCTGCCCAGAAACGGATTTTTTTGAATATTCGACGATATCCAAAAAAAACACGCTGCAAATTATGGTCTTATTGCCCCGCTCTTCCATTCGACCTTATCCGATACCTGCTCACGCCAATAGCAACATTATTCAAGAATCCCACTTAAGCTCGCGAATTTTAACGATAGTTAGGACTTCGCGCCAGTTTTAATTTTACGGTGCGCTCGTGCACGCGACATATCTGCCTGTCCACGCCGCCCAATTGTTTTACGCGCAACGGGTTCCGTGGGCTCGCCCCCCCCTTTGTCTTTGTCGGCTGCTTTGCCCACGCGGGGACGCGCGACCCTTACCGGCTCTGGGGCTTCGACAAATTCCGTTGGCAAACCGACCCAATCCAGCATCATCTTGATTTCACCCTCGCCCAGCTCCGCCATCTTGCCCCGCTTGATACTCGGAGGCAGATTAACGATACCGAAGCGCACACGCATCAATCGGCTGACAGTCAGCCCAAGGGCTTCAAAGGTACGCCGCACCACGCGGTTACGCCCCTCCTTTAACACCAATCGATACCAGTGATTGAAGCCCTCACCACCTTCGTCGCTCAATTTATCAAAGCGCACTACACCGTCTTCCAGCTCGATACCTTGCTTGGTCATCTGACGCATCTGCTCGGGTGTCATTTCACCCTGTACTCGCACTGCATATTCGCGCTCGACCTCGAAGCGCGGATGCATCAAACGGTTGGCCAACTCACCGGAGGTGGTAAATATCAACAAGCCGCTGGTGTTGAAATCCAGTCGCCCGATGGCGATCCATTTCTGCCCGCGCAACTTGGGCAGATTATCAAACACACTGCTGCGGCTCTCGGGGTCATCGCGGCTGACAATTTCACCTTCTTGCTTGTGATATAACAACACGCGCGGCAGACCTTGCGCAGCCTGGCCTTTGACGTATACCGTGCGCTTGTCCGCACACACCACATCACCCGCGACCGCACGCATACCCAGCGTCGCCACTTCACCGTTAACGGTCACGCGTCCGGCGACAATCCACTCTTCCATTTCGCGCCGCGAACCCACACCGGCTTGCGCCAGTATCTTCTGCAAACGCTCGCCCTGCGGCCCTGCCTCGGTTTGCTCGTTCATTCTGTCATCACTCGTCTTTCCAGCACGGCTTGTGCCAAGGTGCCGCTATCCACATGTTCCAATTCACCGCCCACGGGCAGACCGCGTGCAATGCGCGAAACTTTGATGCCCTGCGCGCGCAACAGCGTACCCAAATAATGCGCGGTAGCCTCGCCCTCTACGGTAAAGTTGGTGGCCAGAATCACTTCGCACGCCAGTTCTTGCGCGCGCTCGACCAAACGTCCCAGAGGCAACTCGCGCGCGCCCACTCCGTCCAGTGGCGACAGCCGTCCCATCAAAACAAAATACATACCGCGATAACACTGCGCCTGCTCCATCATCAGCATATCCGACGGCATTTCTACGACACACAGCAAATCTGTTTCACGCCGTTCGGAACGGCACAAAGCACACACATCATCCTCGGAAAAGTTGTTGCACTTGCTGCAATGTTTGACGCTACCCACCGCATGGTCGAGCGCATGCGCAAGATGCGAGGCTCCCGACCTGTCGCGCTGCAACAGGTGATAGGCCATACGCTGCGCGGACTTCGGCCCGACACCGGGCAAACAGCGCAACGCCTTAATCAGGTCTTCCAGACTGGAAGGGGTGTTCATCCCTAGAACGGCAAACTCATGCCGGGAGGCAAACTCGCGGTGAAACCGCTCATGCGTTTTTTCGATGTCTCGGCAGCCTGTTTGTTCGCGTCCTGCAATGCAGCCACAATCAAATCTTCCAGCATCTCTTTGTCATCCATGACGCTGTCGTCGAGCACGATACGGCGCACATCATGGTTACAGGTCATGGTCACTTTGACCATACCCGAAGCCGCCTGGCCTTCCACTTCGATCGTCGCCAGCTCATCCTGCGCCTTCTTCATATTCGCCTGCATCTGCTGCGCCTGCTTCATCAGCCCGGCAATTCCGCCCTTCATCATCTGCAACTTCCTCCGCTCTACTGTTGTATCGGTTTAATCGAACTCTCGACAATCTGCGCACCCAGAACCGCCTGTGCCTCGCGTACAAAAGCATCCTGCTTGATTGCCTCTTCCGCCTGCTGCTGGCGGCTGTGTTTTTCCATCTGTTCGACAACGGCAGGAGTCGCCACGGCATTCGATGCACCCAGTTCCACCACCAGTCTCACCGTCTGCGCAAAATACTCACTCAGCGCTGCCTGCAATTTATCCACTGCCATCTTGTTGGTCTGCAGATGCTTCTGCTGCGGTGCCAAATGCAGAACCAAACGCCCCTCGGAAAAGCTTTCCAACACGCTGTGTTTTGCCAGCTCGCGCGCCATACCCTGCAGACTCAGCTGCGCCAGCAAGGCGTTCCAGTCCAGTGCCCCTAGATC
>JAGVIV010000199.1 GCA_020055845.1 Betaproteobacteria bacterium
GGGTCATCGCGGGGCGGGTGATTCAGGGGGCGGGGGCGATCAACGCAGCGGTGATGGCGCTGACGGCCGACCTCACGCGCGAAGAGCATCGCACCAAGGCGATGGCGATGATCGGCATGACCATCGGCATTACGTTTTCGCTGTCGCTGATCTTGTCGCCGCTGCTGTACCAGCACATCGGCGTGTCCGGCATATTCGCGCTCACCGGCGTGCTGGCGGTGCTGGCGATGGCGGTGGTGGCCTTTGTGATTCCTGATCCGGCCATTACGCGTTTTCATAGCGATACCGAAGCGGGACACGGACACTTCGGCGAAGTGCTGCGCAACAAAGATTTGCTGCGTTTGGATTTTGGCATCTTTTCGCTGCACGCGATTTTGATGTCGGTGTTCATGCAAGTGCCATTCATTCTGCGCGACAACGGCCTCGCCGCCGCAGACCATTGGCAGATCTACTTGCCGGTGATGTTGATCGCGTTCGCGCTGATGGTGCCGCCCATCATCATCGCCGAGAAAAAAGCCAAAATGAAGCAGGTGTTCATGGGCGCTATCGCTCTGGCGGCGCTGGGACAGTTGTTGATTCTGACGCTGCAACACAGTCTGTGGGGCGTGGGTATTGCGTTGCTGCTGTTTTTTACCGCGTTTAACGTGCTGGAAGCGAGCCTGCCTTCGCTCATCAGCAAGATCGCACCGCTGGCCGCCAAAGGCACGGCGATGGGCGTTTACAGCAGCGTGCAATTCCTCGGCGCGTTTTTCGGCGCGGCGATGGGCGGCTTGCTGATCCAGTATTTCGGGCATGACGCCGTTTTGTATTTCGCCATCGCGTTGCTGCTGCTGTGGCTGGCGGTTGCCAGCACCATGCAGCCACCCGCCGCCGTACGCACCAGGCTGTATCAGTTGCCACTGCTGGATGAAATAGCGGCGCGCAAGTTGCAGCAAGCTCTGGCACAATTGCGGGGTGTGCGCGAAGTTTTGGTGGTAGCAGCCGAGCAGATGGCTTGCATCAAAGTAGAGACGAGTGGGTTCGATGAAGACGCAGTTGAAAATTTAGTGAAAGGGGTATGACATGTCGGTGAACAAAGTAATTTTGGTAGGACGTTTGGGCAAAGATCCGGAAACCCGTTATATGACCAGCGGCGAAGCCGTGACCAACGCCACCTTGGCGACTTCCGAAAACTGGAAAGACAAGAGCGGCGAGAAGCAGGAAAAAACCGAATGGCATAACCTTGTGTTCTACCGTCGCTTGGCCGAAGTGGCAGGCGAGTACCTGAAAAAAGGTGCGCAGATTTACGTCGAGGGCAAGATCCAGACGCGCAAATACCAGACTAAAGAAGGACAAGAGCGTTACACCACCGAGATCATCGTCGATCAGATGCAAATGCTGGGCAGTAAGACCGGCGGCGCAGGCAGTTTCGAAGTAGTGGAAAATCAATCGTCGTCATCAGCTCCGGCACGTAGCGCACCTGCGTCCAAGCCTGCCGCAGCTCCAGCAGGCAAGAGCAATTTCGATAATTTCGATGACGACATACCGTTTTGAATAGAACGTTATTTTGTTAAGAAGGTAGCCAAAGCCCGCATTTATGCGGGCTTTTTATATCGTATTGACCCAGGGCTGGCAAACCTGTGTGGTGGTGAGCAAGGTGTTGCTCAGGCGGTGAATGCAGGGTAATCCATCAAGGTTATTTTGCCGCAAGCCGCCACAGCGAGGTGAGCTCCGCTGCGCGCGCCGCATGCAGCGGGTCTCTGGCATCGGAGACGCGGGGATGATGTGGCTTCACATCGGTTTTCCACAAGACCTGCAAACCTGCCGCCTCGATCTCCAAAAGCAATTCATCGCGGCTGCGCAACCCCAAATGCTCGGCCAGATCGGAGAGAATCAGCCAACCTTCACCGCCCGGCTCCAAGTGCGCTGCCAGTCCTTTTAGAAATCCGCGCAACATCCGGCTCTCGGGGTCGAACACGGCGTACTCCAGCGGCGAACTGGGCCGCGCCGGAACCCACGGCGGGTTGCACACGATCAGTGCCGCGCGTCCTTCAGGAAAAAGATCGGCCTGTATGACTTCGACGTGGGCGGCCAAATTCAGCCACTCCAAATTTTCGCGCGCGCAGTTGAGCGCGCGTTGATCCTGATCGGTGGCGACGA
>JAGVIV010000203.1 GCA_020055845.1 Betaproteobacteria bacterium
ATGGCGATGTATTCACCCGCTTCCAGCTTGAGCGAGATGTCTGAAAATAGCTCCATGCGTTGCGCCATATTCGAGAACAGCAGATCTTCTCCCCCCTCGCTCTTGCTGTCTTTCACGCCGCCGTAAAGCACGTTCTTGGACAAGGATAAGGTGGAGATGGAATCTGCGTTCTTGAACTTCAGGGTGATGTGGCGCAGTTCGAATTCCTTTTGGACTGGGGGCATGACCGGCTTGCCCGAGTCATCGTCGTAAGGCATCTCGAACACCTGATTGAGACGGTTCATTGCGGCAACGAAGGACTGGTAGCGCATCCACACCGACAGACCGCTGCGCAACGGCTGCAACGCCCGTACCGACAGCATCATGCAGGCGGCCAGACCTCCGGGTGTCATTTTTCCGCTGATGACGAGCCATGAGCTGGTGAATGCCACGGATACCACCATCACTTGCGAGAACAGCATGCCCATATTGGACGCCAGCGCATTACCGCGGATCAGCGCGTCCCCCAGTACCGAGTTGGTCTCCTGCAGGCGCTCGTAACGACGCAACATGAGTGATTCCATCGTCAGTGTCTTAACGGAATAGATACCGGACAGCACTTCAGTAAGGAAACCCAGGCGGCGGTCGTCTTGCACGATACGTTTTTGAACCTGTTCGCGCATCCAGTGACCGAAATGCGTAATGAGATAGAAGAACAGGAGCAGTAGAAAAATCGGCACGAGTACCAGCCACCCGCCGATGATGTAAATCAGCAGCGCGAAGATCAGCACGAAAGGAAGGTCGAACAAAACAAGCAGGGCCTGGCCTGAATAGAAGGCGGCTACTTTAGTGGTCGCCAGAATACGTTCTTCATGCACGCCGGGTTCGTCTTGCTGATAGCGTTGCAAAGGAACGTGCATCAGACGTTCGAGTGCCGCGATGCTGGTGTTGTGTTCGAAGCGGGCTCCCAGCCAGCTGGTGATTTGCACATTTATAGAGCGCAGTATCTCTTCCAACACCAGCGCGATGACGACACCGATGACCAGGAATGACAGTGTCTCTAGCGATTGATTGGCTACAACGCGGTCTAGAATCTGCAGAATGGCAAGCGGGAGTGCAAGCGCGAGGAAGTTGGAGAGCAGCGTGGACAGGCCGAGTCCGGGCAGCATTCTGCGCAAATCGGGAGAGCGGAAAAGCTGGCGCAAAGCACTATCGATGAGGGTATGGCCGCTAGCGCGGGCTTTACCCCGTCCGTCCAGACTGGGTTTTGTGCGGGAATTGGGAGATGAGGTCGCCATCATTCCATGACCAAATTTTCTATCGCTTGGCGCAGCAGCGGATGGGTGAAAGTAATCCATCCGTCGCTGCCGCACGACAATACGCCAGCGGCAATGGCGCGCTCCATTTGCGCCTGCAAGCTGGGCACACTTTCTGCCAGAGTCATCGCGATGCTTTCCAGATTTGCACCCGCTGCATTTTTGGCAATTTCACGCAGCAGGTTGTGGTCCAGGCGCAAACTGTCTAAGCGGGCATTGATTGCGACACGCAGCGGCAAGGTCAGTTGTTCAGTTTCATGATGGCGTGCCAACTCCACGGCAAACAGGGGGACACCGGCTGCGGTGCTGCTGATGCGCTGGACTTTATTCGCCCGCTCTTTGATGGCGCCTTTCCCCAGAGCGTTGCGTACCAGCACTTGAATGGCCTGCGCGGACAAACGCCGCAGGCTGATCGTCGGCACGGCCTGTTCAGGATTTTTGCGATGCCATCTGCGGCCTGCAAAAATCACCAGTTTGCCGAGTCCCACCGCATCTGCAGCAGCGGACGACAGCAAGAGCTGATGCTCTTGCGTTAGTAAATGAAAATCATCAATGACGGCCAGTTGCGGGAGTGTGCCGGGGCTGGTGCGCAAATGTGCCGCGGCCTCTTCGGCGGAAAGTTCTGCGGCATTTATCGTGTCGTAGAGATATTTACCCAAAACGGACGGCAGGCCGCGATAGAAGGAAACTTCCCCGTGCTGTTGCAGGCAGAGTTTTGCAATCGCGTCACACAGGCTGGATTTCCCCATGCCCATCTCGCCTTCCACAAAGATCAGTTTCCCTTGGCCTTTGGCAGCATCGCCCAGTGCGGCATAAAGTTGGGTAAGCTCTGCGACGCGGCCGACCAGATGATACGAGCGCCTAGCACCGGTCCAGTGTAATTTCCGCAGTTCCTGAAAATGCATATTGGCGGAAATATTTTGAGTGCCGCCGATGCCAAACAGCTCGATGAGATCCAACGCTGTGCTGTCGAATAAAAACTGGCCGGTGGGGGTAGCGTTGAGCAACTCACGGGCGGAGGCAATCGCGGTACTGGCAATCACTTCCCCCGTCCATCCGCCGAAACGTTCCATACTGGCAAAGGCAATCCCCGCAGTCATGCAGCCGTGCAAGTCGTCTGCCGTCTTCGCATCAAGGCTGGACAGGTCGTCGTAAACTGCGCGGGCAGCCTGCAACGCCATGGCCAAATCGTATTCGGTGACGCGCTGAATACCAAATATCAGGTCGCCCGCGTTACCGTTGCGCGCCAGAAAAACGGCGTTGTTGGCAGATGCCATCGCGGCCAGACTGCCGTACATCAGTTTGGTTGCTAGCGGCGTTGCATCCGCAGGCAAGGCGATGCTAAGTACGACACAGGGACGGCAGGCTAATAGTTCGGCGGACGGTAAGGCCGCAGCGCGGGTTTCCTGTTCCTGAAATAGCTCCATGCCTTGGGTTGCGGCCATGGCGCGGTTACTGACATTCAATTTTTTGAAGATTGCGACAATGTGCTGTTTGACCGTGCCAAGGCCGATACCCAATTCCTGCGCAACCTCTTTGTTGACTTTTCCGGCCTGCAATAGTTTGAGTATCTGCAGCTGGCGCTGGCTAAGTTCAGCTTGCGGTGTCGTTTGCGTGTTTTCGCTCATGGACGTCTTTCGCCGCTAGATTGATTGGAATTGCTGTTTTTGTTTGCCGGGGCATAGGCGTCCGGCTCGTCTTTTTCCGCCAGTGTCTGCGAAGACACAACCTTACAGCGTTGCTGACCGGACAGGAGCGTCGCGCAGAATTCGTCAGCAAGCGCTTTTGAGGGGAAGTTGGCGATGAACAGCTGATAACGGAACGCGCGCTCAGCGCCGGTCCCGCTCATATCTGCTTGGCGGCGCGGGAGTATGGTGTGATTCTTCATGAGCGCGGGAAAACGCGTGATCAACTCACGCCATGCTTTGGAAATAGCGCGGTGTTCGTGAGCATCAAGCATCTCGACCAACCAGAACTGCTGGCCGGACCAGTCAATACCATCGAACTGTTCTTTATTGGGCATCTTTACGGATGCAGTTTTTTCCTCTATGCCGGATTGCCCATCAGGAAGGGCGGCGAGACGCAACGGTATGGGTGCTGATTTTTCCGCACTCGTTTTGACGGGAGCAAGGGTAATTTGCGCTGTCGTACTATCTTTTTCATTGTCCTTTGTCGAGGAAGGAAGCAGTACGGCGAATTCACCTTTGCCCTTGATGGATTTTGCGGTGACGACACTGCAGCTTTGCTGGCCTGCTCGCAACATCCCGCAAAATTCGTCCGCACTTTTGCTGTCGGAAAAACTGGCGATGAACAGGCGATACCAGGAGGCGCGTTCTTTTTTGTTTATGGTCACGAGTCCCTGGCGTTGCGGCAGCATAGTTTGTTTTGCCATCTGCACAGGAAAGCGCGCATTCATATCACGCCAGGCCGGCAAAACTGCACCGCGGTCATACACGCCCGTGAGCTCGACCAGCCAGGAATTCTCTTTGTTGCGCAAGGAGCTTGCAGCCCAGTCTACTTTTTCGATGAGTATGCGGCTTTCGAGTCTGGAGCCGAACATCAGATTCTGGGATGTTTTCATAAAACCTCCGCTGCCATTGCCGTTGCTGAGCTGTGTTTTATCTTGAGAGGAGCTGGATGCGTCGGTGAGAATCGCGCCATAGTCAATCTCGTCCGCGAGTGCGCGGGGACGCATACCACTTCCGGGCATTGCATCCCCGCTGGGAACGCCTCCACCCAAGGCGCTGAACAGATTTACCAGACCGCGATAGCGCTCCAAACGCATATTGTGCAGATCATCCAAATTGCGCTGATAGGTGCGCTGTGTATCCAGTATCACCAGATAATCGACCGCGCCGGACATAAATGCCTCTTGGCTGTAATTCCATGCACGCAGCGCCGAATCCGCGGCCATTCCCTGCGCCTCCAGGCGTTTTCCCATGAAGTTGATTGCGCTGAGCGCATCATCGACTTCGCGCACCGCGTCGTAGATTACGCGCACATAGGTTTCCAGCATTTCTTCGTGCGCGGCCTGGGCAAATTCGATTTCTTTGGCGCGTTTTCCGCTATCGAATATGGAAATCGAGAGATTGGCAATCGTGTTCCAAAATATTGATCCGGGCATGAATAGCTGTGACATATAGATGCTGCCATAGCCCGCTTGCGCAGTCAGGTCCAGCGGGGGAAGGATGCGTGCCCGTGCGACATCAATGTCGGCATCTGCAGCCAATAAACGGGATTCCATCGCTCTTACATCTGGGCGGCGCAATAGCAATGCCGAAGGCACGCCGGGAAGAACCATGGGGAACTTGATTGAGCTCAGTCCGTTGTGGGAAAGTTTCAGTTCCACGGGCACCGCCCCGAGCTGCGAGGCAAGGCGGTTCAAAATGAGTTCACGCTGTTGCGCGAGCACGGGAAGCGTCGATCTGACGGCGTAGACGGCGGATTTTTGCTGTTCCATCTCGGTGATGGTGGCATCGCCAATCTTCAGGCGTGCATTCACCGATGCCAGCATTTCTTCCAGAGATTTTTCGGTTGCCCGCGCCACTTTCATGCGGTCGTTGAGCGACAGGTATTCGACGTAGGTTACGACCACATTGGCAGCGACATTTCTTTGCATGTCGTCGCGCTGATAAGTGGCACGCAATAATTGCAGCTCGGAGGATTCGTACATGGAAGCCGTCTCGCCCCAAATGTCGGGACGCCAGTCCCCTTTGAGGCTCAGCTGGTTCATGGTCTTTGCGCCGTAGGCGGATGTTCCCGTGCCGAAAGAAAGGGGCAGGGTGAGCGCGGGAAGTTTGTCGCTTCCTGCCTGATCAAGGCGGGCTTTGCTTTGTGCGATACGCAGGGCGGCAATTCTCAGGTCGGGATTGTTCGCCAGTGCGCGATCCATCAAGGCATTGAGTTCCTCGCTGCCCAACAGTCGCCACCATTCCGCAAGTGCCGCGCTGAACGGTGATGCGAGCACGGGAGCAACTGAAGCAGAGGGTGTGTTGTTGAAATCGGCAATATCGTTTGCGCTTGGCGCTTTGGCATATTGCTTGGGAAGATCTAGGGCGGGGATATCATAGTGGTCGCGTTTTGCGGCACAGGCTGTAAACATCGAAGCGAACAATGCTATGAATACAAAACGCTGTAAACACTGAACCAACGGAGCTAACCCCCGCTGTTGAAATCGAGCATCGAATGCTATCGGCATAAACCTTTATGTGAGAAACACGTTGCTTTCGTTTTTGACATCTTGAAAGCTAAACATCTTCCGCTACTCCTATGCGGGAAATAATACCACGAACGTCGCGAATTTGATGAAGATTTGACGGGAATGGTTTGAAGTTAAGGTGTTTCTTGTTTACAGCTTGCGAAAATAAATCAGGATGATTCTATTTTCTAGCAAAGAGGGCTTTCACGACATAACAAAATCTTTCATTTACCCTAATTTACATGGCGAACAAGCAAGGGAGCGAGTATCAAAGGCCGAGCGAAGCCAGCAAATCGTCCACTTCGTCCTGGCCTTTGACGCTGTCTTTGGCCTGAGCGCCAGGGCCGGCGGTCAAACCTTCGGTGCTGATTAGTGAATCTTTGTTATCAGGCGCATATTCCTTGAGGATATCGAGCAAAATGTTTTCGATTTCGACGGCGGCGTTGACAATCTTGTTGACCATTTGTCCGGCTACATCTCGAAATTCCTGAGCTTCCATAATCTGCAACAGATTGTGGCGCACACTTTCATCCGCCATCGCGAGCTCGCCCAATTTGGAGCTAACTTCCATGACAAGCTCTTGGTGTTCGCTGAAGCGCGCATCCGCGAGGCGCATGGATAATTCGCCGCATATGGCGCGGCTGTTGCTCACCAGCGGCAAAGAGGCTTCCACTGCGCTGATGGTTTTTTCCGACGCTTCATGCATGGATTTGTCGATAAACGACAGGCGCTCGCGTGCATCCGGCATGGTGGATGCACTCATTTCCAGACCGCGAGTGTGTCCAAGTTCTTTGAGTATGCGATGGAGTTTTGCAGTGGCGATGCCGATTTTTTCTACTTTGGCATCGGGCAGAGAGGAACGTTTTTTGCGCGGGGTTGGCGAGTCCATCACTTGCTCACTTTTGCATGGTTAAAAATATCTTTTTCAGTTTTTCATCCAGGGTGGCAGCCGTAAACGGCTTGACCACATATCCTGAAGCCCCTGCCTGCGCCGCCTCGATGATATTTTCGCGTTTGGCCTCGGCGGTGACCATCAAAACCGGCAGGTGTTTAAGTGCGGCATCGGCACGGATAGCGCGCAGCAAGTCGATACCGGTCATGTTCGGCATATTCCAGTCGGATACCACGAACTCAAAATTGCCCTCGCTGCGTAATTTGTTCAGTGCATCAACACCGTCTTCCGCTTCGGAAACATTGGCAAAGCCAAGTTCTTTGAGCAGATTGCGCACGATGCGCCGCATGGTGGAAAAATCGTCCACCACTAAGATTTTCATATTTGGATCAGCCATGCCTTACTCCGGTTACGTTTGTTAATCTGCCAAGCTTACCTTAAAACATCCCAAAAATAGAAATTAAGCCACAGAAATCATAGGGTGTTTAGCCAGTATCAGATTGGTGTCAGAGCGTATTGCGCTGTCCTGAGCCCATATTGATGCGTTGATAAAGCCTTTTGATGTTGCTGTGTTAGGCGTAGCCGATGGCTTTTATTTATCGTTGAGCAGTCCCTGCATCGCGGCAACGGGTTTCACCTGTGGAAAATAGACTTCGGGAAAGCGGATTGCCAATGCCTCCGACCAGGGGAGCCCGGTGCTGCGGGCGACCTCTTTCCAGAAATAGACGAGAGCTTCATCGTAAGCGTCAATAGCGGCGGGGTAGCCGGAAGCATCGTAGTGTTCGTCGTGGCGGAAGGTCTTGATGTCCATGCGCGGTTTTTGCGGCGCGTTTTTGTCGATGTGTCCGATGCACAGACCGACTAGCGGGAAGGTTAGCGGCGGCAGTCCGAGCAGGTCGATCATGCCCTGCGGATTGCGGCGAATGCTGCCGATGGGGACGATGCCCAAGCCCAGCGATTCGGCGGCGGTAATCAGCATGCCAAGCACGATGCCCGCGTCCGTGGATGCCACGCCGAAGCCTTCCATACTTTCGTGGATGAGCTGTGTCTTGCCCGCTTTGCGCACACCGAGGTCGGTCTTGTGAAAGTCGATTACGATAGTGATGAATACGGGGGCTTTAATGATCCACGCCTGGCCACCGGAGAGTTCGGCGATTTTGGCGCGCGTGGCGGCATCGCGCACCACCACCAGCGAAATTTCCTGGGCATTCATCGAGGTCGGCGCGCGGTGGGCGGCGGCGATAATCTGATCCAGCATCGCGTCGTTAACCGGGGTGTCCTGGTAGTCGCGGATGCTGCGGTGGGCTTGCTGGGTGCGTAATGTTTCGTTCATGTCGTTCCTCAAAACGGATTCTCAAAGATTGATGTGCATGGCTTTTGTCACTGCCTCGCGTGTCAGGTGCGGCGCAAATAGCTCGATGAAGTCGTAAGTATAACCGCGCAGATATTCGTTTTTGCGGATAGCCAAATGTGTGGTGGTGGGTTTGAACAGATGCGAGACATCGATTTTGCGCAGATGGCGGTCGCGCTCAGGTATGAATGCCAGCTCGGCGAGAATGCCTATACCCAGTCCCAGTTCGACATAAGTTTTGATCACATCGGCATCGATAGCGGTGAGTGCGATATTCGGATTGATATGCGCCGCGCCAAATGCCTCGTCGATTTTGCTGCGTCCGCTGAAGGCGAAGTCATAGGTGATGATGGGATACTGCGCGAGTTTGGCCAGTGTCGGTCTTTTGACATCTGCGAGAGGATGTTTGGCTGGGACAACCACACAGTGATGCCACTCGTAGCAGGGCAGGGAAATCAGGCCGTCGAACAGCATGATGCTTTCAGAAGCGATGGCCACATCGGCCTCGCGGTTGAGCACTTGTTCGGCAATCTGTGTCGGATTGCCCTGATGCAGGCCGAGTTTGACCTTGGGGTAGCGTTTGATGAACTGTTTTACCACCGGGGGAAGCACATAGCGCGCCTGTGTGTGGGTGGTGGCAAGGACCAGTTGTCCGCTATCTTGATCCTGATATTCCTGCCCGACCTGTTTCAAATTGTCCGACTCGTGCAGGATACGCCGGGCGATATCCAGGATTGTTTTCCCCGGGGCTGTCAGAGCAACGATGCGTTTGCCGTTGCGCACGAAGATTTCTGTTCCCAGCTCTTCCTCGAGTAATTTGATTTGTTTGCTGATGCCGGGTTGTGATGTGTAAAGCGCGGCGGCGGCATCCGAGATATTCAGCCCCCGGCGCACGATCTCGTTCAGGTAACGTAATTGTTGTAGATTCATAAATTCCAGCTCGATATATCTTGTGGTTATAAAATACTAACAAAAAAGTATTTAATAGTATATTCGCGTTCGACTAGAATGCGCGCCTGAATTGAAGAGGCGGCTCATATTATGGATTGGTTGTACACGGTATCCGGTTTTGCGGTGGGCTTGATAGTCGGCGTGACCGGTGTGGGCGGCGGTTCGCTGATGACCCCTTTGCTGGTGTTGTTCTTCGGCGTGTCGCCAGCGACGGCGGTGGGCACGGATCTGTTGTACGCCTCGCTGACCAAATCTCTGGGTGGCTGGGTGCATAGCCGCAACGGCTCGGTGGACTGGAAAGTGGTCGGCCTGCTGAGTCTGGGGAGCTTTCCCGCCGCATTGCTTACAATCGCGCTGTTAAAATTTCTTGCGCTGGACGAGAAAACTTTGCGCACACTGGTGAGCAGTGTATTGAGTGTGGCGCTGTTGGCGACTGCCACGGCATTGCTGCTCAAAGACCAGATTAAAAAATTGGCGCGGCGCAAAGACGGCTCGGTGTATGAATTGCATCATCGCTATTTGCCTGCCGCCACGATTGCGACAGGCTTGGTAGTTGGTACGTTGGTGACCATCTCTTCCATAGGTGCGGGTGTGTTGGGCACGGTGGCACTGTTGTTCCTGTATCCGCGCATGACACCGGTGAAAGTGGTCGGTACGGATATCGTACATGCCGTGCCGCTGACCGCAGTGGCGGGCATGGGACATATGGCGCTGGGCACGGTGGACTTTGTGTTGCTGGGCAGTTTATTGCTGGGGTCCTTGCCCGGTATTTATATCGGTAGCCACCTGAGTGCAAAAGTGCCGGAAAAAGTATTGCGTCCGCTATTGGCGACGATGTTGCTGATTATCGGATTGAAGATGGTTTTTTATAAATAAATTTTTTGCCACAGAGAGGTTCGGTTTCGGGTTTGATTTTCTCTGTGTGCTCTGTGGCTAATGTTTTAGGTTTTGTAGATGAATACGAATCGGAATAAGGAAAAGATATGAGTGCGAACAATCCCAATAAACCCAAACAAGTAAGCTGGTTTAACGGCTGTGGCGGCCGCATCGGCGTGGTGGTGGGACAGACCGGCGAACATGCTTATATCGGTGCAGCCCTGCGCCACGATGAGGATTCGGACGTGGCGCACATCCTCGCTTACGGTGCAAAATTTCCGCTGGACGCAGCACTGCTGCTGCCCGTTTCCAAAAGCTATCCGGCAGAGGCATAACGATGTATCGCTACGATCAATTCGATCATCAGATTACGGCACAGCGCGTGGCGCAGTTCCGCGATCAAGTGCGCCGTCGCTTGTCCGGCGAGCTGAAGGAAGACGAGTTCCGCATTCTGCGTCTGCAAAATGGCCTGTATATGCAGATTCATGCCTATATGATGCGCATCGCAGTGCCTTACGGAATGTTGAGCGCGAAACAGTTGCGTATGTTTGCCCATATCGCACGCAAGTACGACCGCGGCTACGGCCACTTCACCACACGCCAGAACGTGCAGTTCAACTGGCTAAAACTGGAAGACGCGCCGGATATTCTGGCCGATCTGGCATCGGTGGAAATGCACGCCACCCAGACTTCCGGAAACTGCATCCGCAACACCACCAGCGATGAATTCGCCGGGGTGGCGCAGGACGAGATTGTTGATCCGCGTCCTTATGCCGAGATACTGCGCCAGTGGAGCACACTGCATCCCGAGTTTGCCTTTCTGCCGCGCAAGTTCAAGTTCTCCATTACCGGTGCAACGACTGACCGTGCGGCGATTCAAATCAACGATGTCGGTTTGCAGGCGGTGAAAAATGCGCAGGGCGAGGTCGGGTTTCGCGTGATGGTCGGCGGTGGTTTGGGGCGCACGCCGGTCATCGGCACTGAGATCGCCGATTTTATTCCCTGGCAGCACATCATCACTTACGTCGAGTCCATCGTGCGCGTGTTCAACGAATACGGTCGCCGCGACAATCTTTACAAGGCGCGCATCAAGATTCTGGTGAAGGCGCTCGGTATTGAAGAATTCCGCCGTCAGGTGGAAGCGGACTGGAAGTTCACCAAAGACGGCCCCTGCACACTGACGCAGGCGGAACTGGATCGCGTGGCGGCCTGCTTCACCGCACCGGTTTACGAAAATCTGCCCGCGAAGGATGCGGCAGTTGCTGCTTTGCAACGCGACAACAAAGCCTTTGCCAACTGGCTCGCGCGCAATGTCAAACCGCACAAGGCGGCTGGATACGCGGCGGTGGAGTTGTCTCTCAAGCGCGCAGGTGCTGCACCGGGCGATGCTTCGGCGGAGCAAATGGATGCGGCGGCAGAGATGGCCGATAAATTCAGCTTCGGCGAATTGCGCGTCACCCACATGCAAAATCTGGTGCTGGCCGATGTGAAACAGTCCGACCTCATCAGCCTCTGGGAAAGCGCGAAAGCCAACGGTTTGGCAACGCCCAACATCGGTCTGCTGACCGACATCATCTGCTGCCCCGGCGGCGACTTCTGCACGCTGGCCAATGCGCGTTCCATCACGCTGGCCAAGGCGGTGGATGAGCGCTTCGACGATATTGATTATTTGCAGGACATCGGCGACCTAGACCTCAACATCTCCGGTTGCGTGAATGCCTGTGCCCATCACCATGTTGGCCACATCGGTATTTTGGGCGTGGATAAATCGGGCGAAGAATGGTACCAAGTGTCCATTGGCGGGAACAAAGGCAGCCCGGCCAATGTGGGCAAAATTATCGGACGCTCGTTTTCGTTCGCACAAATCCCCGAGGTCGTTGCGCGTCTGTTGCAGGTGTATGTGCGTGAACGGCACGAGGGGGAGCGTTTCGTTGAAACGGTGCGCCGTCTTGGCATTGAGCCGTTCGCCGAATATGTGTACGCGACTCCGGTGCCGCAAAACGAGAAGCTGCTGTTGCCCGATTATGACCTGATTAAAGTCGGCACGCCTTACGACAATCCTTACTACTCGCCGAGGTTCTGATGAAAATAATCAAAGACAAAACCGTCGTCGAAGATAGCTGGAGCGTGCTGCGCTTGGGCGAAACAGACACCGCCGACGCTATCAAAGTGCCGTCCGGTAAAGTGCTCGTGCCGCTTAAAGTCTGGCTGGCACAGCGCGAGGCACTGCTGCACCGCGCCGATATCGGCGTGTGGTTCGCCAGTGACGAACGCGCGGAAGACTTGCAAAACGATGCGGAGAAGCTTCCTGTCATCGCGGTGGATTTTCCCAAGTTTGCGGACGGGCGCGGTTACAGCATCGCCTTCAATTTGCGCAATCGCTGCAACTATCGCGGCGAATTGCGCGCCATTGGCGATGTGTTGCGCGACCAATTGTTCTACCTGCAGCGCGTCGGCTTTGATGCGTTTGCAATCAGGGCGGACAAAGACATACTGGATGCGCTGAATGGCCTGAATGACTTTTCGCTGAGCTATCAGGCTTCCACAGACAATGCACTGCCGCTGTACCGGCGCGCGGGCAGAGGAGTTGCAGCATGAGCAGCTTGCAGCAAAAAATTGATCAAACTGTTGCCGTATTGCAGCAAGCGGCAAAAGAGTTCGCGCCGCTGACCTTTGCCAACAGTCTGGGAGCGGAAGATATGGTGCTCACCGATCTTATCGCCAAGCATCAACCGGACATTCAGATGTTCAGCCTGGATACCGGACGTTTGCCGCAGGAGACTTACGACCTGATGCAACAGGTGCGTAACCGTTATAGCGTGCCGCTACAGGTGTATTTTCCCGATGCAACATCGACCGAGGCACT
This sequence comes from Betaproteobacteria bacterium, assembly GCA_020055845.1. GTDB lineage: Bacteria > Pseudomonadota > Gammaproteobacteria > Burkholderiales > Gallionellaceae > PALSA-1006. Next base: position 12,430 of record JAGVIV010000203.1, read on the forward strand.
GGTCGGAAAAAATGGTGTCAACGGTTTTTACGACAGTGTGGACAACCGCAAGGCTTGCTGTCATGCGCGCAAAGTCGAGCCATTGAAGCGTGCTTTATCCGGCAAGAAAGCATGGATCACCGGCATGCGCCGTGAACAGGCAGTCACGCGCGGCAGTCTGGAAGTGTCCGCCTTCGATGCCGATCATGGTTTGCAAAAGTTCAATCCGCTGCTGGACTGGAGCAATGCCGAGGTGTGGGAATACATCAAAGCCAATGACGTTCCGTATAATGCGCTGCACGACCAGTTTTATCCCAGCATCGGTTGTGCGCCTTGCACACGTGCTATCACACCAGGTGAGGATATTCGCGCCGGGCGGTGGTGGTGGGAAAACCCAGAGAACAAGGAGTGTGGCTTGCATGTAGCAAGCCGCATTCCGAAACGGGCGTAGCCCGTTTGTTCTCTGGGTTTCGGCGAAGACTTATGCCGTGCGTAGCGCGGCGTTAGTCGAAGCCAAAACCGCAACAGAATAAGGAATGTGGGCTGCATGTCGGCAAGACCTCTGCACTAAAATTTACCGCAGCAAAATGATTTTCGTAGATCGGGTTAGCGCAGCGTAACCCGACCTACTGCTAAAGCAAAAAAGTTTGAAAAATAGAGAGAGAAAATGAGCAAACACACCTTCACCCATTTGGACGCTCTCGAAAGCGAATCCATCCACATCATGCGCGAGGTCGCGGCGGAATGTAAGAATCCGGCGCTGCTGTTTTCCGGCGGCAAAGACTCCATCGTGATGCTGCGTCTGGCCGAGAAAGCTTTCCGTCCGGCGAAGTTTCCGTTCCCGCTGGTGCACATTGATACCGAACACAATTTTCCAGAGGTCATCGCGTGTCGCGACAAACTGGCGGCGGATCTGGGGGAGCGCCTTATCGTGCGTTCGCTGGAGGACTCCATCAAACGCGGCACTATCGTAATCAAGGATACGGAGAAGCCGCGCAATCCATTCCAATCGGTAACGCTGCTGGAGACCATTGCCGAATTCGGCTTCGATGCCTGCATGGGCGGCGCACGCCGCGATGAAGAAAAAGCGCGCGCCAAGGAGCGTATCTTTTCCTTCCGCGACGAGTTCGGCCAATGGGATCCGAAGAACCAGCGCCCGGAGCTGTGGGACACGTATAACACCCGTGTGCATGCCGGAGAGAACATCCGTGTGTTCCCGATTTCCAATTGGACCGAGATGGACATCTGGCAATACATCGGACGCGAGAAGCTTTATATTCCCAGCATCTACTACGCGCATGAACGCGAAGTCATCCGTCGCGGCGGCAATGTGATCCCCGTGTCGCATCTGGTACAGCCCAAGCCCGGTGAAAAAGTGGAAGTGGCCACCGTGCGTTTCCGCACCGTGGGCGATATGACCTGCACCGCACCGGTCGAATCGACCGCACGCACAGTGGATGAAATTATCGAAGAAACTGCGACCACGCGGATTACCGAACGCGGGGCGACACGCATGGACGACCAGACCTCGGAAGCATCGATGGAACTGAGAAAAAAAGAAGGATATTTCTAAATGAGCAACACGACACAACTACTACGTTTTATCACCGCCGGTTCTGTGGACGACGGCAAGAGCACCCTGATCGGGCGTTTACTGCACGACTCGAAATCCATTTTCGAGGATCAATTCTCGGCTATTTCCAAGACCAGTGAAAAGCGCGGTATGGCCGCGGTTGACTTGTCTCTGCTCACCGATGGCCTGCAAGCCGAGCGCGAGCAGGGCATCACCATCGACGTGGCGTATCGCTACTTCGCCACGCCCAAGCGCAAATTCATCATCGGTGATACGCCCGGGCATGAGCAGTACACACGCAATATGGTGACGGCGGCCTCCACTGCCAATCTGGTAGTGATTTTGATCGATGCGCGCAAAGGCGTGCTGACACAGACGCGCCGCCACACTTATCTTGCCAGCTTGGTTGGCGTGCCGCACATCGTGCTGGCCGTGAACAAGATGGACATGGTGGATTACTCGCAAGCCCGTTTCGACGAGATCGTGACCGAGTACAAAAAATTCGCCGCACAATTGAATCTGCATGATGTGACCTGCATTCCAATGTCCGCATTGAATGGCGACATGGTGGTGGACCGCGGCGATCAGCTGGGCTGGTACACAGGCCCCGCGCTGCTGGAGCTGCTGGAAAAAGTTGAAATTGACCATGACGTAAACACCAGTGACTTCCGCTTTCCGGTGCAGTGGGTCTGCCGTCCGCAGACCGAGGAGTATCACGACTTCCGCGGCTTTATGGGACGCATCGAAGCGGGTGAAGTGTCGGTGGGCGATGAAATCACCGTGTTGCCCTCGGGGCGCAGCACCCGGGTCAAAGAGATCGTCACTTACGACGGCAAGCTGCAAAGTGCTTTTGCACCGCAGTCCGTGACGATTACGCTGGCCGACGAGATCGATATTTCCCGCGGCGACATGTTCGTCAAGGCTGGCGCGAATGCCCCCAAGGTAGAGAAAGAATTTGAAGCGATGTTGTGCTGGTTGTCGGAGACACCGCTGGACAAGAACCGCAAGTATCTGGTCAAACATACCACGCGCACCGCGAAGTGCCTGTTCTCGCGCCTGGACTACCGTGTCGATGTGAACACCTTGGAGCAGCATGCGGCGGAAAAACTGAATATGAACGACATCGCCCGTGTGGCGCTCAAGATCCAGCAGCCGCTGGTGTTCGACAGTTACATCACGGATCGCGCTACGGGCAGCTTCATCGTGATCGACGAGGCCAGCAACAACACCGTGGCGGCAGGGATGATTGCTTAAAATCAGGCGTGACTCGATTCACGCCCAAACGCCCCTGTGGTATTGTGTGAGCCAGTTCCAGTCCTGTCGCCTAATGCCGCTATGAGCCTGTTTTCTCTGATCGTTGCTTTTCTATTGGAGCAACTCCACCCTTTGGCCAGCCGTAAATACCTGTTCACCTGGATGAGCAGCTATGTGGATTATTTTCAGCATCATTGCGATGCCGGAGAGCGTAAACACGGCAAAATCGCATGGTTGGCCGCCATGTCCTTGCCTTTGTTGTCGGTGTCTCTGGCCTTCTGGTGGTTGATGAGCATCCATCCTTTGCTCGCCTGGATTGAGTGTGTGCTGGTGTTGTATCTCACGATGGGTTTCCGTCGTTTCAGTCATTATTTCACCGATATCCACAAAGCCCTGCGCAACCGCGATCTGCACAAGGCGCGCACACTGCTTTCCGAGTGGTGCGGGAAATCCTGCTATGAATTGAGCGCGGAAGAGGTGGCCCGGGTCACGATCGAGCAGGCTTTGCTGGCATCCCACCGAAATGTGTTCGGTGTGGTGGCCTGGTTCGTAATTTTGATGTTGCTTGGACTCGGGCCGGTAGGCGCGATTTTGTATCGCATGGCCTTGTTTCTGAATGCGCGCTGGGGAGTGTACGGTGCAGAAGAAACGGGGGCGTTTGGCGAATTCGCGCGCTTTGCTTATCGTGTGATGGAATGGTTGCCGCTGCGTTTGACGGCGATGACTTTTGCCATTGTGGGCGACTTTGAAGATACAGTTTATTGCTGGCGTAGTCAGGCACAAAGCTGGCCGGATGCCGAAGCCGGTATCGTACTGGCCAGCGGTGCAGGGGCGCTGGGTGTACGTCTCGGCATGACCATCGTGCAGGATTCGTCGCCGGTGTATCGTCCCGAGATTGGCATGGAGAACGAGGCCGATGTCGATCTCATGCAGAGTGCGGTCGGTCTGGTCTGGCGGGCTTTGGTTTTCTGGATGGTTCTGTTGCTGCTATTGAGTCTGGCAAGCCTGGTCGGCTAGCAATGTCTGCCGCGAGCGGGGCCGTCGTCAAGCAAGAATTACCAACGCTGTCGCTTAGGCATCAACCTTCCGGTTTGAACGGGTGCTTTAAAACGGCAGCAGTCAGCTTCCCCGAATACATCGAACAATGCCGCAGCATAATCATGCAGTCGCGGCCAGACTTGAACGGCAAGTCCCTAGACAAGATCATTGCAGGCAATTCACCGTTTGAACTTGTACCCGCCGCAGCTTATCCAGCGGGAAAAAAGAAAGCCTATCGTCGCGGTATCCTGTTGACTCATGGTCTGAGTGACTCCCCGTATTTCATGCGTCATCTTGCCGGCATCTTTCAGGAAAATGGATTCCGTGTCATGGCCTTGCTTTTGCCAGGGCACGGCACTCGCCCCGGTGATCTGCTGGATGTGCATTGGTCTGAATGGCAAAAATGTGTGGCTTATGGAGTCGATCAGCTTTCGCGGGAGGTAGATGAGGTCTATCTCGGCGGGTATTCCGCGGGTGCTACGCTGAGTATTCATCAGAGTCTGCATGATGCGCGAGTGCGTGGCCTGTTCTTGTTTGCTCCCGCCTTAAAAATATCCCCCAAGGCCGCTTTCGCAAATTTCCATAAAAGTTATAGCTGGATGAAACCGGCAGCACAGTGGCTGACAATCAAGCCGGATCTGGATGAGTATAAATACGAGTCCTTCCCCAAGAATGCGGCTGCACAGATGTATGCATTGACCCAAGCCTTGCACAAGAGTTTGAATAAACGCGAGGTGAAGATTCCTGTATTTGCGGTCACGAGTCAGGACGATGTGACCGTGCGAACCTCCGCTGCGGTGGATTTTATGTTGCAGGCCTCGCATCCCGCCAACAAGCTGGTGTATTACTTCTCAAACGCGGCAACGATACCGCAAGCGTTTGCCAAAGACAGGTTTGAAGCGGTGGACAGTGTTTTTCCGGAACAAAAAATTCTCGGCTCGGCGCATACCGCAATCGTCTTACCCCCTGAAGACAGCTACTACGGAGAGTGCGGGGCCTATAACAATTGCGCTCATTATTATCCTCTGGCGATAGATAAATACGCGATTTGCAACACGCAACCGGGCGAGATATGGTCTGGCGAGATTACTCGGGAGAACCTCAGAAAACATACCCTGCGTCGCTTGATGTTCAACCCGAATTTTTTATCGATGAAGCTGGCGATGGGCCGCTTTATCGATAATCTGCCGGTCTGATGTCAGGCACCGGAACGGATACTGCAAAAGTTCAGTGTGTCACCCAGTACCGCTTGCGCTTCTTGCATGGACTGAAACACCCCAAGAAACGTGGACTCATTGTCGTAAAGGCCGCGGTGTGTTTCTGGATCGATGGTGAGGAATATTTTTAGCATGGCTGTCTCCCTTTAAATTATGTATCGGAGAGAGTTGGCTAAACTTGAGGTAATAATTAGAGAGGAATGGGGAAATGGATCTGACAGAGAAGCAACTTGATACGGAACAGGTTTATGCCGGAGGTTTTATACAGGTATACAAAGACCGTGCGAGTTTGCCTGATGGTGGTGTCTGTATACGCGAATACGTCAAACATCCCGGTGCGGTAGCGATCATAGCCTTGTTGGACAACGGCAATCTGATTATGGAGCGCCAGTTCCGTTATGCGCCCAGACAGGAATTCATTGAGCTGCCCGCGGGCAAGATTGATCATGGCGAAGCGCCATTGCTAACGGCACAGCGGGAGTTGTTGGAAGAAACCGGTTATGAGGCGCGCGAATGGACGCATCTTTCTACTGCTTGGCCGTGCATCGGTTTTTCCGATGAGAAAATCGAGTATTTCTTGGCAAAGGGACTTTCCCATAAAGGTCGGCAACTGGATGAAGGTGAGTTTCTTGAGGTGTTTGAACTCTCCCCCGCAGAGGCCATAGACTGGATTCGCTCAGGAAAAATCACAGATAGTAAGACCATCGTCGGCTTATTTTGGCTAGAAAAAACGCTCAATAACTGGGCGTAACGACGCACTGCCATGCGCCCCATATTGGTGCTTGCAATTTAAATTGCGCCCAAAATTAGGGCGCATATCGCTTGCTGGTTTGTGGCCTCAAAATTAGTTCTATATAAATCAGTGCATATTTAGCTGGAATGGAATTTGCATACCCTCATGCTTTTTGCAC
>JAGVIV010000249.1 GCA_020055845.1 Betaproteobacteria bacterium
AAATCCCCGCGTAGCGGGTCAATACCTAGGATGCGTCCGCTTCGCGGGCTGTTTTCTTGCTGGATTCCCGCCTGCGCGGGAATGACGGAACTAATGAATTATCCGGGTTAAATTTCGCAAGGAGATCGGCATGAACCTGAAAAAAATGCTCCAAACATTCATGCCGCACATCGCGCCGATTCCTCTATCCGAAAAAATCCGCAGCGGCATCGCGGGCGGGGTCGCCATCTTTTTGCTCGCGGTGACGCTGCACTACTTGCCGCAAGTCACGTACCCGCTGTTGATGCTGGGCTCGATGGCCGCCTCCGCCGTGCTCCTGTTCGCCGTGCCGCATAGCCCGCTGGCGCAACCGTGGAATCTGATCGGAGGCCACCTCATTTCCGCGCTCGCGGGTTGGATGACCATCCTGTTCATCCATGATCCGTTAATCGCGGCGGGCGTTGCGGTCGGTGCCGCGATTTTCCTGATGCACTATTTCAACTGCCTGCATCCGCCGGGAGCGGCAACCGCGCTCACGCTGGTACTGGGTAGCGCACAGTTTCACAGTATGGGCTGGCAAGGGGTGTTGCTCGTGGTGGCTATCAATGCGGGCATTTCCCTGGTGCTGGCCTTGCTGATTAACAACATGCTGCCGGGCAGACGCTACCCGATGCCGCACACGCCACCCGCACCGCCCAAGCCCGGCCCGTTTATCTCACTGGAACAGGGCGACCTCGAATGGGCGCTCGGACAAATGGACGGTGTGATCGATATCAGCGAAGCAGACCTCGCCGCGATATACACGTTGGCACTGCGCCGCGCGCAGGAACGCAACGAAACTGCATGAGCAGCACAACCATTAAAGCGCTGCACCTAAGCAGTGTCGCGCTCAGTTACAGCCTGTTCTTCATGCGCGGCATCTGGGTGCTGCGCGCCTCACCCGTGATGCAACAACGCTGGGTAAAAATCGCGCCGCACCTCATCGACTCCGTATTGCTAGTCAGCGCCATCACGCTCGCAGTGATGCTCGGCATCTCGCCGCTCACATCGAATTGGCTGGCGGCAAAAATCATCGCATTGCTGCTCTACATCGTGCTCGGCTATTTTGCCCTCAAGCGCGGCAAAACACAGCGGGCAAAACTGATTTACTGGCTGGCTGCGCAAGCGGTATTTTTCTATATTGTTCTCACCGCATGGACGCATGATCCCATGCCGTGGCGCGCACTCTGATGAACCTCCTGATCGGCGGCACAGCCGCCCCCTCCTTCGACGATCCACTGGAAATGCTGCGTGCCTGTCATGGCCGCATCCAGTCCCAATGCGACACACTCAACAAACTGCTCGCGCACTTGTCGCAACACGGCTGCGATACGCAGACACAACAAGCGGCACGCGCTATCCTGCGCTACTTCGATACGGCGGGGCGGCATCACCATGATGACGAAGAAAAAGATTTATTTCCGCGCCTGCTCGCCACCTCGTCCGTCGAAGCGCAAACACTGGTCGCGCGCTTGCTGGGCGAGCATCAAATAATGGATGCCGCATGGCTGCGCTTGCGCTCCGATTTAACCGGCATCGCGGACGGCACATCCGCCAGACTTGATGCCGTGGCAGCCGAACATTTCATCGCCGTGTATGATGGCCACATCACATTGGAGAATTCCCAGTTGCTGCCGCTGGCGGAAAAATTGTTATCCGTAACCCAGTTGGAAACATTGGGAAAAAGCATGGCGGCACGACGAATGAATTAGGGAGAGTGCATGTCTCAAGCCGGATTGCAGCAGCAAACACAATTGATCGCAGCCCTGCTTGATCCCGCGCTGTACCCGCATCAAGCCAAAACGGTGCGCGTCATTGAAACCCATATTTCATGGGTACTGCTGGCCGGGCGGTATGCCTACAAAATCAAGAAGGCACTCGACCTCGGCTTTCTCGACACCTCCACCCTCGAATCGCGCCAGCACTTTTGCAACGAAGAGCTGCGCCTCAACCGCCGCCTCGCACCGCAACTTTATCTCGGCGTGGCCTCCATCGGCGGCAGCCACGCACATCCCGTCTGGGGCGCGCATCCCGCCATCGAATACGCCGTCAAAATGCGCCGCTTCGCACCGGCAAAAACATTCGACCAACTAATCATGCGCGACAAAATTGAAGCGCGGCATATCGACGCATTGGCAAGCACACTCGCACAATTTCACTCGGGACTGCCTGCAGTCGCAGCCGATTCGGCAAACATCCGCATCGCGCTCGCTCAAAATTTTTCGCAACTGACAGACCTGCTTCCCGCAGCAGATAATTTGGCCGCGCTGCAACAGGCCAGCGAACACGCCTACCGCCATTGCCAGCAACGCCTAGCGGAACGTGGCGCTCAAGGCTATCTGCGCGAATGCCACGGCGACCTGCATCTCGGCAACATCGTGCTCTCCGCCAAGCATCCTGTTCCCTTCGACGGCATCGACTTTAATCCGGCGCTGCGCAGTATCGACGTGATGGATGAGATCGCTTTCCCGTTCATGGATCTGCTGTATCACCGGCGCGGCGACCTCGCCTATCGTTTTCTCAATACCTATCTGGAACAGACGGGCGACTACACGGGTGTCGAATTGCTGGATTTTTATTGTGCTTATCGCGCCACAGTGCGCGCCAAGGTGAATGCTATCCGTGCGCGGCAAAAAGATCCCCAGGCGATTAACGTCTGCCGTGCTTATCTGGATTTGGCAGGCAGATTCCTGCTTCCGCGCCGCGCCCGGCTGCTGATCACCCACGGCCTGCCCGGCTCTGGTAAAAGCACTTTTTCCCAACATGCGCTTGAACATCTGGGAGCGATCCGTCTGCGCTCCGATGTGGAACGCAAGCGCCTGTTCGGACTGTCCGCACTCGAAAAGAGTCGCGCGGTACAGAACATTTACAGCGCCGAAGCAACACGACATACCTATGCCCATCTAGTGGCGACGGCACGCAGTTTGTTGAGCGCCGGATGCACGGTCATTATTGATGCCGCGTTCCTCAAGTACGGCGAAAGAGAGATGTTCCGCAAACTGGCGGCGGAGGTGAACGCAAGTTTCACCATCGCCTCGCTGCAAGCCGATGATGCGACCTTGCGCGCGCGCATCCTCAGCCGCGGCAGTGATGCGTCCGAGGCGGATCTTGGTGTACTGGACAAGCTGCAAGCCATAGAAGAACCGCTCACGCAGCAAGAAATGAATTACACAGCGGCCTTTACAGACATCACAGACCTCCAATCCGTCTGGGCCACTCTGGATAAATTACTGGAAAAACCTAGGTAGCATTAACTCGCTCTAAAAGCGCTGATGAAGGCATAACAAGTACGCGCGTCTTCAGCCAGCTCGGAAAAACTGATGGTGCGCTTACGCCATGCACTGAAATCCGGATCAGCTTCCAGCTTAGACATATCGCGAAAACCCATATTCCAGTCCAGAAAAATCCTGCGCTGCGCATAGCCTTGCGCGACGACTTGCACGTTTTTGTGGCGCGGATCGAGCTTAACTCGCTCCATCAGTTCGAGCACTTCTTCGCGGCCGCCTTCCAACAGTTGCATAAAGTAGCCATCCTGATAAAGCAGACAACCGGTCAAGCCTACAGGACTATTGTTTTCATGCGATACATTGACAATTTGCTCCAACACCTGCTCGTTCATTGCGGGGGTGGCCTGACTGATATACAGCAAAAAATACAAAGCCAGATTATCGTCTTGCCTGTCGCGCCCCAACTCTCCGGTAACAGTTTCGATAAATGTTTTCTGATCCAGAGGACGGTGACAAAGATAGCCCTGAATATAATCGCAACCATGCGAACGCAATTCGAGCATCTGCGCTTCGTTCTCCACCCCTTCCGCAACCAGTTTCAATCCCAGCGAGCGCCCCAATCCGATAATCGCGCGCACCACAGTACGGCTTTCCGGATTGCTTTCAATACCGTCAATAAAAGCTTTGTCGACCTTCAGCACACTCACCGGCATGCGGGTCAGTTGTGCCAATGAAGAGTAACCCGTGCCAAAATCGTCTACCGCCACGCGCAAACCCAGATTGGCCAATTGACGCAACACGCGCAAATTCGTTTCAACATCCGCCATCAACGAAGTCTCGGTGATCTCAATCAGAATACGGCTGGCATCGGCTCCGGTCTCGCGCAGAATTTCGCAAAACTCTTCTGCCAGATTTGTTTCACCCAGTTGCCGTGTGGACACATTAATCGAAATATAAGAAGGCGCATTCTCCCCCCAGCGTAAACGCCAATCGACTTCCGCCTCGCATCCCCGGCGAAACACCCATGCGCCGATGGCAATGATTGCCCCCGTCGTCTCGGCAATAGGAATGAACACCGCAGGGGAAATTTCTCCTGCGGCAGGATGCCAGCGCAACAACAGCTCGGCACCGATGATGCGCCGACTTTCCGCCAACACGATGGGTTGAAAACGGCATGACAATTCGTCGTTCTGAATTGCGGTGCGCAAACCCTGCATCACAGTCAGTCGGCGATGAGCCTGATCCTGCAAACTATTATTGAAAAATAACCAACCGTCACGCCCCTTCTCTTTAACCGCATACATCGCGGTGTCGGCGGAGCGCAACAAATCATCGGCGGAATGTGTACTTCCATGACCGATAGCAATCCCGATACTGGCCGTCACGAACAGCGGGGTGTGGTTAAACTCAACAGGTTTGCGCAGCTCGGCATTAATCCTGTCGGCAATAGCCGAAATCGTGTCAGGCTGTTCCAACTGCTCACACAGCACTACGAACTCATCTCCGGCGAGACGCGCAACTGTGTCGCCAGGCCGCACCAGCTCCAGCAGCCGGGCAGAAACCGACTTTAGTAGCGCATCGCCGGCCTCATGCCCGTAGGTGTCATTTATCGCTTTAAAACCGTCGAGATCCACAAACAACAATGCAAGGCTTAAGCCATTTCGAATCGAACGCTCCAGCGCATTTCCGAGCCGCTCGCGAATCAACGCCCGATTGGGCAAGCCAGTCAGCACATCATGTGTCGCCCGGCGCGTCAGTTCTTCTTCGGCTTTTTTCCGGTCTGTGATGTCGCGCATTGTCACGACCAGCATCCATACATCACCGTTGTGCACCTTGGCGATGGAGGCTTCGAGCGGAAAAAAAGTACCATCCTTGCGATAACCGGTTATTTCGCTGCGCGCCCCCATACGCCGCTCGGTCTCTTCGCCCTGAACAAAGCCACGCACCAACTCGACATGCCGCTGGCGAAAATGCGGCGGCAGCAATTGATGCACCGGCATGCCCACAAACTCTTCCGCCGTGTAACCGAACAACACGCTGGCGCTGCGGTTGGACTCCATGATTACGCCGGTTTCATCCGTGGCTAATATCGCCATATCGGCCAGTGAAAGTATCTTCTGCGCTGTACCGACTTTTCGCATCGCATCGCCAACCTCTTCCGCTAGCCGGGCAACTACTTGCGGTGTCATTGGAGATTCGTGCAGCTTGCTACCCTGTGCCTGCTCGCGATAGCGTTCGGGGATTTTCGGCGCCATGCAGCCGAATTTCTCGACGATTGTAAATGTGCCATCCGCATTGCAACGCGACAAGTAGGTGCTCACGGAGGCATGGTGAGTCTCCGCATCCATCACCACTTCACCCTGCGGTGCCTGCAAGCGCACATGTTCCAGCGCATCGACCAGCGCCTCCGCATCGATGCTTCCCGCTGTTTCGGCGGCACGGGCAAAAGCATGCACACACAAATAGGCTCCCTCGCCGAAGTTGGATTGTATGCCGTTGCCCTGTGGCCATATCCCGTCAATATCGGGCAGGCGCGCAAGTCGATCGAGATAATTTTTATTCTCTGGCGTGTCCACCGACATAAAATACGTATTACTGGAATAAAAGCCCTCGCGCACATGTTCGGGCAAGAAGCTCACCATCACCTCGTCGTAATGTCCCATCACCACGGCCATGCGTTTTTTCAAACCCATTTCGGTAAACCGTGTTAGCAAGGTGATTTGATCCGAACCCGCGAAATAGGGAACAAATACATCGGCTCCGGAATGGGCAACCTGCTCCAATAATGTGTCGATTTCTGCCTCACTCGCGCCAATCGGCAGATACTCTTCCCCGACAATATCGCCCCCCAGATTTTTCAGTGAACGTTTGGCCGCATCAATCGAGCCGCGCGGCCACTCGTAGTTACTCCCGGCAAAGAACATCTTCAGGCCGTAATGCGCACCCATATAGGGAATCATTTTGTCGATCTGCTGATTCGGCAAGGCCGCAAAATGGAAAAAATAGCGGCCGGAGATACTGCCCTCGTAGAACGAAAAGTTCAGGTAGGGAATACGTTTTGGCTCCGCCACCTGAGTGGCGACAGCGATGCGTGAATTGGACAGCAGATTGCCGATGATGGCGACACAGTGATGTTGTTCAATCAACCGTAAGGCAGCCGGAACAGCCGTAGGCGGCAAGCTGCCGTCATCCTCGATGACCAATTCCAGCGGACGTCCCAGCACGCCCCCTCGCTCATTGATTTCATCGCAAGCAATACGCGCTGCTTGCGTGATTTCGGCACCGTAAATCTCTACCAAGCCGGTCAACGGCGGCATCAGTCCAATGCGGATTGATTCAATCATTTATTGCCACCTATTTCGTTCAAATTACAAAGAACATTATGCCGCCAATTAAGTCCAAATAAGAAAACAATTTATCCGAGCGACTCCCGCAAATATTAGCGACGTTTTACGGGATAATATGCACCGCCGAACACTACTCTCCTAGCCGATGCCAGCCACAGTCCCAGCCACAATCAAGCGTATCGCCATCATCGGTGCAGGCCCAGCCGGTTTAATGGCGGCCGAAGTGCTCGCACAGCACGGCCTGTGTGTGGACGTATACGATGCCATGCCAAGTGTCGGGCGCAAGTTTCTGATGGCGGGCAAAGGCGGCATGAACATCACCCACGCCGAACCGTATGCCGATTTCCTCGCGCGCTACGGTGCGCGGCGCGAACAGATTGAACCGCTGTTGAAGACATTCACACCAACGGATTTGCGCGAGTGGATACACGGCTTGGGCATAGACACTTTTGTCGGCTCGTCCGGCCGTGTCTTCCCGGCCGACATGAAAGCTGCGCCATTGCTGCGCGCATGGCTGCACCGGCTGCGTGAAGCGGGTGTGCGATTCCACACGCGGCATCGCTGGTGCGGATGGAGTG
>JAGVIV010000092.1 GCA_020055845.1 Betaproteobacteria bacterium
CGGTTGCCGATTGCGCGCGCCCAGCCTTGCCATATACGGATGTCACTTCAGGAAAGCTCTTGATAATCTTGTTCTGCGTCTGCAACAATTCCGCCGCCTTGGTCACCGACATGCCGGGCAAGGAGGCTGGCATAAATAACAACGTGCCCTCATTGAGTGTCGGCATGAACTCGCTACCCAATCGGGTAGCGGGATAAGCTGACAATATCAAAACCAGTGCAGCAACGACGATGGTCATTTTCTTGTATTTCAGCACAGCAGTAATCAGCGGACGATAGGCCGTAATTAACCAACGGTTTAGCGGATTTTTCGCCTCTGGTTTGATGTTGCCACGTATGAACAGCAACATCAGCACAGGCACCAGTGTGAGCGAGAGTAAGGCTGCGCCCGCCATGGAAAAAGTCTTGGTGAAAGCCAGCGGAGAAAACATTCGTCCTTCTTGCGATTCCAGCGTAAATACTGGCAAGAACGATACGGTGATGATGAGCAGCGAAAAAAACAGTGCTGGTCCAACTTCCTTACACGCCGCAATCATCGCTTCTGTGCGCGATTCACCTTCTTTTACCCGCTCTAGATGTTTGTGTGCATTCTCGATCATCACGATAGCCGCGTCTACCATCGCACCGATGGCAATGGCAATGCCGCCCAGACTCATGATATTGGAGTTCAGCCCCAGCACGCGCATCGCAATGAAAGAAATTAAAACACCGACAGGCAGCATCACGATGGCGACCAACGCACTGCGTGCATGCATCAAGAACACCATACACACCAGTGCGACAATTAAACTTTCTTCCAGCAGTGTGCCTTTTAACGTTTCAATGGCGCGATGGATCAAATCGGAACGGTCATATACTGAAATAATCTTTACGCCTTCCGGCAAACCGGGAGCGATTTCAGCGATCTTTTCCTTGATGTTGTGGATGACTTCTAATGCGTTTTGCCCATAGCGCGCCATGACGATGCCTGATACGACTTCACCCTCGCCGTTCAACTCAGTCAGTCCGCGCCGTTCATCCGGCCCCAGTTCGACACGGGCAATGTCTCGCAGCAGCACAGGGGTGCCTCGCTCGGCTTTAACGACCAGATTCTCGATGTCACTCTTGCCGCGCAGATAGCCACGCCCGCGCACCATATACTCGGTCTCGGCCATCTCCACCACGCGCCCGCCAACATCGCGGTTTGAGTCACGGATAATCTGTGACACTTTGCTCAAAGGAATACCATAAGCACGCAGTTTCACTGGATCGACTGTCACCTGATATTGCTGTACAAAACCGCCGATGGAGGCGACTTCCGCGACACCGTGCGCCTTGGTAAGCTGGTAGCGTAAATACCAGTCTTGCATGGTGCGCAGCTGGGCGAGATTATGCTTCTCGCTCAACACCGCGTACTGATACACCCAGCCCACCCCAGTTGCATCTGGCCCCAGTTGCGGCGCGACATTTTTAGGCAGCCGTCCCGCAATGCTGTTGAGATATTCCAGCACCCGGGAGCGCGCCCAGTAGATGTCGGTGCCATCCTCGAAAATCACATATACAAACGAGGCGCCAAAAAACGAGAAGCCGCGCACCACCTTTGATTTCGGCACCGCCAGCATCGCGGTGGTGAGCGGATAGGTGACCTGATCCTCAACCACCTGCGGAGCTTGTCCGGAATACTCAGTGTAAACAATTACCTGCACATCGGATAAATCCGGCAAGGCATCCAGCGGCGTTTTGAGCACAGCATAAATACCCGCCAACGTGACAAACAAGGTTGCCAGAATAACCAGAAAACGGTTTCGAGCAGACCAGTCGATGATGGAATTTAGCATCTTAATGTCCCTCGTGTTGCTGCGGTGCAAGTGCTTGCAACCTGGTAATCACCCATTCATCGGGTTTTCGCTCGACGAGTTCGAAGGTGATCTTGCTACCTGGTTTGATACCGGCGGCCAATGAGGAATTAGTCAAAGCGAAGTCCATGGTCATGCCGGGCCAGCCCAGTGATTTGATCGGCTCATGGGTGATGCTCACAGAACCATCCTCATTGATGCCGTTCAGGATGCCTGCTGCCTGATGACCGATTGTTGCGGAATTTTTCTTTGGCGCTGCAGGAGTTGCATGCGCTGAGTGATCTTCTGCGACGAGTGTAGCCCCGCCATGTGCTGCATGACCACCAAGACCACCCAACGCCGCTTTGAGGTTACTTTCCGCATCGATCAGGAACAAGGCCGAAGTAACTACCTGCTCCCCCTCTACAAGGCCATCCAGTATCTCGACATAATCGTTGCTGCGGCTACCCAATTTGACAGTGCGCGGTGCAAAGCGGCCTTGTGCTAATTGCACCAGCACCACCTGACGCATGCCACTGTCTATCACCGCCGAAGTTGGCACCGTCAGCATCCGAGTATTACTGCCTACGGGCAACGTCACGTTGGCAAACATGGATGGCTTAAGCAAACCTTGTGGATTGGCAATCTCCACGCGTACTTACACGGTGCGCGTCGCGGAATTCAAAGTCGGATAGACGAAGGCTACTTTTCCCTTGAAAAACTTATCCGGGTATGCACCGATACTGACCTGTGCGTCACTACCTGTCTTTACCTGCCCGATATCCTGCTCGTTGATGTCTGCCAGCACCCACACTTGAGACAAGTCTGCGATCTGATACAACGTCTCTCCCGGCATGAAGCGCATGCCCTGTACGGCCTTCTTTTCCAGTACGATGCCCGATACCGGCGCGTAATAGGTCAGGCTGCGTCTGGATTTTCCAGTGGTTAATTGCTTTATTTCTCCCGGCGTAATATCCCAGTTTTTCAGGCGTGCCAGACTGGCATCAGCCAGTTGCTTCATGTCCGCTTTAGTTTCTTCATCTGCATTCTCAAGTTTTGCTTCGCCTTGTGCGGCAATCGCGTATTCGCGCTGCGCCGACACCAGTTCGGGGCTGTACACATCAAACAACGCCTGTCCACGGTTAACAGTCTCTCCGGTGCTGTTTACATAAAGGTGTTCCACCCAGCCCTCAAATTTCGGCGCGATGGTATAGGTACGGCGTTCGTCGATTTCAACGCGTCCAGTGGCCTGTATGGTTTTGTTTAAACCGCGTAGCGTGGCTGCTTCGCTTTTTACGCCGAGTTTTTGCACTTTTTCAACACTAATATTGACACCACCCTCCTCCTGAACAGCATCACCGTCATACACCGGTACGTAATCCATCCCCATCGCATCTTTTTTGGGTACCGGCGAGGTATCCGGCAAGCCCATCGGATTGCGGTAATAAAGAATCTTGCGTTCCACCTTTACGGCATCGGCTGTAGCCGGCGCTGTCACCCCGGAGAAGCGCTTTCCCAAGCTATAGCTGCCAGCCGAAATAATCGAAACGACGACGATAATTGACACTAATACTATGATTTTTTTCATAACTCTTCTCCAATCAGGCGTTCTATTTCAGCTAGGCGCAATTGCGCGTCATACTGCGCTTTTATGCGTTGTTGGCGCGCTTTCAGTATTTGACGCTGCGCATCGAGCAGTGTGGAAAAATCAAGTTTGCCAGTCTCATACCCACTCAGCGCAGATTGAAAACTCAGCTCAGCTTGAGGTAGAAAACGCGTAGCGATGAGTGTCTCGGTACGCTGCGCGGTCTCAAGACCGGATACACTTTCCGATAATTCCGACAACACTTGATTGAGCAGAGATGCTTGACGCGCAGCGGATGCGGCCATCTTCGCTTCCGCTTCATGCTCCTGAGAACGGCGCGATTCCTGTTGCAACGGAATATTGAATTCAACCATCAGATCCCAGCTTTTTAAAGTACTGCCGCTCTGCGTCGGGGCGACACCAAGGGTAAATCCGGGATAACGATTTTTATAGGTCAGATCACGGCTCACCGAAGCTTCGTTGACATTTGCATCAGCCACCTGCAACTGTGGATTGTGTGCGCGCAGCTTATCTTCCAATGATGTTGGTCGTACTGAGGCGGGTATCGGACGCAATTCCATCGGTTCCGCCAGACTTGCATTAGCAGGACGCGACAGCAAATTGTTCAACCTAGAATGTACATGATGCCGCTCATTTTCCAATTCAATCAGCATGCTCTGTAAATCTGTCTGTTCGATTTGCGCGCGAATTACTTCCTGTTGTGTAGCTAATCCATTTGCATAACGAGTTTGAGCGATCTTTTCCAAGCCCTTAGTTAGATCCAATGTTTTACGGGTCAACCTGATATTGTCTGACAGGTAGTAATCCATCGCATAGGCAGTTTTAATTTGTCCACTTAAGTCCGCCCATGTAACGGCAGTTTGTCCTCGCGCCCCGGCAACTTGTGCTTCGGCTATTCCTCTCTGTAAATCGAGCTTGCCGAACCACGGAACGCTTTGCATCAGCAAATAACGCGTACCGCCTACCTGTGACGGCAACAAGCTCGGCGGTTTATTCGTGCCTTGATTAGTAATGTCCATCAACTCGGTACGCAGCACCGGATCGGGCAATGCACCGGCGGGTTGCACGCGCAGCGAGGCGGCCTCGGCCTCATATCGCATCGCAGTCAGAGCCGGATTGTGTTCGCGCGCATAACTCAATAAACCATGTAAGTCTGCACCTAAAGGTGGCTCTGCAGCTATTGCCGCAAAGCTTGAGGCGCAGCCAAACAGCATTGCAATCAGATTTTTCATATTATTCCTCACGGACTCGTAACGAGTTACGCTGCAAATCCGTCTTTGTTATTGCACCAGTGAGAATGATCAGCAAACCACGAGCATTGGTATTAACAAAATGTGGCGTGCGTCAAACTGGTAAAACAAGGGCGAGCGCAGACGCTTAAAGACTAAGGACGAGCTAGAGTCAGATCAATTTACGAAACTGGTAGACGGAGTCGTCCTGTAGATCACTAAGCGAGAGGTGGAGGAACGACAGGTGTGGAGGTGATGGAATGATACGAGAATAAATAGGGCGTGCCCGAAATGGCAGATTGCAGAACTTCTAGGTTCTTGATTGCCTGCACACCTAAATATCCGCTGCATGCCAGATGGCAGACAGCACAGGCGGTGCAGGATGTTCCGTCCTGATCGTTGTTGGGTGACTGATCATGCGACATCACGTGTTGATGTTCATCCATATCTTGCATCGTATCCATGCCAGCTTCATGGCACGAGCCATTCTGTATTTGCATCGATACGCTTGCCGCCAGCGCTCCACCGCTAAACAGTGGCAGCCAGATGGCTAAAAGCACAGCGATAAATTTTCGGGGTAAACTGGACATGCTCTGATTTTTTCAGAGAAGGAGCTAAATGTCAAGATAAAAGATAGAAACATACAAAATAGCAACTTCATGCCAAGGGCGGGTAATAGCACACAGAAGTCCATGAATCACGAGATTTTACCCTTATTACCCTTATTTGTGCATCTGCTCGTGGCATACCAGTCATTAAAAATCCTCAGCAATTGAGATCTGTTTTGGTTTCCTGTCCTTGCCTTTTTATTTGCCTTACTTTATAGTAAGGCTATAAAGTAAGGGCTAGACATGTCAACTGCAACCATAACCAGTAAAGGTCAAATTACTATCCCCGCCATCGTGCGCGCTGCGCTTGGTGTAGAGGCTGGTGATCGGGTCGAGTTTGTTCAAGTTGAGCCTGGGCGATTTGAGTTATTTGCCTCTACACAGTCTGTGAATGCCTTGAAAGGCTTGGTGCGCAAACCGAGTACGCCAGTAACGATTGAAATAATGAACGAGACAATCGCGGAACGCGGTGCATCATCAAAATGATCGGTTTGGATAGCAATGTTCTCGTTCGCTATATTGCTCAGGACGATCCGGTGCAGTCGCCCAAAGCAACGCGACTGATTGAATCGTTATCTGCGGATGACCCAGGCTACGTTAGCCTTGTTTCTGTGGTGGAACTGGTCTGGGTGTTGATGCGATGCTATTCATCATCCACGTCTGAAATTTGTGTGGTGCTGGAAACGTTGTTGCGCACCAAAGAAATTATCGTGGCGAATGCCGATGTTGTTTGGAAAGCTGTGCGACTTTTCAAGACTAATAACGCTGATTTTGCGGACTGCTTGATTGAGCGTTCTGCCAGCGATGCAGGATGTGGCTATACAGCAACATTTGACCGGGGTGCCGTCAAGAATTGCGGGATGAGGTTAATCGACTAAATTTCCAAAATGCTATTGGTACGAAGGAGATAAAAAATGGGAATCTTGATTTTCTTGGTGTTCGCTATTGGTGCTGGCACGATTATTTACTACGTCGGCAAGGGCGCAATTGAGTCGTATCGCAAAGCTTTTAGGTTGCCGAAGAGTGTTGAGCCGATGCAGACTAATAGCTTGGCGGCACAAGACGGATCGGGTGAAACAGGGTGGTTTGGTCTTCCAAGATACAGGGATGTGATCGTGCCAGAAAAGTATAACTACTACGCAACCGTGGTTTACATGGACAGTCCGGTTAAGCAGTATTTTTATGACATGATGGCGGGGTGGAAGAATGCCGCAAGCTATATTGCGACCGAAGGGAGAATCAAGGTTTGGGGGGCTTTTTTGTTTTTACCTGTTGGGGCTGCTTTGTGTGAGGTGTCACTGTATTTGATTTTGGGCGTTGTTACGGCAGTCGTGTTGCTTTTTGTACTCTGGGGTTTTCCGTCAGGCACAAAAGCGAGAAGAGCTTGTGCTGAAACAGGCAAAGACTTCACCGCAGCCGATATACGGCAAGTCAACCGTGAGCTGGCTGAATCAAGAGAACGCGTTGATGAAATGACTACGGCGTTCAGACGAAGCGGCATCGGCCATCGTTGGTAATGCGCAAGATGAATGGTTGGGGCAATTGATGCCGCCCTCTTCTTTATTTTTTGATTATCGTGTCCGTAATCTGGTTGCCTAGCTTGTTGGCTTTGTTTGCCACATCAGATGCGGCTTCAAGCGTAGCGTTGTTGGTATTCTCTACCGTTTGAACCACAGACTGAACGGCTGGGCTGTGCGCTACACCTTCATCACCTAACAACCCTTTGGCTATTGCGCTACCGCCTATTGCAACTCCGATCAGGCCAACACCTTCAACAGTTTTGGCGGTCTCAATCTTCGCTTTTGCCTCGGCTTTATCGGCACTTCTTTCAATACGTTCGGTTGCGGTTTTTGCTGCATCGCCTTCAGCCTTGGTTGCTGTTGCTTCGGGTACTGTCGCTGTTTCGGCCTTAGCAGCAGTCCCTGTTCTTGAAGCCGCTTTCTGTTCAACCTCTGACACGATAGCGCGTTCAGTATTTGCGGCGGCAGCTCCTGCTTTTTCGCCCAACCCCAGCAATCTTTCCGCCGCCTTCCCGCCCACCTTGCCCAAAGCCCCACCCCCAACCGTCAAACCAACAGCAACCGCAGTCCCCACGATATTCTCAGTGAGCGTTCCTGTATTCTGATCCGCAACTGGCTTCGCTACACCAGCATCGTCTGGAATCAGCCCTGCCCTATCCGCAAGTTTAGTTGCGTCTGACCCAAGCGCGACCGGCAATACATTCGCAGCAGCTCGCCCAAGATTGCTTCCCTTGGTTGGGTCGGTGGAATTTTCTGCATTGGTCTTGATCGGCTCACCATCTTTGCGAACCTCCCCTTTGCCTGCGCCGATTGAGGCAGTGGCTTGTCCTGTCATTGCCTGCACTTGACCTGTAACATTGTTGGCTGGCGCAGTGCCAGGGTTAACGCCTGCAGCAGCTTGCAGCCCCGCTACTTCCTTTTTATTTTTCGAGTCAAAAGCTGCAACTGCTTTCGTACCAGGCACGCTGGCTCTATTTTGTTCGTGCTGGGCTTCCACTCCGCTGGTTGGCGCTGGCATGGTTTTTTCGATCTCCGGGACCAGCTTTTCATCCGAGAATTTTTGAGCGTACTGGCTCAAGCTTTCTGGAGCATAACGAGACATCGCTTCAACATCGTTGGCTGTGAAAGTTTTCCCGGATGTCGGATTGTTTTGTCCTCTCATCCAATCCATGAACTCGTTCATGTGATTTGTATCGTAGCTTGCCCCCATTTCTTTGGTGCGGGTCGCAGCCTCTTTGAAGGCAACTGCTTTCTCATGGCTGGCTTGGGCAGATTGCACATTCGACAAACTGTTATCAAGACTGCTTCTAACCCCTGTCGCTGCTCTCACGGTTGACTCGTCACCCTGCGTAAAACTGGAGCTATGCGCTGCGGTATTGGTCTTGGTGACCGCCTCTTTGTAGTCCTTTTTACTTGCCAATTCGTGGGCTAATTTTTGTGTTTGTGATGTTGCCGAACTACTTGTTCCTTTGGTTTCAACACCGCCCGATACGGTTGCGCCGCCAAACGGAGTATTCAGCCCACCCGATGCCTCGGCTCTGGCGAAGGCCGATACTTGTGCCATCTGCGTTTGGTTTAAGCCATGCTCCTTGGCAAACTTATCTGTCAATGCCTGTTCCTGTCCAAACGAGGTCATAAACTGCGCTGCACTTGTTAATGTGTCACCGGTTGAAGCATTGATACTTTTCCCGTGACCTTTTTCAAAAGAAGAAGTGGCACTACGGGCTGCGGTCATGCTGTTGGAGGCGGTTGTCGTGTCGGCAAGCGCGGCTCTTTCCGAATTTTCTGAAGCCGTTTGAAGCGAACCAGATGTTCTCCCGCTCAGACCAACCTTAGCCCCGATATTTTGGAATGCGGCAGTATTGTTAACCAGATGGGTTGCTTTGCCATTTTCCATACCGTAGAAGTTACCTACATTGTCCGCGCCAGTAGCGCTAAACCCACCTTGACGAATCGTTGGATTTGCACTGTATTGCATCATGCTTAAATTATCGGCGGACTGATTACCCAGAGAGGCGTTGCCCATCTGCGTATTTCCTGCCGACATGCCAGAGGCAATTCTCTCGGCTTCACGCGCTGGCGTCGTCATCCCAGCAATGGCCTGTGCGCCGACATCACCGCCCTTTACGATTGCTGCTGCGATGGCGGGTATCGCCGTGGCGGCGATCATGCCGGCGATGGCCTCGTCGCTAATGTAAGCGTTGTTCACCAAGCTGTATTGCGACATGGACAAACCAAGCCCGCCGGTCATTGCCGCCAGATCTTGCGCGTGCATTGTCATCACAAGGTGCATGACAGCATAAAGCGGTGGCCATAATTGCACCCACACGAGGCTCATTACATAGCCCTTCAATACCAACCCACCTTTATGCCCCGCCAGCAATACCAGCAACATGATGATCGGGAAAACCGAATACTGCACAATCTCCACGATATTCTTGACCTTGGGCATGGTGCTCTCCGATAGCTTGGACATCATTTTGTAGCTGTCGGAGGTTGAGCGTATGGCTTGCGCCTGAGCCAGGTTTGCCGCCGCACCTGCCGCATCGCCGATCTGTGCTGGCAGCAGGTACTGGGCATCAATCATAAAATTGCTCATGGCTGTTTGTTTCACCGTATCCATTGCGGTTTTAGAGATCCCCAGCATGTAGTTGGTGCTGGTCTGAATCGCGCTTTGCACGGCAGCATTGGCGGCAGCGGTTGGTAATCCTGGATAAAGCCGATTGCCCAGCGTATTCATTTGCTGCGTATTGACCGCGAGGATTTGCGTGGTCAAAAATCCGTATGCCCCATCGCAGCCATACGTTCCTGCAACGGGTGTTGAACCTGGAACAGCACGAATTGTGACGAGCCTACCCGGATTGGTTCTGCCGTTGAGGTAAGTCCAGATGTCGTTCGTTTTTGCCATATCTGAGGCGACGATGTAGCCAGTAGCATATTCTGGCACCACGCATTCCCGATAAAACTCCATGAGATTGCTGGTCAAAATCGAATTATCGAACTTGGTGTGCAGTATTTCTTGCTGAACGCGATGCCCCCACAGTGTGCCGTTGCTGCGGAACTGGATGTCGGCTGGCAGTGAAAAGGTTGTCTCAAACGTTCGGGTTAGCCAATCCCCTACATGACTAACCGAATGTGCAAAAGAGGCAAGGCCAATAGGCACGTTGGCCACGGTGACGGACGGTTGAGTCCCGGTTTGGTCGGTTATCACCACGCTGACTTTAGGGACGAGCAGCATTCCATTGAATACGGCCAGCATAATGACCCACCGCCCGAAGTCGGGTAGCTGACTAAATCCGGCAAGTACGGCCATTGCCATTGAAAGCAGCCCCACCAAAGCAATGGTTCGCATGAGGCCAAGATAATCGCTGCTACCCACAATTGCAGCCACTGCGTTGAACACCAGCTGTAGTTCCCTGACGTTCCAGTAGGAAAATATCTCAAACGTAAACATTAACGTTCATTCCCAAACACGGTCATCGAAGTAAAGGCTTGTGCAGGAATACCGGCAACCATTGCCTGGTGCATGAGCTGTATTTGCCTTTCCAATTGCGCTTCCTGTTGCACCTTTGCGTATTCCGCGAGACGTGATGTTTGAAGATTGCCGTTCAGCAGTGTGAGCCTATCATTCAGTTTCTGCAGTGCGTCTTGCGCGTCTTTTGGAGCAGAGCCGTTCTGTGAATTAGCCATGATTTGCGCTGCCGTTTTGAGGATGTTATTGATGTAGGCATAGGCAACGTCCACAGCAATCAGTCTTTTGTACGCATCAATAAATCCGGGATTGACGGACGCGCTGGTGGAGATCATTTTCCAGACCGGAATCGCGGAAGCATCGACCAGCTTAAAATCGCTGATCGTTTGCGGACCGCGACTAATCACGTTGTTCCTCAAATTGTCCAGCTTGGTCGCAATTCGATTGATAAACGGCGTGACCGCGATACTACCAACGGTAGGATGAAGGCAATCCACCGCTGTGTCGCAAGTGAACAGGTTGATTGGCGAGGTTACGCCATCGTTGTAACCGATAAAGTCATTTATCTCCACTCCCGTTGGATCAACGTAATGCCAGCTTGCGCTTGTACCACCATTCGCGGCGTTTACTGCTGGATTTGGCGGATCAATAATGATTGTTCCCGTCATGCTCATAATGAAAAGTTTGTCTTCATTATCCAATCCGGTGCTTTTGCTCAAGGCCATCCAAACCACATTACCGGGTCTGTATTGATCTTTTTTGGAGGGGTCTAGTGCAATGGCCGCATCCTCCGCGAGTCGCTTTGCTGCTGCGCTATCTCGTGAGGTCTTCCATGCATCGTATGAATCCGGCAGCATATTTGAAACAGCTCCCGCCACATGACCAAACATATCCGATGAACTTTTGGATAGATCAGAACCAAATAGCGCGGGGATACCTTCCGCCATCTTGCAGGAGTTGACATTCATTCCGTTGACCTTGTTGGCAACATCCTGCAAATACTCGAACAGACTTGCCATTTCAGGCATGGACGACTTGATGGCAAGCAGGAATGCGTAGCTGATTGAAGTGCCGATGTTCTGGAACAGTGCGGTAATCGCAGCTTTGTTGATAAACGAAAACGAACCTGCTGTCAGGTCAATCCCACCGCAGCCGATATTCAGCGATGGCGGTGTCATCTGCACTAGCTGGTAGCTCTTGACGGGTGATCTGGCGTAAAAGCCGCCCGCCGAGTATCCGTTCATCGTCTGCCCCTTGTAAGACGACGGCGATGTGGCATTTGAGTACCCACCCATACTATCGAACCAACTCTGCATTCCTGTTCCGACATTAGCGTTGACAGGCGCGGAGATGAAACAGGCGGCAGCAAGCACGGAAATGAGCAGTTTGTTGTAGCGCATGATGAAATCCTTTTAGAGATCGCCGGGTTTGGTTTGAGTCAACACATAAATCCGCTCAACGAAGTCCTGCAACGACAACACGCCCGAACCAAGAATGACCATTTTGTGTGTTTTGACATTACCGAGCACAAACAGCGGCACAGCATCTACCCCCAGCTTTGCGGATAGACCGTTGTCTTTAACCGAAGGAGGCAACCCGTCAATCGTTGATCCATCCAAACTGATCGGTAAAATTGTCATATCGTATTGGCGGGTAATCCATTGCAAGGTCGGCACCATGTGCTTGCAATAGGGGCAATCACCCCGAAAGAAGAAGAATATCCCCCACTCTTTGGCAAGGTCGGCCATCGTGTTGTTTTGCCTGGCATCCCGGTCTCGCGTTGCCACCTTGATGGCGGAGTTATTCATTGGATTTTTAAGTTCAAAGTTCAGCTCGGCGTTTTGCCACAGGACACGCCGCCATATATCCGCAAAATAGCTGGCACGGTCGATTTCAACCTTCTGCGCGGCCATGTACGATTTGATGTTTTCTGCGGTGGGATGCACCACGGCCAGCGCGCGCTTGGCATCAAGGTCTTTGCGTATTTTCTCCAGCTCTTCGACAGCGAGCTCTTCTTTGGTCTTTACCGATTCTTCAGGTGTGCTGATTTCTTTGGGTTTCTTGACTGGCCGTGCTGCTTCTTCACAGTACCAGTTAAACTTTTCCTGACCATGACACGCCCATGCAGATGAATATTCCATGCCTGATGGATAATCTCGTCCTTCCAGCGCGAACAATGAGGTCGGCACTAACGCTGCCATCAAAATAAGCAAAGTTGGGATAGCCAGGCGCATGAGTTACTTCTTGCCCAAGGCCAGCTCAGTGACGCGCTGTGTGTAATCGTAGGTGGTGCCGGGTGAATCTTTGATAATCGCAGCCGAGTTGATGAGAGTACATCTGCACTCGCCTGCTACCTGGGTAAGCGCGGCATCAAGCTGTTTGCCAAAGCGCGAAGCGGACTCAATGATTTCCGTTTGCGCTGTCTGATCCATGCCGGGCTTCATTTGCGCGGCCAATCTCTTTTGTTGCGAAGTGACAATACCGATAATGTCCACCTTCGCCATTGCGGGCGCGGGGTGAAAATGTTGCCATCCGGCCAAGACTGCGATAGTGACCGTTGCCGAGACAACGCCAGTGGTGAGGTGAGCGAGAGTGGACATTTTGTTTCCCGATTAAGCGATGATGCGAATCTGCAAGCCTGCATGAGTATCAAAAAATACCACGTCTTCACACAGGCAGAAAGACGCAGTAAATACCTTGTAGCCCGCATTTTTTAGCTCGCCAGCAATGTCCCTTGCCCGCTTTTCTTCGGTCTTGCAGCGTTCAATGATGCGACGGACGACTTTGCGTTTCATGTTGTTTGCCATTTTTAGTTTCCTTATGTAAATAAAGTTTTCGACTCGATCTTCGTGTTAAAAAAGTCCCATTTTTCGTCTGTCCTCGCGCGTTCCTTTGCGCCTGTCATTTTTGATTCTTTCGTTAAGCAGTACCTCGATAGCCTGTTCGGTCGTCATGTTGTTTTGCTCGCGCATGGTCTTTATCCGCTCGAAATCTTCAGCGCGTGTGGAGAACAGCATCATTGAGAACGGATCAAGCAGTAAGCGACCAATCCCGGATCCCATCGGGCTATGCACAAAGATTTCCGAGTAATTGCCATGATCGGTGGTGATAGAGGAAAGCTGGCGTTTCATCCACTCATCGATGGTGAGCTTGCCTTCTTTGGAGGGTGTAAGAAATTTTGTGTAAACGGTCATTTGGCAGGA
>JAGVIV010000283.1 GCA_020055845.1 Betaproteobacteria bacterium
CAGATTGAGTCTTTACTAGCTGTTTATGCAGAAATTAGACCTACACATGGACTTCCCAAGACGCGTGGCTGGGCTGCCTCCCCCGATTTCTTGCACTATCTATGCAAATTCGTTGCCGAGCAGAAGCCCCAGACGGTAGTCGAGTGCAGTAGCGGACTAAGCACATTGGTTTTGGCCGCAAACATCAAAAAACTTGGGCGCGGACATGTGTATAGCCTTGAGCACGATCCCGCGTATAGCGCAAAAACACGAGAATTGATCCGCTCCCACAATCTCGAAGAATGGTCAACTGTTATTGATGCGCCACTAAAACCCATGTCAATTAACGACTGGGCAGGTGAATGGTACGACTTCAGCAGACTTGAAAATAACTTAAATAATACCCACATCGACATGCTTGTGGTTGATGGCCCGCCTCACTTCACGGCACCTCTAGCCCGCTACCCAGCACTCCCTGTTTTTGCCACCTCAATGTCACCAGGCAGCCATGTGTTAATGGATGATGCCAATCGCACTGGCGAGCAAGAAATTATTCGCCGCTGGGGCAGTGAATATGCAAGCTTCACATTGGTTGACGGTTTAACTGCAGAAAAGGGAATCGTTGTCCTAAAGAAAAGTCAAATTGATTTTAAGCGCACGGCATAACCAAAGGGTTAACGATCTAAATCTAATTAACTGGTGGCAAACAATCCGTATTTTTTAAAAACAACACCGTCAACATCAGAATGAAACAACTAACAAAATGGGTCACCTGAATCTTCTCATTATCGCGTCTGACTTCCCACCCCTAGTTGGCACTAATACGCAGCGCATTCAAAGCTTCTTACGCCACTTGCCGAGGCACGGGTGGCATTCCACGGTAATGAGCCAGGATATCGATGATCTTCCCAGCATCGATATGCGCGATCTTGGGCGATTATCTGCTGACGCACACGTAATACGCGTCCCCAATCCAGACCCCTTTGCGCGCAGGGCACGCGCCGTTAAGCGTGCACGAAAGGAAGCCGCGCCTGAACTACAGCGACCAGATCATGCACAAGCATCGGCCACAAGCCATACGGTACAAAGCCCACGGGCAAAAAAGCTATGGTTGTCGCTGGCTTCCTCTTTCATGAAATGGGGATTGCGCACATTTTTCTATCATCCGGATGCGCTCCGTCCCTGGGCAAATGGTGTTGCCAATTCAGCCACAAACGAAATCATTCAAGGTACGCATGCGATCCTGAGCAGCAGCCCTGCATATTCCTGCCACATGGCCGGGCTGAGCCTGAAACTAAAAACGGGGTTGCCGTGGGTAGCCGATTTCAGAGATCTTTGGGTTGGGCGGCCTTATCGGACTTACCACAGCGCATGGCATAAATGGGTAGACGAGAAGTTGGAAGCCAAGGTGGTCAAGCATTGTGATTGCCTGGTATTGGCTTCGCCGGCATGGGAACAGGCGTTTGTTTCCAGGTACGGGGAGTCCATACGAGAAAAAATAACAGTTTTGACAAATGGCTATGAGGCCGAGTTTTTCGAGCAGATCAGAGCCGATACGCCTGCGCACCAGGCGGGGCATAAATTTGTGCTCACGGGATCCATGCATGAGGCCGAATCGCCACTTCCATTTCTGGAAGCGTTGCGCATGATACGTAGCCAAGACCCCGATGCCCTGGATGATGTGGAGGTAACGTTCATTGGCAATGCCGGCGACCACTTGCCAGACTTAAAGGCAGCCGCGGCGCACACGGGCATTGGAGATCGAATTGTTTTCTTGCCACCGCGCTCTAATGAAGAATGCATCAAGGCACAGTTGGCCGCTGACTACCTGATAATGTTTTCAGCGCCGGGGCACGAGGACACCATACGCGGAAAATCATTTGAGTACATGGCCACAGGCAAGCCGATTCTTGCCTGTGTGCCAGAAGTCGGCATTCAGGCAGATATTCTAAACAATGCTGGTAATGCGATTGTGGTTCAGCACGGCGATACCCAGGCCACAGCGGCTGCGATCCTGTCGCTCCTTAAAGGAAAAAGCGCCCATCTCCAGCCCAATTGGCCATATATTCAACAATTTGACAGAGCCCAGTTAAGCGCGAAACTCGCGAAATTGCTTGATCGACTATTAACTCGGTAAATAGGTATGCCAATATTCAAAATCAGAGACAAAATAATTTATTACGCGCACGTGCCGAAGGCAGGTGGCTCCAGTATTGCTGATTTTTTCAATGATCTCGGCGCATGTTCTGCTTTTACGTTCGGAGAGCAGTGGCGGCAGAGGCCACGGGATCGTTGGTCTTCAACTTCACCCCAGCATATAGACGCCAGAAGTCTCGCAGAACTTTTTCCGGATAATTTTTTCGATGCCTGCTTCACCGTCGTAAGGCACCCTGAAGACAGAATCATCAGTGAATACAAGTTCAGAGCCGGAAGAAGCAAGATACATGCATCCCTGGCTTTCAATGATTGGCTCCATATTGTTATGGCCGCCTCCCGCGCCAACCCTTTTGCTTTTGATGGACATATCCGCCCGCAAACGGATTTCATTCCAGGTAATTGCAAGGTATTCAAGCTTGAAGACGGTCTCGACAAACTCAGCGAATGGTTATCCGAGTTTATTGATGTTGAACTTCCAAGCACTTGCTTTATGCCTCATTCCAATAAATCCAAAGAAATGACTGTCACAGCTGACGACGCAAGTCGTGCGCTAATAAATTCATTCTATTCTTCTGATTTCACTGCGCTCAACTACAAGCCACGGCCAATAATCGAAGCAGAGCCCAGCGGTAGATACCTTAAGGTTATAAAAGGCAAGATCCTGGAGCAATTCAGCAAGACCACGACAAACATCCTGTCCCATAGAATTCCTTACTAGTTGACTAATGCATTCATAAAACAAATGGGATATGTGAAATGAATCTTCACTTGTTGGTCATCTTCGGGAAAGACGCCCAAAACTCCCCTTTAGCGGTCGCTTTAAAAAACCTAGGTGTCCAGCTCACCACTTTCTCAGACGCAATCCGGCTCAACTATCCCCAGCGCGCTTTACGTTATCTAGTCGGCTGGCCGCATCTAATGATGTTTTCGGTTGCCACGGCCTTCCGTTCACTGCGCAGCAAACCGGCTGCCGATGTGGTTGTTGTCAATTCACATTTCGACTTGCTGGCATTCGCGTTGATGAGCCGAATTCTTCTCTTGCCACTACCCAAACTCGTCCTGCCAGGCTTCATCTATACCGACAGCAGCAATCCAGTGTTTGCCAATTTCAAAATGGCCTATTACCGGTGGATTCTTCGTTACGCGGATGTGGTGATCTGCCACTCGCACCTTGAAGTTGAAAAGAACAAGACCCTTTTCGCAGGTGCAGATACCCAGTTCGTCTATTTCCCATACGCAATTCACGTGTCAGGTGCAAACGACTGCTCGTCCGTAGAAGGCGACACTGGCTTCATCGTGAGTGCAGGGCGCTCCGGGCGTGACTATGAACTACTCATTGAAGCCGTTCGCGGCATGAATCTCGATCTACACATCATCTGTGATCAGTTTCCAGAGGCACTTAGGGCCGGGTTACCAGACAACGTGGCCATCCTGGATGACTGCTACGGTGATTGCTATTTTGATGAACTGATCAAATGTCGATTTGTTGTCATTCCTTTGAGCGTAAACGACATTTCAGCCGGCCAAATGGTGCTTCTACAGGCAATGGCCGTCGGCAAGCCCGTGATCATCACTCGCACAGCGACGACAATCGATTATGTCCAGGATGGCGATGGCATTTTGTTCGTTGAACCGAAAGATCTTTCTGCAATGGCGCATGCCATCCAGCGCTTAAATGCAGACGACTCTCTACGTCACAGTCTTGGCAAGCAGGGGTCAGAAATCTTTGCAAAGAGATACTCGATAGAGGCCTACGCCTCACATCTTGTGGATGCGGCACAAATGGCATGCAACAATCCTTCTCATCGGCCACATGACTCTGCGTCATGAAGAGCATGCGGCCATTTCATACCAAATGCCCCTGCACTTATTAATTGTTACCCATCGCCCCAACCATGCGCATCCTAGTCACCTGCAAGCGTTATCCCAGGTTACCCTTCGATGGGGAAACGCTTCGGATTTATCACTATGCCAAGCACCTGAGCAACCGTCACGAATTGGACCTGGTTTGCCTGGGGGAAAACACCGCGCACAACCCTGAAATTGACACGCTTTTCAAACACATACGGTGCTTTCCCCTGCCACCGATTAATTGCCCAAACAATTTGCTGTCAAGATTGGCCTCCGGCCTGGACCCTCGCACGCTCTATCCACGGTCACCGGAAATGAAGGCATATCTCGAGGAAATTGCATCCGATGGCCAATATGATTTGGTATGGGACGCGGGCTGCTACATGCAGTCACAGCTTGTCGAGGTTCGGCGCTCGGTGCCCCTGCTTGCCGACCAAATCGATGATAGCTTTCTCGCCCTGCTTCGCTCACTTCGAGTGGCAGACAGCCTTTTCAAGAAACTATGGTACGTGAAGCAAATTGGCCTGCAATGGCTGTATCAGTTCTGGCATTTGCGTAACGCCGAAGCAATCCTGTTCGTATCCGAAAAAGATGCCGCCACCTTCAGACGCTTTCTGCCCTTTACCAAAACCCATGTCATTGAGAATGGCGTAGACGAGAACTATTTTCGTTCTGAAGCACTGCCGAATACTGGCATGGCGGATGCCGCGGCCGAAATCGTATTCGAGGGTTCCATGTTTTTTGCTCCCAATGTTGATGCCGCCCGCTATTTTGTCGAGGAGATATTCCCGCTGATTCGCCAGGCCATCCCTGATGTTCAATTTACAATTGTTGGGAGAGATCCCACCGCTGAGGTACGGGCGCTTACTGGCGATGGCGTAATTGTGACAGGGTCAGTGCCGGACGTCAGACCCTACCTCCAGCGCGCAAGTGTATTCGTGTGCCCGATGCGCTCCGGCGCGGGGATCAAGAACAAGATTCTTCAGGCCTGGTCGATGGGCAAAGCAATGGTATCAACCACGGCTGGCGTAGGCAGCATAAGAACCGAAGAAGGGCGGAACATCCTGATTCGGGACACGCCGGAGAAATTCGCGGACGCCGTCGTCGACCTGCTGCAAAATCCCGAACAGGGCACCCGCCTAGGTGAAGCAGGTCGCGCGACGATCGTGGCTCACTACACCTGGGCCGCAAAGACCACGGAACTGGAAGCGCTCATGCAGCGGATTGTCGATCAACGCTGCGGCCTCGACGGCAGGACGGCATGAGCGTCCCGACGATGCGCATCGCTGTCGATGCCAGCAGTCTGTTGACGCGCCATCCACGCGGCGAAGGCAAAAGCCTGTTGCGGCTGTATGAGGAAATCGCGCACATCCGGCCGAAATGGAGCTTTATTTTTTTCGGCACACGAACCACCCATTCGGCCAGTCAGATTCTCGATCGCATTCCCCGGTGTGAAATACGCACATTTGAACTGCCGGGTTTTCGCTGGAACCTCTGGGAAAACCTGGGATTGCCGATGGCAGCCTGGAGGTCTGGCGCCAATCTGCTGCATTGCGCCAGCAGCGGCGCGCCGGTCTGG
The DNA here is from genome assembly GCA_020055845.1 of Betaproteobacteria bacterium. Lineage (GTDB taxonomy): Bacteria > Pseudomonadota > Gammaproteobacteria > Burkholderiales > Gallionellaceae > PALSA-1006. The sequence goes on from JAGVIV010000283.1 coordinate 5,567, forward strand.
TCGCCCCTGCCGGTGGTGATGACGGTTCATGATGTCATTCCGCTGATCATGGATGACGGCATGGATGGCAATGGCGTGAAACGGTTCAGGAACAGACTTTCTGCCGGCCTGCGTCAATCAAGAAGCGTCATTGCCGTTTCCGAACACACCCGTACCGATCTTGCCCGGATCATGAAGACCGACCCCGACAAGATCAAGGTGGTGCCGTGGGGTGCTGATTCAAATCCGCAAGACATGGCGGGGGACAGGCCCGCAACCGATTTGATTCTCGGCTTTGGTGGTGGTGGCTCGGTGCGCAAAAACACGCCCGCCATGGTGCGCATGTTCTCAAAAGTGGCCGCCAATCATCCAACGGCAAGGCTGGCTATTCTGGGCGTGACCGATGACACACAACGTCAGCAGTTGCAGAAGCTGATTGATGAACTTGCCCTGCAAGGCAGGGTGAGCCTAATGGGTTTTGTATCCGAGGCTGAATTGGAAAAGTTTTATCGGGAAGCGATCTGCCTGGTCTACATTTCGCTATATGAGGGATTCGGGCTGCCCCCCCTGGAAGTGATGGTCCACGGTGTACCCGTTGTGGCCTCAAACCGTTCATCCATACCCGAGGTGGTCGGCGATTCCGGGATTCTTGTCGATCCCGAAAATATTGATGAGATCGCTGACGCTGTTTTGAGCCTGCTGGACAATCAGGCGCTCCACCGCCAGCTATCCGAAAAATCCTGGCAACGGGCACGCGAATTCAGTTGGCGCAATACGGCAGAGAAAACCGTTTCAATATTTGAAGCAGCACTTGACCAGCAACATTCTTGATGTCCCACCCATTGGAGATATTCTATGAAGGCCATTTTAAAGCTGCTGGTTGTTATCTGCAGAACAACTCCAAGTTTCCGGGGGAAGTGGCGGCTTGAAGCCTGGCTGGAGAAAAACAAAGAAAAATATTCAGATCTTGGCCCAGTTACCTACCGGGTGAAAGGCCACAAATACAAGGTGTACCCCCAGACCAACTTTCATTTGTACATGTATGGCCCCAAAAAAAAGAACATAAGTATCGTTCCGCTGATATCCAAATTCGCAAAGCCCGGGAGTACGGTTATTGATGTAGGCGCACATTCCGGATACTTCACCATCTGCCTTTCTGAAGCGGTCGGCACCAGCGGAAAGGTCTACGCCTTTGAAGCATCACCCGTCATTTATGCTGAGTTGCGAGAGACCGTCGACTCTAATGGCCTTGTCAATGTCGAGGCCATCAACAAGGCCGTGTCAGACAAGCTGGGGCATATAAACTTTTTTCTGGCGCCCAACTGGAAATCCGAGGTTTCGTCCATGCGGCCTAGAGAGGGGGGAAGTACGGTCCTTGATGCTGTGGCATTGGACAATGTCATCCCTCACACACACGCAGTTTCCTTCGTCAAAATCGACGTCGAGGGTGCCGAAATGAAAGTGCTTAAAGGGATGACCGAAACCATTCAGCGTGATCACCCAACTATGGTTATCGAGGTGTCAGATACATGGTTGAAAGAACTTGGTAGCTCCAGTGCGGAAGTTTTTGATTTTCTTCGCCTGCACGGTTACAAAATATTTGCGGTAGGTGAGCAAGAGTGCATCGAGGTCATCGACCCTCCAACAAAACAAATTGATGCGTTGTGTATTCACAATGCACAGTAATCGAATTACCAGAAAAATCTTCATTCTCAACTCAGCCCACCCAAGCCTGCATACTGCTTACCTTTAAGCGAAACATCTGAAACTTTTTATTTAAAAACAATATGGACGGTATCTTCGGCTGGCTCGGCGACAACGGCGCACATCAGGATTTAATCAAGCACATGGGGCGTGCAGCCGGACTGCCGCCACAAAGCCTGCTGGACGAACAGAGCAGCCAGATGCTTGGGGTAGCTGGGTGCTCGCGCTTCGGCAAGGCCTGGATACATGTTGAAAGCGGATTGGCTGCCGCGTTGTATGGGCGCCCGCGCTTTCTGGATGAGGGCCTGGCCTTCATTGCCCGCGACCAGAGTCCCGCCGTTGCGGTGGCACACGGATGGGTGCGCTTTGGCGAGAAACTGCCCACGCTGATGCAGGGCAATTTCGCTTTCGCCGTGATCGAGCCGCTCAAGAAGCAGGCCTTTCTGGCGATCGATCGCGTCGGCGCCGAACGCCTGTGTTATGCCAGGCACGGCAACCAACTGGCTTTCGGCACCAGCGCACAAAGCGTGGCGGCACACCCGGCTGCCGGGCGGATGATTGATCCCCAGGCCATCTACGACTACCTCTATTTCCACACCATTCCAGCCCCGCGCACGCTGTATCAGGGTGTACACAAACTCCTGCCCGGACAGGCTGTCACCCTGAAAAATGGCCAGATCAGCACCGGGTTTTACTGGCAGGCCGATTACACGCCGATCGATCCCGGCTTCGCGCCCCAGCGCGACAACTTCCGCAAGCTGCTGGACCAGGCAGTGCGCGATGCCGATGCACCGGGCACAGCCGCCTTTCTGTCCGGCGGCACGGACAGCTCGACCATCGTCGGCGCCCTGACGGCTGCGCGCGGCACGCCGGTGGACACGTTTTCCATCGGCTTTGACGCCGACGGCTTTGACGAAATGGACTACGCGCGCTGTGCCGCCGAGCGCTACGGCTGCCACAGCCACGAGTATTACCTGAAGCCGGCCGACATCGTGACCGCGATCCCGGTCATCGCGCATGAATACGACGAGCCGTTCGGCAATGCCTCGGCAGTGCCTGCCTATTTCTGCGCCAAGCTCGCACGCGAGGCAGGATTTCAAAACATGTTTGCCGGTGACGGCGGTGACGAAATCTTTGGCGGCAATGCGCGCTACGCGAAGCAGGGCTTGTTCGAGGCCTATGCCCACCTGCCCGCCGTGCTGCGGCGTGGCGTGGTCGAGCCGCTTACGCATCTGCCTGGGCTATCCGAGCGGTTTCCGCTCTCCAAGCTGAAAAGCTATGTCACCCAGGCCAAAATCGGGCTGCCGCTGCGGTTGGAAAGCTACAACTTCCTGCACCGCACCCCGCTCGAGCAGATTTTTGCGGCGGACTTCATCCGTGCTGTCGACCCGTCGACAACCGACGCAGCATTGACTGAAGTTTATGAACGCACCAGTTCCGACCATTACATCAACCGTTTGATGCACCTGGACCTGAAGTTCACCCTGGCCGACAACGACCTGCGCAAGGTGGGCACCATGACCGAAGCGGCAGGGATCGACGCGCATTACCCGCTGCTCGACGATCGCATGATGGCGTTCGCCCATCATCTGCCGGTGGATTACAAGGTGCGCGGTCAAAAGCTGCGCTGGTTCTTTAAAGAAGCGCTGGCCGACCTGCTGCCGGAAAAGATCATCAACAAGAGCAAGCACGGCTTCGGTTTGCCGTTCGGGGTGTGGAGCAATCAATACACACCGCTTGGCGACCTCGTAGGCGACAGCCTGTCTGACTTCAAGCAACGCGGCTGGATTCAGCCGGCTTATCTGGATTACATGCTAGCCATGCAGCGCGGCCAGCATGCAAGCTATTACGGAGTGATGATCTGGGTTGTGATGATGCTGGAGCAGTGGTTGAAGGCGAACGAGCACTGAGGCGAAGGAATTGGGCTAGGCAGACCCACCGCCGCTTAATCTTGCCGGCAGCGAACGAAATCCAGTGGATTGGAAAACGGTTCTATCTCATCAGCCTTCGCCACCCAGGCGCTTGATCACCAGAGGATTTTCTTCAAGAAACTGGTGCAAATCAGATCTGATTGCATCGAGGTGGCGTTGAACCGTGGCTTCCGTGATACCCACGCCGAATTTTTTCTGTAGGGCGTCGTTACCGCAATGTCGATTGAGCATTGAGGCGAGCATCAAATCGCCCAACTCATGCCGGTAGTGCGACGGCTCCCAAAACCAATTGAGTTCAGTCTGTTTGTCCTTGGGTAGGGGCGGACTTTCGGTCGAATACTGATCAAAGGCATTGAAGTCCCACAGCGGGACATCATGTTCAGTGGCGATGCTTGCCAGTTGTCGCTTCCAGTCTTCCAGCAAGGACCACTTCCCAGCCATTTCGATTTGTACCAGGTAATCGGAATGATAGGGGTTGATGAAAAGCACCACATCAATCCCGCGGGTATCTGCCCAATCCAGGAAGCGCCGCAAAGCCAACAGGGGCACGGTTTGCCGGCCGTGGACATCCAAAACACCAAGATTACTTTGTTGCAACTGTTTCCTGAGCTCCAGGTTTTTCTGGCTAAAAAGAACCGCCTGTCCTTCGTTCCGAATAATCGGTCGGTAATCAAGACCTGGGTTGAATCCGTCTTCATGACGTGTTGCAGCATTTTTGTCATGCTGTGACGTGATCGTCACAATCGAATCGACCGATGCGGCCAGTGAGAAAAGTCCGCTGAGAACATCCTCCGCACGCTGAAGAGTCATGGGCGTGCCGCCCCCTTCTTTCGCGTCCAAATTCAGGCGGCCCTCAAAAGCTTTCCCAAGATGATCCCGGTCGATATCACCTGTGGGCTTTGATGCGTCCACCAGAAAGTCGAAAAAATCGACGCCCAACAAAACGCGTTGCGCCTTGCCGCTTTCCACCGCATGTTGAACATAGCGGGTTTGCATGTACACGCCGGCACCTGGAATACCCATATTGAATACGGGCTGGTCTGTGTCTTCCCAACACGTGCTTTGCGGATTCAGCCCCATCTCGGGCCGGGAATTACCGCCTATGACCACCTTGGGCATGGCTCTCGACGCCATGTAGGGTTTGATCACGCGACCCCGTTCGGCAGCGGCGGGTTTGAGTTCATTGAACCCGGGGATGCGACTGCTACCAAACAGGCTGTAGGGGTCGACCAGATAGTTGACCCCGGCTCCCAGTATGCAGACGAGCAGAAATGCTGCGGCAAGGATCCGCAGGAATCGCTTGTGTGAATTTGCGCCGGGCATAGCTCAGAACTGGAAATACAGGAATTCGGAGACGCTGCTCATGGCGAATACGCCCAAAGCGGCGATCACCCCGGTCGCAACCGCCCATCTGCCGTTTGGATTCCAGCTCAGCGCTGAGTGAAGCCGTGCCATGAGGCGGAGCTCGCTCTGTTCGTCGGCATGGTGCGTGTGAATCACAGGCTCGAATCGGTTCATGATCTGTTGCGTGTTCGGCATTGCCGCAACGACTGCCAGCAGGAGTGCAACCCATAGCCATGTAAAGATGAACTGGCTGCCGCCGCCCAGGTAACTCGTGAAGCCGAGATCAGCCAGCATCTGCCATGCCCCCCCCAGCTTGGCCGCAATCGCATTCGGCACAGCGATTCCGTTCAAGCCTGCCATTCCCTGCAGCATTTCCATCGCTGCGTCGAAGCTGGTTGCACGAAAAAACACCCAGCCAATCACGACTGCCATGAAAGTCGTCAGCCACGCGAGCAGCTTTCCAAGACGTTGGGGTAGCAGGGGTTTGGGCCAGAGCCGGTTTGCAAGATTGCTCCAGGCGTGATTAATGCACAAGTAAAAGCCGTGCAAGCCCCCCCAGACAAGAAAAGTCCAGCCTGCCCCATGCCATAGTCCGCCGAGCAACATCGTAACCATCAGGTTGATGTATCGCCGAAGCGTGCCTTTGCGGTTGCCGCCCAGGGCGAAATACAGGTAATCGCGCAGAAAGCGCGACAGTGTCATATGCCATCGGCGCCAGAATTCGACAATGCTGGTTGCCTTGTAAGGCGAGTGGAAATTTAGCGGCAGCTTGACCCCAAACATGCGCGATAGCCCGATTGCCATGTCGGAATACCCCGAGAAATCGAAATAGAGCTGGAAGGTGTAGGCTAGCGCACCGCCCCATGCCTCAAAGAAAGTCAGGGTCTGCCCCACGGCGGCCGCGTCAAATATGGGGGTCGAGTATTGCGCGACGCTGTCTGCAAGGACTGTTTTTTTGAAAAGACCCATGACGAAGATGGTCAGTCCGACGGAAACATTCTCCCAGTGAGGGCGATAGGTCTGCGCCTGCGCGAACTGCGGCATCATTTCCTTGTGATGCAGCACCGGACCTGCGATGAGATGCGGGAAATAGGTAACAAAGAGGCCGTAATGGATGAAGTTGCGTTCCTTCACCTCGCCCCGGTATGAATCGACCAGAAAGGCGATCTGGGTGAAGGTGAAAAAGGAAATGCCGAGTGGCAGGATGACATCTTCCAGATGCCATCCCGTCCCCAACAGCTGATTGGTGTTGGTCAGGAAGAAATTGGCATATTTGTAATAGGCCAGTAGAGCAAGATTTCCGCTGACGGCCGTAATCAGCATGCCCTTTGCCCAGGCCAGCCTGCCACGATGATGCTCCCGGGAAATGGCCGAACCCGTCGCAAAGTTGAACAAGATAGAACCGATCAGCAGGCTGACGTAAGCGGGATTCCACCAGCCATAGAAGAACAGCGATGCGGCAAATAGCCAGAGCGCGGCGAGGGAACGGCTGTATCGGCCGATGATGAAGAAGGCCGCGAATGTGGCTGGAAAGTAAAAAAACAGAAATTCGTAAGAGTTAAACAACATGACGCTGGCTTTATTGACCGGGCAAGAATCCAGAACGCATGCAACGTAGCCGGGCTGCCATGTGGGAGAAGGTTCGCACGGCTACCAGATTAATCCAGCCACTGACGTGATAAACATACTTCTATTTACGCTTCCATGCGGGTGACTTCTCCCAACTTGCCGATGGATGAATAGGTGGCCCATCCACCCCTTTCCCCGCGAGTTGCGTCACATCGCCCAGTACCCCGGAGAACTTCGCCGTCAGCAAGATGATAATCATCAGGTGATAAGGCAAGTCGAAATAGGCCAATCCCAAGAAGGCCCCGCCGGCTGCGTATCCGATGAGACTGACCTGGACCATGGCAGCCAGGTCGGATGCCCATTTATTTTCGGGATCGTTCTTGCATCGTTTGATGACTTGCTGGGCGCGTATCCACGCTAACAGGCCCATCAACAAGAACAGACTCAAGCCAATAAAACCATGCTCGCCCATGACTTCAAAATAAATGCTGTGCGCATCGTGGACCATGAAGGGATCGGGTGCATATTGGCGGAAAACGGCTTGCTGAAACGTTTCGAACCCCCCACCCGTGACACGGTCTTTGGCCAGATTGAACCCGGTGTGCCAAGCGTTAATCCGGCCTCGTGCCGATCCGTCTTCCTGGTAGTTCGTGATCGTGTCCATGCGGTCATACCATGACTGCGGCATGAGCATAGCCAGGACAGCAACGGCAATCACCACGTAAATCGCAGTGACTGCTTTCTGACGGCTTTTCAGCCAAAGAAAAAAACCCATAGCCAATATGGCTAGCAATGCACCGCGGGATTGAGTGCCGATAGCAGCAACAGCGCTCAATACCATTGCTGCCGCGAGACCCCAACGTACCCATTTTTTCTCTGCCTGTAGATGCAGATAACGCATGAGTGGAATCGTGATGATCAGCGCAAGGCCTATCTCATTGTTGCCCCCAATGAAGGTGCCGTCAGGCCCCCAAACGCGGAAGTTGCCCCCAGTCATAATAGTGAATATGCCGCCTTTCACACCGTAGTAACCAATTGAGGCTGCGATAACCCAGACCAGCCAGTGCAACTGCTGACGGTTCTGGATGAGCATGACGGTAAGGAAAACCATGAGCTGAATTTTCCAGACCTTGTCCCACTGGACCCAAGCCAGATCAGGGTACAAGGCAAAGAATGTTGTAAACAGCATCCAGCCGATGAACATCAGCAGCACCACCGTTTCGCGCGTCCAGACCATTTCCTTTTTTTCACGTGAGAAAACAAACGCGGCGATGACGACAATGGCAGTGATGAAGGCAAACGGAAAAGTTGAAGCAAAACCCCAGGTGAGGCGATGCGGGTTCATGTAGCCCAGCCATGACCACAGCAGAATGCCGATCCAGGGGCGCTTGAATATGAACGGAATGGCGCCAAAAACGATTGCCGTGACCAGTATGTCTCTCATGTGTGATTCACTCCAGGTACTTCTGGCGGAATGCTGATCCCCACCATATCCATCATCAGGGCGTCTGCAAAATATTTGGCGCTCAGGGTATCAAAATCAAATGCGGCGGGGCCGCTCCAGATCGGCACTGCGCTGGGCAGGGCGTCGCGCAGGGCAAGGTCGTCGCCCATTGTGCGCTGATTGCGCTTGATCCAGGCCAGTGCGCGCCAGGCGGCATCGCGCCAGCTGGCGTCTTGTGTAATGTGAGCCAGGCGCAGCCAGCACACGGCCAGCTGCGCCAGCCCGGTGACGCAGACATGGGGCGCGGCGGGCATCCAGCCATCGTCGAACGCTCCGGCCAGCCAGCCGTCATCGCGCAAGTGGCTGCGCAATTCGTGGCCCGCTTTCAAGGCGGACTGATGGGCGGTTGCGTCGACGAGCAGTCGGGATGCCTGGATCAGGCTGTGCAGGCTGTCCGACAGCGAAAAAGTCGATACCGGCACGACAGCAGCGGGAAACCAGCCGCACGGGGTTTGCTGTTCCAGCGCGGTTGCCAGATGACGGTGTGCCGCATCAAGCAGGCTCGATTCCCCAGCGATGACGCCCACCGCTGCCAGCGCATGGGCGGCCTGTGCATGCTGCGCCAGGGATGCCATGGGCGCATCGGCGAGTGCCTGGCTGTTGCGCACGGCGCGCGCCAGACAATCGCTGCGGCCTAGCCGAACATGGCCTGCGATCAGGCCATGAATCCGGCCCGCGCTGCCATCATCGGCTTGCGCCAGCAGGGCGTCGAGCATGGCATGGGCGCGACACACCAGAACCGGCCAGGCCAGATATTCGGCGGCGGGCAGCAGGGTTTCGATCAGCCGGCCGGTGGTGTCGGCGCTCGCGGGCAGCCAGCCCGACCCGAAGGTGAAGCCGGCTGCCACGCAGCCGCTGTCGGCGGTGGTGCGGCACGCATCCTGGGCGCGGCACACCCACTCCAGGGTGGCACGCAAATGGGTGCGGTGATCCTGCTCGGGCTGGCGCGCCACCCCGGCCAGGTCCTGCATCAGCCAGTGCAGGTGGCGCGCGCGCCAGAGTGTATGGCGGATCGGCCGGGCCAGCGGGGCGGGGGTTTCCATGCTGGCGGTATTCAGGGCGCGGTCCTCAATCGTCATTGCGGGCTGAACCCGGAATCCAGAAGCTTGATTTGACTGGATTCCGGCGTCCGCCGGAATGACGGCATCGGGGGCGACATCGGGATCGATAGCAGTGTTTTTCATACGACCGCCTGCGCCAGGGCGCCGTTCAGGGGGACATGGCTGACGACATACCGGTGCTTGCCCGAGGCTTCGGGGGCGATGGCATCCAGCAGTTTCAGATCGATATTTAGGGTGGGGCCCACGCGGGCGCGCAAGCCCTGAATCACCGCTTCGCGGCCCGCGTCGTTCCAGCGGGCATCCGGCACGACCTGGACTTCCATCTGGTCGACCGTCTGCTGGATCAGCTTGAACTGGCTCACGCCGGGGATCGCGCGCAGCACATAAATCACGGCCAGCGCATGCATGATGCGGCCGTCGGCGGCGACGATGAAGTCGGTCTGCCGCCCGACCACGGCATCCAGCACTTCGAGACCGCGCCCGCCGGGATCGGTCTTGCCCGAACGCCGGACGACGTCGCCGGTGCGGTAGCGGATGAAGGGCTGCGCTTCGGATACCAGGCTGGTGATCACCGCTTCGCCCTCCTCCACCGGGTTGCCGGCGTCGTCGAGCACTTCGATGAGATGGGTTTCGCTCATTTGCAGCAGCGTGCCGTCCGGCGATTGCAGCGCCATCAGGCCGGCATCGCGCGCACCGTATTCGACCGAGACCGGTACCCCGAACACCCGTTCGATCAGTTCGCGCTGATGCGGAAACAAGGGCTCGCCCGTGGTGCTGACCACGCGCAGTGCGGGCAGCCGGAGCCGCGTGCCGCGCGTCTCGGC
>JAGVIV010000012.1 GCA_020055845.1 Betaproteobacteria bacterium
AGTAAACGGCGAATACGCCGGATGTGCAAATCGGGTTCCAAAGGAGAATTAAAATGCCCTCATATATCAATACCAACCTCGCCTCCCTGAACGCTCAGCGCAATTTGAACGCTTCCCAGGGTGCGCTGCACACTTCCCTGCAACGCTTGTCTTCCGGCATGCGGGTTAACAGCGCCAAGGACGATGCGGCCGGTATGGCAATTGCCTCGCGTATGGAAAGCCAGATCCGCGGCTTGAACCAAGCTGTACGCAATGCCAGCGACGGTATCTCTCTCGCTCAAACAGCCGAAGGTGCGCTGGGTGCGATTCAGAACAATATGGCGCGTATGCGTGAACTGGCGGTACAGGGCGCGAATGCGACTTCTAACTCCGACGTTGGCTCGATCAATTCCGAGTTCACCCAGCTCAACGCTGAAAACGCCCGTATCGTCGCAGGTACGTCGTTCAACGGGATTAATCTGTTGTCTCAGCCTGTGAGCCAAGTGTTCCAGATTGGTGCGAACAGTACTCAGGGTGTTGACTCGCTGACCGTTGCGACTGCTGCAGCGATTGCGCCAACTTCGACTTCCTTGGGGGATACTTCGACTACAGCTCAGGCTGAAATCGCCAAGCTGGATGTGGATATCGCTGCTGTGGCTTCTGCCCGTGCCGTGTTCGGTTCGGTTCAGTCCCGCTTCGAGTCGGTTATTTCCAACTTGCAGATCGCTGCCGAGAACCAGACCGCTGCCCGTAGCCGTATCATGGATACTGACTTCGCTGCTGAAACAGCTTCCCTGACTCGTGCTCAGATCTTGCAACAAGCCGGTACCGCTATGTTGGCTCAGGCCAATCAATCGCCTAATACCGTGCTCACTCTGTTGCGCGGTTAAGACCTAGCAACCGACAAAAGATAAGGCCGGCAGCTTCCGCTGCCGGCCTTATCTTTTCATCATCCGCAATATCCTCGCCACAGACAGTCGAACAATCGGATCGCTATTGATAACGCATAACTCAAAGAGCTAGCGATTCCGCGAAGTCAAACTCAATTCGGCATCTCACACAGCTCGCGAATCTCCCGTCCATCCCGCCACCACAATACCTGCCTCGTAAAGCAGCCATAGCGGCATCGCCAACATGAATTGCGACACCACATCCGGCGGTGTAAAAATCGCGCCAATAATGAATGCACCTACAATCACATACGGACGCACCTCGCGCAATTTTGCCGTCGTCACCAATTTCATCTTCACCAGCACCACCACCGCAATGGGCACTTGAAACGTGACCCCGAAAGCAACAAACATACTCAACACAAAGCTCAAATATTTGTCTATATCGGTCATCACGGCCACGCCGACCGGCGCACTAGACGTGATAAAACCAAACACCACTGGAAACACCACGAAATAGGCGAATGCCATCCCGCCAAGGAACAACAGGAAACTCGCGCTCACCAGCGGAAACACCCAGCGCTTTTCATGCGCATACAAACCCGGCGCCACGAAACGCCATATCTGGTACAAGATATACGGCAAAGAAATCAGGAACGCCGCCATTAATGCCACCTTCAAGGGCACCATGAACGGGGTCGTAACATCCGTGGCAATCATTTGCCCCCCCTTGGGCAACTTGGATAACAAGGGTTGTGCCAACAGCGTGTAAAGATCGGCCGCCCACGGAAATAGGCAAATAAAAACTAACAATAATGCGATGGTGGAATTGAGCACGCGTTTCCGCAACTCAACCAGATGGGCTATAAAATTTTCGCTAGTGCTCATCAGTCAATGGGAAATTTTTGTTGCTCGGGAATTTTCGCCGCTGGCTGCGCTAGCGTAGCTTGCGCTGGCTCACTCACAGAGTGTGCAACACTATGGAGCTGTTGCATCTGCTGATCCACTTGCTGCACACTTTGTTTGAACGCAGATTCCGCACTCTCCGCTTCTTGCTGGACTTTTTGTTTCATCTGGCGCAACTCTTCCAGCGCCATGTCCCGCGAGATGTCGGCCTTGATCCCGTTAACATAGCGCTGCGCGCGACCCCACAGATGCCCCAGAGTGCGGGCAACCTTGGGCAATCTCTCGGGACCGATAACAATGAGAGCTACCACCGCAATCACAATCATCTCTGAAAATCCGACGTCGAACATAGCGATTCGTCAGACTCAAACCTTGGTTTGTGTCTTCTCTTTTACTTCGCCTTCGATGGTCTTGTCATCGTGAGTCACCTGCTTGGCAGCCTCGTCACCACTCTTCATGCCGTCTTTAAAACCCTTTACAGCGCCACCCAAATCTTCGCCGATGTTGCGTAGTTTCTTGGTTCCAAAAATCAACACGACGACCAACAACACAATCAACCAATGCCAGATACTGAATGAACCCATAATGCGCTCCTTATTTAATCTCGTTTGACCATAGGCGGGATATTACCCCCGCCTATAACATGAATATGCAGATGAAATATTTCCTGCCCGCCGCCCTTGCCACTATTGATAACGGTGCGGAAACCGTTTTCCAAACCCTGTTCGCGCGCCAACCTGGGAGCCAACACCAGCATTTTTCCCAGCAAGGCAGCATGCGCCTCCTCGGCATCCAGCAGCGATACCAGATGCAGCTTGGGCACCAGCATAAAATGCACCGGAGCCACCGGATGGATGTCATGAAAGGCAATCACTTCCTCGTCTTCATACACCTTGCGGCTCGGGATTTCGCCGCGCACGATTTTGCAAAATAGGCAGTTGTCGCTCATTCTGTTCGCTCCAATCTTGCTTTAACTTACTGCTCGACTTTATCCAGCCGGTTGTTCTTTTCTACGATGCCCGAAGTGCCTTCACGGCGCGCCAATTCTTGCAACACATCGTCCGCTCTCAAACCTTTGTGTGCCAGCAACACCAGTGTGTGAAACCACAGGTCGGCCACCTCATACACCAGATGCTGTTTGTCCCCGTCCTTGGCCGCAAGCAATACCTCTCCCGCTTCCTCGATGACTTTTTTTAAAATCGCGTCATCCCCTTTGCTAAACAGTCTAGCGACATAGGATGACTCCGGTGCGGCGCCCTTGCGCACTTCCAGTGTTTCGGTCAGGCGTTGTAGTGTGTCATTGCTCATTTTTTATAAATCTCGTCCGGATTCTTCAACACCGCTTCGATTTCCTGCCATTTGCCGTTCTCCAGCTTACTGAAGAAGCAGCTTTCACGTCCGGTGTGGCAGGCTATGCCGCCCTGCTGCTCTACCTGCAGCAAAATCACGTCGCTATCACAATCCAGGCGAATCTCGCGTACCTTCTGGATATGGCCGGACTCTTCGCCCTTGTGCCACAGCTTCTTGCGCGAGCGCGACCAGTATACGGCCTCACCCGTCTCAGCGGTACGCTGGAGCGCTTCGCTATTCATCCACGCCACCATCAGCACGCGACCGCTGGCGGCATCTTGCGCGATGGCAGGAACAAGGCCGTCTTCCGACCAGTTCACTTTATTCAACCACGTCGGTGTCACAAACGCACCTCGATACCCTGTTGCGCCATGTACTGCTTGGCCTGTTGCACGGTATATTCGCCGAAATGGAAAATACTGGCGGCTAGGACTGCATCCGCGCCACCCTGTTTTACCCCGTCGGCCAAGTGCTGCAGGTTGCCCACGCCGCCGCTGGCAATCACTGGAATTTCCAGCGCGTCGGTCACCGCACGCGTCAGCGCAAGATCGAATCCGCGCTTCTGTCCGTCCTGATCCATGCTGGTAAGCAAAATCTCACCCGCACCCAAGGTCTGCATCTTCTGCGCCCACTCGATTACATCCAGACCCGTGGCCTTGCGCCCACCGTGGGTAAACACCTCCCACTTGCCCGGCTGAACCTGCTTGGCATCAATGGCGACCACGATGCACTGCGAGCCGTAACGCGCCGAGGCATCGGCCACCAGTTGCGGATTGGTTACTGCCGAGGTGTTGATACTCACTTTGTCCGCGCCCGCATTAAGCAGATTGCGCACGTCCTGCACTTCGCGCACGCCACCGCCTACGGTCAACGGAATGAACACCTGCTCAGCCACTTTTTCGATGATATGGAAAATGATACTGCGATCGTCGGAGCTAGCTGTGATATCGAGGAAAGTCAGCTCGTCCGCGCCCTGCTCGTCATAGCGGCGGGCGATTTCTACCGGATCGCCCGCATCGCGCAGCTCAACAAAGCTGACGCCTTTGACCACCCGTCCGGCGGTCACATCAAGGCAGGGGATGATGCGTTTAGCGAGCATAGGAATTCACCGCAGCGGCAAAACAATTCACCACAGAGACACCGAGGCACAGAGAAAGACAAAACATAGGCAAAGCTAAAACCAAGGTTCTGGTGTTCTCTGTGTCTCTGTGTCTCTGTGGTACAAGCTTTTGACTTAAAGTCACGATCACACCTTCATGTCCGTCAGCTCGTCTGCCAGTGCTTGCGCAGCGCGGAAGTCCAGCGTGCCTTCGTAGATGGCGCGCCCGGTGATCGCTCCGGTGATACCTTCGGAACGCACGGCGCACAGCTTGCGCACATCGTCCAGATTGGTAATGCCGCCGCTGGCGATGACCGGCACATGCAGTGGCCGCGCCAGTTCGACTGTCGCTTCAATATTCACGCCGGTCATCATGCCGTCGCGGCCGATATCGGTGTAAATAATCGCTTCCACACCGTAACCTTCAAAGCGTTGCGCCAGATCGGCCACATCGTGCCCGGTGAGTTTCGACCAACCATCCACGGCAACCTTTCCGCCCTTGGCATCCAATCCAACCATGATGTGACCAGGGAAAGCATCGCAGGCTTCATGCAAAAAGCCCGGCACTTTTACCGCCGCCGTGCCGATGATGATGTAGGTCACGCCGATGTCGAGGTAGCGTTCGATGGTTTCCAAATCGCGGATACCGCCGCCCAATTGCACCGGCACATCGGTTCCCACGGCTTCGATAATGCTGCGCACGGCAGCTTCATTCTTGGGCTTGCCCGCGAATGCGCCGTTCAAATCCACGAGGTGCAAGCGCCGCGCACCCTGTGCAAGCCAGTGTTTGGCCATTGCGGCGGGGTCGTCTGAAAAGACGGTTGCCCCCTCCATTACGCCTTGACGCAGACGAACGCACTGGCCATCTTTCAAGTCGATTGCGGGAATAATGAGAGATTTAGTATCCATGATCTGAAGAGGTTAAGCAGGATTCCAGTTGATAAAATTCCGCAGCAATTGCAGGCCTGCCGCGGCACTCTTTTCCGGGTGAAATTGCACCGCGAATAAATTGTCTCGTGCCACCGCGCACACAAAAGGCTGCGGGTAATCGCTGGTCGCCTGCGCCAAGCTCGCGTCGCGCGGCTGCACATAATAACTATGCACGAAATAAAAACGCGCATCTTGTTCGATGCCGTTCCACAAAGCGTGATTGCCGTGGTGAACTTGGTTCCAGCCCATGTGCGGCACTTTAAGCTTATTGCCTTGCGCATCGCGCATGCCCGAGGCAAAGCGCGTCACCGGCCCCGCCAACAATCCGAAGCAAGGCGTATCGCCTTCCTCGCTATGTTCGAACAGCACTTGCAGCCCCATGCATATACCAAGGAAAGGCGTGCCTTTGCTCACCGTCTCAGCGATCACTTTATCGAGGCCGCGTGTACGGATCTCGCGCATGCAATCCCGCGCCGCGCCCTGTCCGGGAAAAACCACCCGTCCGGCATTGGCAATCACCCCGGCATCGCTGGTGACTGCAATGTCCGCACCGGGCGCGACCTTGCGCACGGCCTGCTGCACCGAGCGTAAATTGCCCATACCGTAATCCACGATTGCAATATCGACCATAATGGAAAGTTACAGCGTTCCCTTGGTGGAAGGCATCACACCGGCCATGCGCGGATCGAGCTCCAGCGCGATGCGCAGCGCACGGCCAAATGCCTTAAAGATAGTCTCGGCCTGATGGTGCGCGTTGTCACCGGCAAGATTATCGATGTGAAGAGTGACCAAAGCATGATTGACAAAGCCTTGGAAAAACTCACGGATCAGATCGACCTCGAAATCACCCACATTGGAGCGCACGAACTCAGCATTGAACACCAAGCCGGGCCGCCCGGAAATATCCAGCACCACACGCGACAAAGCTTCGTCCAGCGGCACATAGGCATGGCCGTAACGGCGCAAGCCTTTTTTATCGCCCACCGCCTTGGCAAAGGCTTGGCCTAAAGTGATGCCGATGTCTTCGACGGTATGATGCGCGTCGATATGCAAATCACCTTTGGCCGTGATATCCAAATCGATCAGTCCGTGACGCGCGATTTGATCCAGCATATGTTCCAAAAACGCCAAGCCCGTATCCAATTTGACACGACCCGTGCCGTCCAGCCCCAACGTAACTGAGATCTGAGTTTCTAAAGTATTGCGTGAGACTTGCGCGCTACGCATGATTTTTCCTAAATGGTTTGATGAATACTTGCTTGCAGTGCTGCCATAAACTGCTCGTTCTGCTCCGGCGTGCCCACGGTGACACGCAGACAATCTGCCAGCGCGGGGTGGCCACCGTTCAAGTTCTTGATCAGCACACCGCGCTGTTTCAGCCCCTCGAACACCCGCGTAGCATGCGCCACGCGGAACAGGATGAAATTGGCTTCGCTGGGATAAGCATATACGCCCACCGTCCCCACCAGCCGCTCATACAACCAGCTTCGGTCGCTCTTGATCTGCTCGGCCTGCCGCAACAATACATCATGATGCGCCAACAGCATTTCCGCCACCAGCTGCGGCAATACGCCAACATTATACGGCAAGCGTAATTTTTCCAATTGTTCAAGCCAGATTCTGCTGCCGGCCAAAAATCCCAAACGCAAACCAGCCATGCCGAGCTTGGAAAATGTGCGCATCACCAAAAGATTCTCGTATTGCTGCAAGCTCGGCAAAAAGCTGGCGCTGGCAAACGCATAATAGGCCTCATCCACCACCACCAAACCCGGCGACGCAAGTATGATTTGCCGGACAGCATCCGCATCGAACAGGTTACCGGTGGGATTGTTCGGATAAGCCAAGAACACCAGCGCAGGCCGATGACGCGCAATCGCATCGAGCGTCGCGGGCAGATCAAGTGAAAAGTCTTCAGCCAGCGGCACACCGACATATTCCATACCCGTAAAGGCCGCAATCATCTTATACATCACAAATGACGGCTCAACGCTCAACAACACCGCACCCGGCTTAGCCACGGCAAGCGCCAACAATTGTATGATTTCGTCAGAGCCATTACCCAGCAATACCTCCACGCCCGCCGGCAACCCCGCGACCGAAGATATGCGCTGTTTCAGCCTTTGCGCCCCCGCATCTGGATAGCGGTTAATCTGGGCATCGGCAATGACGCGCGCGAGTTCGTCGCGCAACTCCGTCGGCAAAAGGTAGGGATTTTCCATCGCATCCAGTTTGATCATATCGCTGCTCGATGGCACATGGTAAGCGTGCAAAGCCCGTATTTCCGGACGAATCAGCGTTTCTGGCGTAACGATTTCACGAAAGGAGGGCATGGCTTAATGGAGGCTATCTGACCTAGGCATTTTACCCGAATCACAAATATGCACTAGACGCTTTTTCAAACAGGCCACACAGGGAATTGCCCAAAGCGACTGGACTGTAGTAACCTCAGCAACATGCAACCCGAAGTGTCAACGATAGCAACCCTTAACTACTGACCGTGGCCGAAACCCCACCCAAACCCCTTCGTCTAGATAATTTCATCGCCAACCTTCCGTGTATGGCGTTTCAATTACTGCTAGACCGGAATCATTCTTTTTCATTTTCCTATATCGGCGAGGGTAGCCAGGCATTGCTCGGCATCGCACCGGAGGACCTCGCAGCGGATGCCGATTTATTTCTGCGCCTGATCCATCCGGAAGACAGCCCGGCCTTTACCGCCAGCATGCTCCTCTCCGCACAAAACCTGTCATTTTGGAGCTGGGAGGGACGTGTCGTCTTGTCCAGCGGCGAACTGAAGTGGCTGACCCTAGGCTCATCCCCGCAAACCCGTGCAGACGGAAAAGTGGAATGGGAGGGGCTGGTCGTCAACGTGACCCAGACCAAGTTGGACGAGCTCGAGCTAGTACGCTCGCAACAACAACTGCGCGAATTCTCCTCGCATATTCAAGACGCAAAAGAGCAGGAGCGGTTGCGCATCGCGCGCGAAGTCCATGACGAAATCGGCGGCCTGCTTACCGCCATCAAGATGGATTTGGCCTGGATGAAAGAGCGCCTGCCCAAAAGCAAAAAAATATTAACCGACAAAACCACCACTATCGAGAATTTGGTGGACAAAGCCATGACCGCCGCACGCAATCTGGCGCACAGCTTGCGTCCCGGCTATCTCGACAGCTTCGGCATCGTTGCGGCCATCGAGATGGAGGCCTGCGAATTCGAGCAGCGTACCGGTATCAAGTGCCTGCTCACTCACAATGACGAGGAAATGGAGATCGACCTGCATCCCGATGTCTCCATCGCCATGTTCCGCATCTTTCAGGAATCGCTGACCAACATCATGAAACATGCGCAGGCCAGCGAAGTGCGCATCCTCATTCAGAACAGTCCTAGCAGCATTGAACTGACCATCAGCGACAACGGGCGCGGCTTCAGTCATGATGCGCGCATGAAACCGCGATCATTCGGACTGCGCGGCATTCAGGAGCGCGTCGCCCATTTTGGCGGGCAGGTCACTTTTACCAGCGCACCGGGCGCGGGAACCACCGTATCGGTCAATGTTCCGCACATCCCGCTCGATGCCGCCCCCAGTGATACACTACAACCTCAACAACCCTTGTTTTAACCACGCCATGCGCAACGGAGTGCAACGATGATAAATGTGCTGATAGCCGACGATCACACACTCATCCGCAAAGGACTGAAGCAGATTCTGGACGACACCGCCGACATGCGCGTCACCGGCGAGGCCGAGACCGGTGCCCAAGCCATACAGATGGCGCAGAAAAACCCATTTGATATGGTTCTGCTCGACATCAGTCTGCCGGACAAGAACGGCATCGACGTACTCAAACAACTCAAACTCAACAACCCGGACGTGCCGGTGCTCATGCTGAGCATGCACGCAGAAGACCAGTATGCGGTACGCTCCATGAAAGCCGGTGCGGCAGGCTATCTCAACAAACAAAGTGCGCCTTCGCAACTTGTAACCGCCATCAGTACTGTCGCCAGCGGCAAAAAATACATCAGCGGCGAACTCGCCGAGCAACTTGCCAACGGCCTCTCTCAGGGGTACCAGGAACTTCGCCACCAGGCCCTCTCCGACCGCGAATATCAGACGTTGTGTCTGATGGCTTCCGGCAAAAAACTCAGCGAAATGGCCAAAATTATGTCCCTGAGTGCCAAAACGGTCAGCGTATACCGCGCCCGTTTGCTGGAAAAAATGAACCTGAAGACCAATGCGGAAGCCATCCACTACGCCATCAGCAACCACCTGATCGAGTAGTCGCGCGCCCAGCGCGCAAACAAAGGCCGAAAAGCGCCGCTATTTGCTATTTTGCGGGACGCTTCATAGCCGATAATGGATCCACGATTAATAGGTAACCTTTCCATAGAAACTTATGAAAAAACATTCCAACCCTTCCGAAATTGCGCGCGAAACATTGCTTGAACTAACCTCGCGCAAGCTCGCCCCCACGCCGGAAAATTACGCAAAAGTATTCCAAGAGATTAGTGGCACACCGGCTCCCGCCGCAGCCAATGCGCCGTCCGTCGGGGCCGCCGCCCCCCAGCTCGAACTCGCATGGCCGGATCTGATACAAGACTTGCTGCGTCAATTGGAGACCCCGCATAAAGGCATCACCATCACACGCAAAAAAGACGGCTTGGAAACCGTGCTCAACCGCTTCTCCGCCAAACCTGACGAACTGTTCAACAAACTGCAAGGCTTGCTGCGTTCGTGGTCCAGCGCCCCGACCGCCACCATGGATGTGCCGCCCCTGCCGGAAATCGAGAGTGCGATTGGCACAGGCAGCGCAACCGTGGCACCCAAGGCTCCCAAGACTGCCGGAGGAGAAAAATCGGCAACCCATCAAGAACTCATCTCGCAACTGCGTGAGCTCTTGGCCCAATCACTTGAGAACGCACTGTCTTCCCAACCCGAGCTGAGCGCGGAGATTAAAGACCTCGCCCAGCAAGTGCGCGTAACCGACAACAACCAAATATACGAACTCTCCAGCAAATTACGCCATTTCTGGCTCAAGCTGGAATTACGCGGCGGGGACAAAACCAAGATTCAGGAAGGCTTGGCGCGTCTGTTGCGCCTCCTGGTAGAGAACGTCGGAGAACTGGTCGCGGACGACCAGTGGCTGCACGGCCAAATCGTCACCCTGCAAGAAATCATCGCCAACCCCATTGATAAACGCATCATTGCCGATGCTGAACGCAATCTGCGCGATGCCATCATTAAACAGGGCTCTTTGCAAAAAAGCCTGAGTGATGCCAAGTCCACGCTGAAAGGCCTGATGACCACATTCATCGACCGTCTCGGCGACCTGAGCGAAACCACCGGCCAGTACCACACCAAGATCGAGGGATACGGCCAGAAAATCGGCGGTGCGAGCAATCTGGCCGACCTCGGCCACATACTTGAAGACATCATGCATGACACGCGCATCATTCAGGACAGCGCCTTGCGTTCGCATCAAGATTTGATGTTCGCCCGCAAGCAGGCGGACGATGCCGAAACCCGCATCCGTCAGTTGGAGCAAGAGCTGGAAGAAGTCAGCGACCTCGTTCACGAAGACCAACTCACCGGCGTGCTCAACCGTCGCGGCATGGATGACACCTTCGCCAAAGAATTACACCGCGCCGACCGCAGCAACTCGCCGATGTGTGTCGCCCTGCTCGATATCGACAACTTTAAAAAATTGAACGACACACTGGGACACCAGGCCGGAGATCAGGCGCTAATCCATCTCGCCAACGTAATCAAAGAGTGCCTGCGCCCGGCCGACACCGTGGCCCGCTACGGCGGCGAAGAGTTCGTCATCATCCTGCCCGACACCCCGCTGCAGGACGGCATTGATGCCGTCGAACGTCTGCAACGGGAGCTCACCAAGAAATTTTTCCTCAACAACAACGAACGCATCCTGGTCACCTTCAGTGCCGGTGTCGCGCTCCGCGATGGCAATGAGGACCAAGAAGATCTGGTAGGCCGAGCTGACAAAGCGATGTATGTTGCCAAAAAGTCCGGCAAGAACCGTGTCGTGGCCGCCGATTAATAAACGGCCACGACATATTTTTGACACTAACTAAAGTTTTCCGCAGAGGAACCGATAACAGAACTAACGGCGGTTGATACAACTCGTAAAAAGAGCCAACCGCAGTAAACGGCGAATACGCCGGATGTGCAAATCGGGTTCCAAAGGAGAATTAAAATGCCCTCATATATCAATACCAACCTCGCCTCCCTGAACGCTCA
>JAGVIV010000213.1 GCA_020055845.1 Betaproteobacteria bacterium
CAGACGGGACATCTTTGCCAGCACAAACGCTGTGTAACCGCGCTTGGCGGAAGGAGAAGTCACCATACCGTGGCCGGCGCGGTGGTAGTGCAAGTATTGGCTCGGATATTGGCGACGAGCAGTTGTGATCATGCCCGGACCACCGACGAAACCGTCAACCAAGAACGCAACCTTGTCTGCATCGGAACCGAATGTTTCCAGCGCGAAGTCAGCGCGGGCACACATTTCGTAGTGGTCATCGGCAGTGATGTTCAGCGAGAACAGCTTGGCATCGCCAGTTTCGTCTTGAGCACGCTTCAGCGCGTCAGCAACCAACGGCAGTACTTTCTTCAGCGGGCAGAATACTTGGTTGCCTTGTGGCTCGTCGTTCTTGATGAAGTCGCCGCCCAACCAGAATTGGTAGGCCGCATTAGCGAAGGGCTCAGGACGCAGACCCAGCTTAGGCTTGATGATGGTGCCGGAGATATAGCCGCCGTTTACAACCGGGCGACCCAGAATGCGCCACAGGTCGGAGATGTCTTTTGCAGGGCCGTCGAACAACTGTACAGCGCGTTCAGGCACGTAGAAGTCGATCATCTTGGCGTGCTCGATGTCGCCCATACCTTGGTTGTTACCGATTGCCAGCGTCAGGAAGGAAACCAGCATCATACGGCCGTCGGTTACGTTACGGTCGATCAGTTCCAGCGGATACGCAATACGCATATCTTCGCTAGCTTCGTCGATGTAGTACACCAGCGCGTCAACGCCCTTGGTGAAATCATCGGTTGTGGAAACTTCAACGTTGGTACCGGTGGAGGATTCCGCAGCAAAGTGCGCAGCCGCTTCCAAATAACCAAGACCACCCTTTGGTTTCATCTTGTATGCAACGAGAATATGTTTGCCGCCCTTGATAAGGTCGGCTTCTTTAAGGTCTAGGTTTGAATAACGCGCTGACTGATCCATGCTTTCTCCTGGTTGGTGAATAAGTTATTAATGCAACACGGCGAACTATACGGCTCATCGACTATAAATAATAGTCAAATATTTTTATGCGGACCATAAGTGATTCTTATGATATAAATATTCCATGCTACCCATTTCTCTTCGTCAATTGCGCGTCTTCGAAAGCGTCGCCCGTCATCTGAATCACTCGCGTGCCGCGGCCGAGTTATATCTGTCGCAACCCGCCGTATCAATGCAAATCAAACAAACCGAAAATGCCATTGGGCTTCCGCTATTCGAGCAGGTTGGCAAAAAACTCTTTCTCACCGAGGCGGGATTTGAGCTGTTGAACTATAGCCGCAGCATCCTGCAACTTGTTAATGAAATGGAATCGGTTTTTGACCAAATGAAAGGCATGGAGCGAGGCCATCTCAATATCTCGGTTGTCAGTACCGCCAATTATTTTATGCCACAACTGCTGGCCAAATTCATACACGCACATCCCAAGATACAAGTCAGCCTGTCCGTTGCCAATCGGGATGCCGTCATTAAACAACTTGCCGATAACATTGCCGATCTCGCCATCATGGGACAACCACCGGAGGGCACCGATATGCGGGCTGAGGCGTTTATGGAGAATCCGTTGGTGGTAATCGCCGCGCCCACCCACCAGCTCGCCCACAATAAAAAAATCCTGCCTAAACAGCTGGCAAAAGAAACTTTCTTATTACGTGAGCAGGGCTCGGGCACGCGCGGCGTGGTAGAGCGTTTCTTTGCCAGCCATCATCTACCCCTGCCTGTACATATGGCAATGGACACCAATGAAGCCATCAAACAATCTGTACAGGCAGGCATGGGTATCGGCATTATTTCTCGTCATGGTATTGAGCTAGAGCTAGAAACGAAACGCCTTGTAGTGCTTGATGTAAATCACTTTCCTGTTGTGCGGCATTGGCATATTGTGCACCGCAAAAACAAACGACTGTCTATTGCCGCACAAGAGTTTGAGCGTTTTTTATTGGCAGCCTCCGAAAGTTCGGGCGTTAATACAATAAAGACTCTTTAAAATACGCCGTGATCGGAGTTACCCGGTCTAAACATCGAGATTCTTTACACCCAAGGCATTCTGCTCGATAAATGCTCGGCGCGGCTCAACCACATCACCCATCAGAGTAGTGAATATTTCATCCGCTGCAATAGCGTCTTCGATGCGAACGCGCAATAAAATTCGATTTTTTACATCCATGGTTGTTTCCCAGAGCTGTTCCGGATTCATCTCACCCAAGCCTTTGTAACGCTGAATACTAACGCCGCGCTTGGCCTCCTCAATCAGCCACTCAATTGCCTGTTTAAAACTGCTCACACCACGCCGCTGTTCTCCGCGCACAACATAAGCAGTCGGTGAAAGCAAGCCGTCCAAAGCCTCGGCGGCCTGGCGAATCTGAATATAATCACCCCCCTGAAGGAAGTCTTTATCTAAATAACTGACCGAATGATTACCATGGAATATTTTTGCCAGACGCAGGCGCCGTTCACCATTTTCATCAATTTCAACTTCTGCTTTAATAACTCCACCACAAGCCGCCTCTAGTAACTGCGCACTCTTTTGCGCTTGTGTTGCATCATCCAATGAAAGGAGCGGCAAAATAAGCAAGGCATGTGAAGCTTCTGGTGCAATAAAGCGTGACAAACGGTCAATCACCGCCTCTGCAAGAAAATATTGCTTGGCAATTTCTGCCAGTGCGTCGCCTTGTATGGGAGTCGCATCTAGCGCCGGGAAAAACGACGCATTATTTAATGCAGACTTAAGCATATAGCTTTTCATCTCATGTTCGTCCTTGAGATAACGCTCGTCTTTGCCTTGTTTGATTTTGTATAGCGGGGGTTGCGCAATGTAAATGTGTCCGCGCTCAACCAGTTCTGGCATTTGGCGATAAAAGAAAGTAAGCAACAGCGTACGAATGTGGGCACCATCTACGTCCGCATCCGTCATAATGATGATGCGGTGATAGCGAAGCTTTTCCGCATTGTATTCTTCTTTCCCAATACCGGTACCCAACACGGTAATAAGAATTGCAATTTCCTGCGAAGCAATCAGTTTTTCAAAACGGGCTTTTTCTACATTTAAAATTTTACCCTTGAGCGGCAAAATTGCCTGAAACTTCCGGTCTCGACCTTGTTTAGCAGAACCTCCTGCAGAATCACCCTCAACCAGATATAGCTCAGAAAGTGCAGGATCCTTTTCTTGACAGTCCGCAAGCTTGCCCGGCAAGCCGATACCATCTAAAACCCCTTTGCGACGCGTAAGCTCACGAGCTTTGCGCGCCGCATCGCGCGCGCGCGCAGCATCAATAATTTTATTGCAAATAATTTTGGCATCTATCGGATTTTCTAGCAAAAAATCAGTTAGTTTTTGTGCTACAACCTCTTGTACCGCGGGTTGTACTTCACTAGAAACCAGCTTGTCTTTTGTCTGTGACGAAAATTTTGGCTCGGGGACTTTTACCGACAATACACAGGTTAAGCCTTCGCGCATATCATCTCCTGCTGTATCCACTTTGGCTTTTTTTGCCAACTCGTGCTCTTCAATATATTTATTGATAACCCGAGTCATTGCCATACGCAAACCAGTAAGGTGAGTTCCTCCATCGCGCTGAGGGATGTTATTAGTAAAACACTGGACGACCTCGGAATAACTGTCATTCCACTGCATAGCAACATCAACGATGACATTATCTTTTTCCCCGCTGGCACTGAACGCCTTGGGATGTAATACCGCCTTGCTTTTATTCATGTATTCAACAAAACCACGGACCCCGCCAGAATAGGCAAAATTTTCACCCTTTCCGGTACGCTGATCAATTAGCTCGATTTTTACACCATTATTAAGAAACGATAGTTCGCGTAAGCGTTTGGCCAAAATGTCATAATGGAATTCAACGTTGCCAAAAATTTCTTTGTCGGCCAAAAAGTGCACCTCTGTTCCACGTTTGCTGGTCTCTCCATATACATGCACCGGAGAAACCTCTACACCGTTTTGTTGCTCAATCAAGCGGTCTTTAACCGCTCCTCGCACAAACTCTATACCGTGTTTTTTCCCATCACGATATGTTGTTAACTTGAGCCATTCTGACAAACCATTAACACAGCTAACCCCTACGCCATGTAAACCACCCGAAACTTTGTAACTATTTTGATTGAATTTCCCACCCGCATGCAAAACGGTTAATACAATTTCAACTGCAGAACGCTTTGGCTCATGTTTATCGTCAAATTTAATACCGACTGGAATTCCTCTGCCGTTATCCGAAACAGAAATAGAATTGTCCCCGTGAATAATTACTTTTATATCATCACAATGTCCAGCCAAAGATTCATCGATTGCATTATCAACCACCTCAAAAACCATATGGTGCAAACCCGTACCATCTGAAGTATCGCCGATATACATTCCAGGACGTTTACGCACAGCCTCTAGGCCTTCGAGTTGTTGAATACTTGATTCGTCGTAGTTATCACTCATTGTTTTATCCAAAATGATTGTTTCACGTGAAACTTAATTATTAAATACGCATTGGCATAACAACATATTTAAACTCTTCTTCGCCCGGTACGGTTATCAAAATACTGCTATTGGGGTCGCCAAAAGAGAAAGTTACTGCTTGGGCCGGGCTATTATTTAATCCATCCAACAGATAATTCACATTGAAGCCAATATCTAATGCTGGCCCGTGATAATCATTTTCAATGTCCTCTTGTGCTTCTTCTTGTTCACTATTGCTACTAATAATTCGAAGGTTTTTTTCCGTCAGTACGAAACGTACCCCACGGAATTTTTCATTAGACAAAATTGCAGCCCGTTGTAGGGCCTGCAAAATAGTCATCCGATCTAAAGATAAGTGATTTGTATAGTTAGGAATTACTCGTTCATAGTCAGGAAACTTGCCATCAATTACTTTGGAAGTTAATACAATATCGGCAAAAGATATTCGTACTTGTTTTTCAGCAAGTTCCAGGGTTATTTCCTGATCTGAATCGGCAAGCAGTTTTGATAATTCATTAACTGTTTTTCTAGATAAAATTACTTCGTTTTTTGAATATTCATTTTCAAGCGTTGAATTAACAAAAGCTAATCGATGTCCGTCGGTTGCAATCAAACGTATTTGATTGCCTTCTATAACCAATAACACGCCATTTAGATAATAACGAATATCTTGCTGAGCCATGGCATATTGAACAAGTCCCAGTAATTTTTTTAACAACCCTTGTTTTATCGTTATTTTAGATGAGTTTTCTAATTGATCTGTAATTACCGGAAAGTCTTGAGCTGGTAATGTTTGTAGGCTAAAACGACTTTTATTGGCTTTTATTAATAGTTTATTTTCTTGAAGGTCCAGTGATACTTTGCTGTCCTCGGGTAGTACACGAAGAATTTCCTGTAATTTTTTTGCTGAAACGGTTACGGCTCCAATATCCCCATCAATTTCCATTTCTTGGATAGTAGCAATTTGAATTTCTAAATCAGTTGCTACAAAACGAATGGCAGCGTTTCTTTTTTCAATTAATACGTTGGATAAAATTGGTAAAGGCTGTTTTCTTTCAACAATTCCTACAACTGTTTGTAACGGTTTTAAAAGTACATTTCTATCTATCTTTTCAATAAACATTTTAATATCCTTAATAACTATAA
>JAGVIV010000207.1 GCA_020055845.1 Betaproteobacteria bacterium
CAAGATTTAGGCGCAGTACTTTCGACGAAGTGGTTTCTCTCGTTACCGAGGAGGATGTCATGCAAATTCATCAACACGTATCACACGGCTTGCTGTATTTCATTGCACCGCAGGACATCGAGCAGCTGCATCTGAGCGACAGCGCGGTGCATGATGAGTTCGATTGGGAAGAGTATGAGGTCGAGACGGCTGAAGGCTCACTGGCCTTGCATGTGGTCGATTTCCTGAAAGACATCGCGCGAAAATAAATTTCGCTTCATTGAGCTAGCGGGGCGGGCCTCGCTAGCTGAGTTCACGTATTAGACCTTGCCCATTGCACGATGCCCGCCGCATTCGTCGCGCCTGCCTGGCGCGCAATCTCGCGTCCGCCCTTGAACAAAGCCAGTGTCGGTATGCTGCGAATGTTATAGCGCGCGCCCAACTCCTGCGCCTCTTCCGTATTCAATTTGGCAACCCGGTAATTCGGTTCGAGTTGTTGTGCCGCTTTTTCAAATTCGGGGGCCATCATGCGGCAGGGGCCGCACCAGGGTGCCCAGAAGTCCACCAATACCGGAATGTCATTTTGAGTGATGTGCTGCACGAAATTGGCACTGGTCAACTCTGTGGGGTGTGCAGCAAAGAGTGTTTTCTTGCACTTGCCGCATGTGGGTGCCGCGCCCAGCTTGTCGCCGGGCACACGGTTGGTGGCGTTGCAATGCGGGCAGACGATGTGCAGTGATTCGGTCATGGCAAGCTCCATTTATTAGATGTTGCTAATATATGGGGCGATGCGGATGATTTCAAGAGGCAACGAAGCGCATCGACAAATCGACCGCTTCCAAATCCTTGGTGAGTGCGCCGATAGAGATGCGATCCACCCCCGTTTCGGCGATGACGCGGGCAGTCTTGAGCGTGACTCCGCCCGAGGCTTCCAGCTCCGCGCGGCGGGCGGTAAATTCCACTGCGTTGCACATCTGCTCGAGATTGAAGTTGTCGAGCAGGATGAGCTTCGCACCCGCCGACAGCGCCTCGTTCAACTGTTCCAATGTTTCAACCTCAATCTGAATCGTGGCCGCTTCGGAGGCCAGCTCAAAAGCCTGCTTGAGCGCATTGCACACGCCGCCCGCCGCCATGATGTGGTTCTCTTTGATCAAGATGCCGTCGAACAGACCAACGCGCTGATTGTGTCCGCCGCCCACCCGTACTGCATATTTTTGGGCAAGACGCAGACCGGGCAGGGTTTTGCGTGTGTCCATAATCTTGGCTTGCGTGCCTTTGACGGCATCGACATAGCGGTGCGTCAGCGTGGCCGTGCCGGAAAGCGTCTGCAAAAAATTCAGCGCGGCGCGCTCGGCGGTCAGCATGGCCCGGGCATTGCCGCGTATCTCGCACAGCTTCTCGTTCGGGGCCACAAGGCTGCCGTCGCGTACAAACCAATCAATCTTGCAGTTGGGGTCCAGCGTTTTGAAGCAGGTGTTAAACCATGCGGTGCCGCACAGGACCGCGTTCTGGCGGGTGATGACGGTGGCGTGTCCCTGTGCTTTTTCGGGAACGAGTCGCGCTGTCAGGTCGCCTTTTCCCAAGTCTTCAGCCAACGCTGAATCGACGTTGGCGTGGATGATGGCGGCAAGTTCGGGATGCTGGTGGGGCATGTCGGTAAATGTGCGATAAGACACAGAGATTGTATACAAGAAAAGAGGATGATGTGAATGACTTGAAATATCTCCTATGCGCCCTCATTTATGGGCTAGTCAAATTTTCTGCGAAGGAGTCATCATGCGTTTCGACAAATTTACAACCAAATTGCAGCAGGCACTGTCCGAGGCCCAAAGTCTGGCTGTAGGCGCGGATAACCAGTTCATAGAGCCGCAGCATCTGTTGCTGGCTTTGCTCAACGATGACGACAGCGGGGCGGGTTCCTTGCTGGCGCGCGCGGGTGGCAACAGCAACGCGCTTAAGACTGCGCTCAACGATGCGGTGAACCGTCTGCCCAAAGTGGAAGGGCACGGCGGCGAGGTGCAGGTCGGACGCGACCTGTCCAGTTTGTTTAATGTCACCGACAAAGAAGCGCAGAAACGCGGCGACCAGTTCATCGCCTCGGAGATGTTTCTGCTCGCGCTCACCAACGACAAAGGCGAGGCCGGCCGTTTGCTCAAGCAGCACGGCGTAACGCGCGCCCCGCTGGAGACGGCCATCAATGCCGTGCGCGGCGGCGAATCGGTGGGTTCACAGGAAGCCGAAGGCCAGCGCGAATCGCTAAAAAAATATTGTCTGGACCTCACCGAGCGCGCACGCATGGGCAAGCTCGACCCGGTGATCGGTCGCGACGATGAAATCCGCCGCGCGATTCAGGTGCTGCAACGCCGCACCAAAAACAACCCGGTGCTCATCGGCGAACCCGGCGTGGGCAAGACCGCGATTGTTGAAGGTTTAGCCCAACGGATTATTAACGGCGAAGTGCCGGAATCGCTCAAGGGCAAAAAAATATTGTCGCTGGACATGGCCGCACTGCTGGCCGGAGCCAAGTATCGCGGCGAATTCGAGGAGCGCCTGAAAGCGGTGCTCAAAGAATTATCGCAGGACGAAGGCAACAACATCGTGTTCATCGACGAGCTGCACACCATGGTGGGCGCGGGCAAAGCCGAAGGCGCGATGGACGCGGGCAACATGCTCAAACCCGCATTGGCGCGCGGCGAGCTGCACTGTATAGGCGCGACTACTCTGGACGAATACCGCAAGTACATCGAGAAAGATGCCGCGCTGGAACGCCGTTTTCAGAAGGTGTTGGTGGACGAGCCCAGTGTGGAATCCACCATCGCTATCCTGCGCGGCCTGAAAGAAAAATACGAAGTGCATCACGGCGTGGAGATCACCGATCCCGCCATCGTCGCGGCAGCCGAACTGTCGCACCGCTACATCACCGACCGCTTCCTGCCGGACAAGGCCATTGACCTCATTGACGAGGCCGCCTCGCGCATGAAGATGGAAATCGACTCCAAGCCGGAAGTGATGGACAAACTCGAACGCCGTTTGATCCAGTTGAAGATCGAACGTGAAGCCGTGAAGAAAGAAAAAGACGAAGCCTCGCGCAAACGCAAAAGCCTGATCGAAGACGAAATCAAAAAATTGGAACGCGAATACGCCGACCTGGAAGAAATCTGGAAAGCTGAGAAGGGCGCGGCACAAGGCGCGGCCACTGTGAAGGAAGAGATTGAAGCCATGCGTGCCGAGATCGTGCGCTTGCAACGCGAAGGCAAACTGGAGAAAGTGGCCGAGCTGCAATATGGCAAGCTGCCCCAGCTCGAGGAAAAGATGAAAGAGGCCGCGCAACGCGAAGCAGAAGGCGGTGCCACCAAGAACAAGCTGTTGCATACCCAGGTTGGCGCGGAAGAAATCGCCGAAGTGGTGAGCCGCGCCACCGGCATTCCCGTGAGCAAGATGATGACGGGCGAGCGTGACAAGCTGCTCAAGATGGAAGACAAGTTGCACGAGCGCGTGGTGGGGCAGGACGAGGCTGTGCGTCTGGTGTCCGATGCCATCCGCCGTTCACGTTCCGGCCTGTCCGATCCGAATCGCCCGTATGGTTCCTTCCTGTTCCTCGGCCCCACGGGCGTGGGCAAGACCGAGCTGTGCAAAGCACTGGCCGGTTTCATGTTCGACTCGGAAGACCATCTCATCCGCATCGACATGAGCGAGTACATGGAGAAGCATTCCGTGGCGCGTTTGATAGGCGCCCCGCCGGGTTATGTGGGTTACGAAGAAGGCGGCGGTTTGACCGAAGCCGTGCGCCGCAAACCCTACAGCGTCATCCTGCTGGATGAAGTGGAAAAGGCGCACCCCGACGTGTTCAACGTGCTGCTGCAAGCGCTGGACGATGGTCGTATGACCGACGGCCAGGGCCGCACCGTGGACTTCAAGAACACCGTCATCGTGATGACCTCCAACCTGGGCTCGCAGATGATCCAGCAAATGTCCGGCGACGATTATCAGGTGGTGAAACTCGCGGTGATGGGCGAAGTGAAAACCTATTTCCGTCCCGAGTTCATCAACCGTATCGACGAGGTGGTGGTGTTC
>JAGVIV010000263.1 GCA_020055845.1 Betaproteobacteria bacterium
AGAACAAGAAACCCGCTGAGAGTACCGCTTCAGTCATCCAAATATCCTGATCTGCCGAGCCCTGATATACCGGAACTCTTTTCAGAACACCGTAAGCCTCTTTGGCTGTGAGCTCGGCATACATTGCCTCAGTGACCCTGTAACGCAAGCCCACCTCGACACCTGCGGTCCAGCCAAGGAGTTGCCACCAATCGCTTCTGCCAAAACAGCAAGTATTCTGCCCCCACTTAGAGCCAAGCTGATTTGTGTTGCCATCTATCGTATTTTCAGAATGCGGCAATAAAAATCCAGCCCCGATCCGGTTGATTGATTCCAAATCCCCGGCCTTTTGTTTTGGGCCAGCTAAGTGATGCAGCCAAACTGCGTTCAACATGATGTGATTCAAACCATTGTGATGAACGTAATCAAATTTTTGCTTGTCGAGTGTCCAAGTCGTATCGATAGGTTGGTTGTTATAAGTACCGGTAACGTGTGCTGTTTGATCGAGGTTGGTGTTGTATTTACTATGATCCAGCGAAAATTCGATGGCGAAGGTTTTTTCCGGCCCCATGAATTTACCCAGCCGGATATTCTCCTGCGGATTGAAGAAATTCAAATTTAAAGTTGAGTCAATGGTGTCTGGGATATTGGCCGCAAGATCGGATGCCCGAACCTGATGCACCGTGTAACTATTGCCTAGTCCGGGCTGGGTAACGTGAATATCGGAAGGTGCGTACCATTGCCGACTATAGCCCCATGAAAAATACCAATTCTTTTCTTTGAGGATAGCGGGTGGATTGTCTGTGCCGGGATCTTTCGGTGCAGCATTTTGTATTATGGAATTGTCAGTGTTTGCAGTCAGCACAACCGACGTGCTTTCCGCCAGCGCCATCGAACAGGGCGCTACGGATAAAATCATAACGAATATGAACTGCTTGCCAAATTTTGTATTCATATAAAAATAGGGACAGGAAAAATAAAAAGGTGGGAATGCCCACAAACTTAGTAAGGATTATAGGCGGAAACTATCGCTTTTGCACCCATTCGATTAGTGCATCTTGTGCGGCACCGCCTGATTTAGAGTTCGGGTGATTGATAAGAAATACCATGATCCATTCCTTGCCGCTCTGTGAACGCACATAACCGGCGATAGTTTTAACCCCCTCCAATGTGCCCGTCTTAAGATGCGCATGGCTCGCTGCTGCAGCACCCTTCAGTCGTTTTTTAACCGAACCATCCACCCCGAGTATAGGCAAAGAGGCGGTGAATTCGGCATTCATCGGGCTGACCGCGGCACTACGCAGCAACTGTGCCAAATGCGTTGCGCTGATACGCTCGTTGCGCGACAGCCCCGCGCCGTTTTCCAATACCAACTCGGGGAAATTCAAATTTTTAGCACGGAGCCACGCCCGCATTGTTTCTATACTCGACGGGATGGTCGCCGCCGCCCCAGATTGGGTGCTCAAAGTCAAAAACAATTGGCGCGCCATGACATTGTTGCTGAATTTATTGATGTCGCGAATGATCTCGGACAATGGCGCGGAATGATGCGTGGCAAAAAGTTTTGCATTGGCACCCAACGTAGCTTCGCGCGTATTGCCTTTCAGGCTGCCACCCAACTCTTGCCAGATAGCATTAAACACGGCAGCGACATAACGCGTATGCGGCATCACATTAAGATTCTGCTCGCGCTCTCCGCACTCGCTCGGATATCCGCCTTGCAGCACGACACTGTCGCCCCTGGCTTTAATAAGAATGGTGTCGTCCCAATTCTCGCAGTTGGGAGCCTCCAGCGGCGCAAGCTGATTTTCCAGTTGCACGCCTTCCAGCGGAGGCTCGCTTATCACCCTCAAACGGTTGCCGTCCGGCAAATAACGCAAACGCAAGGTATTGAAGTTCAGCAACAGCGCATCTGGGCCAACGTTGTATGCGCGCAAAGGATCGTTGTCGAATTCGGAGGGATTATGCTCGACAACATTGAAGAAGCTGCGATCCAGCACCAGATCACCCTGAATCTCGCGTAGCCCGCGCGCGCGCAGCTCGCTCAGCCACAACCAAAATTGCTCGATATTAAAACGCGGATCACCATAACCCTTCAGGATCAGATTGCCTTGCAACACGCCCTTGTCCAATTTCCCATCCAGATACGCCTCGGTCTTCCAGCTATAACTCGGCCCAAGCAATTCCAATCCGGCATAAGTGGTAAGCAACTTCATGGTTGAAGCGGGATTCATCGCCCGTTGCGCGTTCACGCTCAACAAAGGCACACGCGAATTGATTTCACGCACTTCAATACCGACACTGGACTGCGGAATATGCGCCTGTTTCAGCGCCGCACTCACTTCGAGCGGCAAAGGAATAGCCTGCACGTTTGCAGCAAAATAAAACACGAGCAGAAAGGAAAAAATAAATTTCATGGCTTCAACTGAGAGTATCGATAATTTGCAAAGTTTGTCCGACAAGAAAATCGATCTCGTCTTTACTGATCACATAAGGCGGCATGAAATATACCGTACTCCCCATCGGGCGCAGCAGCAACTCGTGTTCAAGCGCAAGACTGAAACAACGCTGGGCAAAATCGGCATGCGGCGACACAAATTCAAAAGCCCAAATCATACCGCAGTTACGGAAATTCCTGACACCGGGATGTTCACGCAAGGAGCTGGCGATGCGGTTGAAATAGTCTGCCGTGGCGCGATTATTATTCAACACGTCATCCGCCGCAAAGATATCCAAAGTCGCCAATGCCGCACGACATGCCAAGGGGTTGCCGGTATAGGAGTGTGAATGCAGAAATCCGCGCGCCATCTCGTCAGAATAAAATGCCTCGTACACCACATCCGTAGTCATCACGATAGACAGCGGCAGATAACCGCCGGTGATGCCTTTGGATAGCAGTAAAAAATCGGGCACGATGTGCGCCTGCTCGCAGGCGAACATCGTGCCCGTTCGTCCCATCCCCACCGCGATCTCATCCGCGATGAGATGCACCTGATACTGTTCACACAGCTCCCTTGCCCGGGTGATGTATGCCGGGTGATACATGGCCATCCCGGCTGCTCCCTGCACCAACGGCTCAATGATAAACGCCGCGATCTGTGTGTGATGTCGCTGCAAATACGTTTCCAGTTGCTCGGCACAACGCAAGGCGAAATCCCGCGTATCTTCACCCGCTTCGGCATTGCGGCTATCCGGGCTGACGACCGTATCGTTTTGCAAAATCAGGGCCGCGTAGGCCGTCTTGAACAGCGCCACATCTGTCACCGACAGCGCCCCCAAGGTTTCACCGTGGTAACTATTTTGCAAACTGATAAATCGCGTTTTGTCGGGGTGCTCCGAGTTGCGCCAGTAATGCACGCTCATTTTCAAGGCAATCTCGGTGGCTGACGCGCCGTCAGAGCCATAAAAACAATGCCCCAATCCGGCCGGAGCAAGTTCGCGCAAACGTTCCGACAAGGCCACGACCGGCTCATGAGTGAAACCAGCCAACATCACATGCTCCAATTTACCCAGCTGATCGATGATGGCCGCGTTAATGCGCGGATTGCTGTGCCCGAACAGATTCACCCACCACGAGCTCACCGCATCCAAATAACGTTTGCCCTCAAAATCGTATAGCCACACCCCGGAACCCCGCTGCACGGGCAGCAGCGGCAAGGTTTCATGGCGCTTCATTTGCGTGCACGGATGCCAGACAGCAGAACAGGAACGGGCAAGTAAATCGGTGTTATGCATGAATCAATCTGATTTCAAAGAGAGGCCGATTCTATGTGGATGTCGCGCATGCGGCAATGCGTACATCCGGCTTAATTTTCGCTGTGCTCTTGAAATATGGCACTCCAGCCCCTATTATTAGCAGTCGCCGGCATCGAGTGCTAAGTGATGTCGCTATTTTTTGTTAACTGTCTGTATTAGGAGAAAAAGCATGAAGATTCGTCCCTTAAGTGATCGCGTCATCGTTAAGCGTTTTGAAGAAGAACGCAAGACTGCATCCGGTATCGTGATTCCCGATGCGGCAACTGAGAAGCCGGATCAAGGCGAAATCATCGCTGTAGGCAACGGCAAGATTGGCGACGACGGCAAGGTTCGCGCCATGAGCGTTAAAGTTGGCGACAAAGTGATGTTCGGCAAATATTCCGGCCAAGCCTTCAAGCTCGACGGCCAAGAACTGTTGACGATGCGTGAAGACGACATCATCGGCGTGGTTGAAGCCTAAGCCCCACTTAACAACAACCCCGAGGGTTCCGCCGCTTCGCAGCGCCCCCTCCAACACGAATCAGGAGAAATAACATGGCAGCAAAAGACGTAAAGTTTCACGACGCAGCTCGCGCCAAGATGGTTGTTGGCGTAAACATTCTGGCTGATGCAGTTAAAGTCACACTGGGCCCTAAAGGCCGTAACGTGGTATTGGACCGCTCCTATGGCGCACCTACCATCACCAAGGACGGCGTATCCGTTGCCAAAGAAATCGAACTGAAAGACAAGTTCGAAAACATGGGCGCACAAATGGTTAAGGAAGTAGCTTCCAAGACTTCTGACGTGGCCGGTGACGGTACAACCACTGCGACCGTATTGGCGCAATCCATCGTTCAGGAAGGCATGAAGTTCGTAGCCGCCGGCATGAACCCGATGGATCTGAAGCGCGGTATCGACAAAGCTGTTATCACCGCTGTCGCAGAATTGAAGAAACTCTCCAAGCCTTGCACCACTAGCAAAGAGATCGCCCAAGTCGGCAGCATCTCCGCCAACTCCGACACCGTGATCGGCGAAAAGATCGCTGAAGCGATGGATAAAGTTGGCAAAGAAGGCGTTATCACGATTGAAGATGGCACAGGCTTGGAAGATGAGCTGGACATCGTTGAAGGCATGCAGTTCGACCGTGGCTATCTGTCACCGTATTTCATCAACAACCAAGACCGCCAAATCGCGGCCATGGAAAATCCCTTCATCCTGTTGCACGACAAGAAAGTATCCAACATCCGCGACCTGCTCCCGGTACTGGAACAAGTCGCCAAGGCTGGCCGTCCATTGCTGATTATCGCTGAAGATGTCGATGGCGAAGCATTGGCAACTCTGGTTGTAAACAATATCCGCGGCATCCTGAAAACTGTTGCTGTTAAGGCTCCGGGCTTCGGCGACCGTCGCAAAGCCATGCTGGAAGACATCGCTATCCTGACCGGCGGCACTGTGATTGCTGAAGAAGTTGGCCTGTCTCTGGAAAAAACCACGCTGGCAGAGTTGGGCCAAGCCAAACGCATCGAAGTGGGCAAAGACACCACCATCATCATCGACGGCGCCGGTAAAGAGGACGCTATCAAAGGTCGTATCTCACAAATCAACAAACAAGCCGAAGAATCCACCAGCGACTACGACAAAGAAAAACTGCAAGAACGCAAAGCCAAACTGGCTGGCGGCGTTGCAGTGATCAAGGTTGGTGCCGCAACCGAAGTTGAAATGAAAGAGAAGAAGGCCCGTGTTGAAGACGCGCTGCACGCAACCCGCGCAGCCGTAGAAGAAGGCATTGTGCCCGGAGGAGGCGTTGCTCTGTTGCGCGCCAAAGCGGCCGTTTCCGGCTTGAAGGGCGACAACCATGACCAAGACGCGGGCATCACAATCGTCTTGCGTGCAATGGAAGCTCCTCTGCGCGCTATCGTGCTGAACGCCGGTGAAGAGCCATCTGTTGTCGTGAACAAAGTGCTGGAAGGCAAAGGCAGCTTTGGTTACAACGCGGCCAGTGGCGAATACGGCGACATGCTGGCAATGGGCGTAGTTGACCCAACCAAAGTGACCCGTACCGCACTGCAAAACGCATCCTCCATCGCCGGTCTGATGCTGACCACGGCATGTATGGTTGCCGAGCTTCCTGATGACAAGCCAGCCGGTGGTATGGGTGGCGGTGACATGGGCGGCATGGGTGGTATGGGCGGCATGATGTAATTAAACGCTGGCGGGTTCGCCCGCCACGCTTTAAAGCTGCACAAAAAGAACCCCGCGTAAGCGGGGTTCTTTTTTATCTACCGCAAAAACAGAGGTTACTTCTGCAACCAGCGTGCCGCATCCAGCGCGAAATAGGTCAGGATGCCGTCCGCTCCGGCGCGTTTGAACGCCAGCAACGATTCCAACACAACCGCCTCTTCATTCAGCCAGCCGTTTTGTGCCGCAGCCTTGAGCATGGCGTATTCGCCGCTTACCTGATAGACAAAAGTGGGCGCTTTAAATTCATATTTTACGCGGCGCACAATATCGAGATAGGGCATACCGGGCTTGACCATCACCATGTCCGCACCTTCCTGCAAATCGAGACCAACTTCCCATAACGCTTCATCCGAATTGGCCGGGTCCATCTGGTAGGTGTATTTATTGCCCTTGCCGAGGTTGCCACTGGAACCGACCGCATCGCGGAACGGACCGTAGAAGCTGGAAGCATACTTGGCCGAGTAGGCCATGATGCGAGTGTGGATGTGTTTGTGTTCATCCAGTGCCGCGCGTACCGCGCCGATACGACCATCCATCATGTCGGATGGAGCAACGATGTCCGCCCCTGCTGCCGCATGGCATTGTGCCTGCCGAGTTAGCACCGCGATGGTTTCGTCATTGAGCACGTAGCCACTGTCGTCAATAAGACCGTCCTGGCCGTGGCTGGTGTAAGGATCGAGCGCGATGTCGGTCATGATGCCGAGTTCGGGGAAGTTCTTTTTCAGTGCGGCGACCACACGCGGCACCAAGCCGTTCGGGTTGTAGGCTTCACGCGCATCCAGACTCTTCAACGGGGCATCAATGACCGGGAAAATGGCCATGACCGGAACACCCAGCTTCACGCATAACTCGGCATCCTTGAGCAAAAGATCCAAAGTCTTGCGCTGTACGCCCGGCATAGACTTCACGTCCTCGGCTTTATTGCTGCCCTCGAGCACAAAAACCGGATAGATGAAGTCTGCCGAAGTGAGTATGTGCTCTCGCATCAGGTCACGTGAAAACGCGTCGCGACGCATACGTCTCATACGTTTATGCGGATACTGTCCAAGTGTTTGCATAAGTCACCTTAAAATATTTTCAAATTCTTTGAACTATTTTTCAATTGCCCCGTCTGAGCATACGGATGATGTAAGTCATCTCCCGTTTCTCCTCCCTGAGCGGGTGTCTTAACCCCTACTAGTTAAGACTTAGACCCCTGACCTCCCCCTTTGGTTCAGGGGTCTTTTTTTGCCTATTGCTCTCAGTCTCGGCCTATTCTTCCTGAGCCAGCCAGGCCGCAATCACGGCTTCCGCTTCTTCCATACCCTGCTTCTTCAGACTGGAAAACAATTGTACTGAGCAAAACGGAAAGTGCTCGGCAACGTAAGCTTTCACTTCACGCAAGGTCTGTGTGGACTGCTGACGATTGAGCTTATCCGACTTGGTCAACAGAATATGTACCGGCTTGCCTGTTTCGGCGAACCATTCCAGCATCTGTTCATCCAGCGGTCTTAAAGGATGGCGCGAATCCATGATAACCACCAATCCGCATAAAGCTTCGCGGGTTTGCAAATACTGGCTCAGCAAAGCTTCCCAGTGTTGCTGCACATCGGGCGGCACTTTGGCATAACCGTAGCCGGGCAAATCCACCAGAAACTTGCTGTCGCCCAGCGAGAAGTAATTCAGGTGCTGGGTGCGTCCCGGCGTTTTACTGGTAAAAGCCAAGCGCGTGTGGTTGGCGAGCGTGTTGATCGCGCTCGACTTGCCCGCGTTGGAGCGCCCGACAAAAGCCACTTCCTTGCCGCCGTGCAGCGGCAGGTCTTTCATGTGATTGACCGTGGTAAAAAAAGTTGCCTGAGAAAAAAGTCCCATTATTTCCAGGCCGCGAAAATTTTGTCGGCGGCGGCGATGGTCGCAGCAATGTCGGCCTCGGTATGCGCGGCAGAAACAAATCCTGCCTCGAACGCCGACGGCGCGAGGTAGACACCCTCGTCCAGCATGGCGTGGAAGAAGCGGTTGAATGCGGCTTTGTCGCTGGCCATCACTTCGGCGTAGGAGGTCGGTACGTTCGCGCTGAAATACAGACCGAACATGCTGCCGATGGATTGTGCGCTGAACGGGATACCGTGTTTCGCGGCGCTGGCGCTCAAGCCCTCGGTCATTTGTTTGGCGAGTTTAGTCAGGCGCTCGTAGAAGCCCGGCGCTTGCACCAACTTCAATGTGGTCAAGCCAGCCGCTACAGCCACCGGATTGCCGGACAATGTGCCCGCCTGATACACCGCACCCAGCGGCGCTAAGCATTGCATGATGTCGCGGCGACCGCCAAAGGCTGCGGCAGGCAGCCCACCACCCATCACCTTGCCCAGCGTGATCAAGTCGGGCTTGATGCCGAAATGGCCGTGTGCGCCTTGCAGGCCGACGCGGAAGCCGGACATCACCTCATCCAGAATCAACACCGCACCGTGTTTCGTGCAGAGCTTGCGCATGGCATCAAGGAATTCGCGCTTGGGCAGAATCAAATTCATATTGCCCGCGACCGGCTCGACAATCACTGCGGCGATCTCTTTGCCGTATTCGGCGAACGCTTTTTCCAATCCGGCGGCATCGTTGTAGTCCAGCACAGTGGTCAGTGCGGCGATTTCAGCGGGGACTCCGGAAGAGCTCGGCTGGCCAAACGTCAGCGCTCCGGAACCGGCCTTGACCAGCAAGCCATCAGAATGGCCGTGGTAGCAACCTTCAAACTTGATAATGCGCGAACGCCCGGTGAAACCGCGCGCCAGACGGATTGCCGTCATGGTCGCTTCGGTGCCGGAGCTGACCAAGCGCACCATTTCCAGACTGGGCAAAATCTTGCACAGCAGCTCGGCGATTTCCAGTTCGGATGCGGTCGGCGCGCCGAAACCCAACCCTTCTGCAGCGGCATCCTGCACCGCCTTCACCACCTCGGGATGGCAATGGCCAACAATCATCGGCCCCCAGGAATTCACGTAATCAATATAACGCTTGTCATCCGCGTCCCACACATAAGCGCCCTTGCCACGTTTGAAAAACAACGGCGTGCCGCCCACCGACTTAAATGCGCGCACCGGCGAATTCACACCGCCGGGAATAAGTTTTTGCGACTGGTCAAATAACGTTTGATTGCGAGATGTCATGCTGAGCCTTGCTGATAAGTGTTGAAAATTTCTGCGCGGAAGACTGCACATCTTCCGCGTCGAATACCGCTGAAATCACCGCCAGCGCATCCGCGCCCGCTTGCACCAGCGCCGCACCATTGCCCGGCGTGATGCCGCCTATCGCCACCAGCGGCACGGCCAATTCCCGCCGCGCCCATACTAGCAACTCCGATTCCGCCTGCACCGCTTCGGGCTTAACGCTGGAAGGGAAGAACGCGCCGAAGGCCACATAATCCGCGCCCGCCTGCACCGCTTGGACAGCCAAGGGCGGACGATTATAACAAGACACGCCGATGATCTTTGTCTCGCCCAACAGCGCACGCGCCGCCGCCACACTGCCATCTTCGCCGCCCAGATGCACGCCATCCGCATCGACTTCTGCGGCCAATTGAGCATCATCGTTGACAATAAAAACGGCCGCAAACTCGCCCGTCAATTGGCGCAATGCCCGCGCCTGCTGCAAGTGTAAAACCGCGCCTGCGGTTTTGTTACGATATTGCAGCACCCGTGCACCGCCTTGCAAAGCCAGCCGGACTTTGCGCAACAATTCGGGTGTGTCGGCACTATCCGGTGTGATTGCGTAGAGACCCTTAATGACGTGTCTCTGCATCATCCTCTTCTTCGTCCCGCGCCCAAAACAAGCGGTCGGGAATGTGCTGTCCCATGCCCGGACGGAAACCATATTTCAAGGCCTCCCACGTGTATTCCTGCGCTTCTCGCACAGCCTCTTCCATAGGCAGACCATTGGCCAACAGCGCGGCGATGGCCGAAGCCAAGGTACAACCAGAACCGTGATAGATACCCGGCAACCGCGGCCAATTATCACTGCGCACCAAACCGCGCTCGCCGTACAAAGTGTTAATCACTTTTGGCGTGTGCTCGTGTGTGCCAGTGATCAGCACGTATTCACACCCCAGCTGGATAATACGTTTTGCACATTCGTTCAGATTCGGATCATCCTGTTCGTTATCTTCATCCACGATCAAGCGGCGCGCTTCCATACTGTTCGGCGTGAGAATGGTCGTCTGCGGCAACAACAACTCGCGCAGCGCCGAAAGCATATCCTCGTTCGCCAGCTCGTCCCCGCGCCCGGAAGCCAGCACGGGATCAAACACCAGCGGCACATCGGGATAGTCAGAAATCACTTCGGCAATCGCGGTGATGTTATCCACGCTGCCCAGCAAACCGATCTTGAATGCGGCCACCGGCATGTCTTCCAGCACGGTACGCGCCTGGTCTATGACCCACTCGGCATCCATGGGGTGCACATCATCGACACCACTGCTGTCCTGCACCGTAATCGCGGTAACCACGGACAAAGGATGGCAACCCATGCTGGCGATGGTCAGAATGTCGGCCTGCATACCGGCGCCGCCGCTCGGATCTGTCGCCGCGAAAGTCAGCACAATAGGCGGAATATCAGACATAGGACAGGAACAATAAATTATGAACGGGATGTGATTCTAACTGAAATTGCATCTCGTCCCGCGCGGGATGAGAGGCAATCAAATCAATACAACACTTTGTAGTGCGGAGTCTTACTTGCCAACCATGCCGCAAGGCGAATTCATGATACTACCGGCACCGTAGCCGGCGACCGAAATGGCGCTCGCCAACAAAATCACACCCGCTGCGCTTACCCCCACGACAAATGCCGAGATAAACAATGCCAATCCGATCAATATCAGAACAGTCCCCTGCTTAGTGCGATTTTCCATGTTCAATCCTCCATGACTTTAATTATATTTTGAGACAGATGCACACTGTATTGCCAAAACTCCGGTTTGGCAATCGCAGCCGCATCAAACCGCCCGTTCAAGACCTTGCGGCGTTATCCAGCGGGTTATTTTAGCAAACTCCGTATAGCTGAGATTCTCCGCACGCAGCTGCGCGTCTATCCCCAGCTGCGCCAGATCCGCCTCGCCCAGATAAGCCCGCAAAGTGTTGCGCAAAGTCTTGCGCCGCTGGCCAAAGGCGGCCATAACCACCTCGGAAAAAAGCTTCTCGTCCGTCACGGTAATATCCTTTGACGCCATAGGAATCATACGCACAATGGCTGAATCGACTTTGGGTGCGGGGCGAAATGACTGCGGCGGCACATCAAGCAGTTTTTCCATATGAAAACGGTATTGCAGCATCACCGACAAACGCCCGTATTGCGGCGTGGAAGGTTCGGCCACCATGCGCTCGACCACTTCGTTTTGCAGCATAAAATGCATATCGGTGATACGCGACGCATAAGCGGCAAAATGAAATAGCAGCGGCGAGGAAATATTGTAAGGCAGATTCCCCACGATACGCAGCGGGGCAGCCAAACCGTCCAGATCAAACTTCAGCGCATCCCCCTCATGGATGACAATTTGCTCCTGCGGATAATCCGTCTTCAGGCGCGCGATGATGTCGCGATCGATCTCCACCACATGCAAACGGTCCAAGTGTTGCAACAACGGACGCGTCAACGCCCCCAGCCCGGGGCCAATCTCCACCATGTTGTCGGAAGACACCGGACGAATCGCGCGCACGATGTCGGCGATAATATTCTGGTCAACCAGGAAGTTCTGGCCGAACTGTTTTTTGGCCTTATGCATAAAAATCAAATCCACCACAGCGATACATAAGCAGCGACTTGGCTGGCGCCTTCGCCAGCCTTAGTCGAATGGCTAGTTGTTCCACCAGAGACACACAGAAAACACTCAGGGCAAAAACTCGAACGACCATATAACTCATGATTGACCGTGCCTTTCTCCGTGTCTCTGTGTCTCTGTGGTGAAAGTTTTTTCGTGGCTCGCCATTTCAAGCGCCACTTTAATTGCTTCCAGCAAACTACCCACATTGGCCTTGCCCGACCCCGCCAATTCCAGTGCCGTGCCGTGATCGACCGAGGTACGAATAAAGGGCAGCCCAAGCGTGATATTCACACCCGCGCCAAAACTGGCGTGTTTCAACACTGGCAGTCCCTGATCGTGATACATCGTCAACACAACATCACACTCACGCAACCGGTGCGCAGCGAACAGCGTGTCAGCAGGAAGCGGGACGCTCACATTCATGCCTTCGGCACGCAGCTTATCCAACACAGGGATCATCACCTCAATCTCCTCGCGTCCAAGATGACCGTCCTCACCCGCATGAGGATTCAGTCCGGCAACAAAGAGGCGCGGCCTGGCGATGCCGAAGCGACGCTGCAAATCCCGCTGCAGAATGCGCAGGATGTCTTCCAACAAAGACTGCGTGATGGCATCGGCCACTTTGCGCAAAGGCAGATGTGTCGTCGCCAGTGCCACGCGCATACCACCTCCGGCCAACATCATCACCACTTGTGGCGTATGCGTCAGCTCGGCGAGGAATTCGGTATGTCCGGTAAAGGAAATGTCCGCGTCGTTGATAATTCCCTTGTGCACGGGCGCTGTAACCATCCCGGAAAACTCCCCCGTCGAACAGCCCTGCACCGCGCGGCGCAAGGTATCCAGAACATAATCACTGTTACCCGCATCCAACTGTCCGGCAAGAACAGGACGGCGCAATGGAACATGCAGTACATTCAAACTGCCGGGCTTGCGGGGTGTGGCCGGCATGTAGTCGTGCAAAGAAACCGGGATGCCGAGCTGTGCCGCCCGCTGCTGCAGCAACGCCTTGTCGGCGATGATGATGGGTGCCGACGCGTCCCCCTGCAATTGCAGGCACAAATCGGGACCGATACCCGCAGGCTCTCCCGCTGTCACCGCCAGAGGCGCAAGCTCCTGCATTAATGTGCTGCCGTGCGATATTCGATAAAGGCACGGTCGCGCAACTGGCGCAGCCAATCCTGGAACGCCTCGTCTGACCTGAATGTACGAATAGCGTTGCGTGCTTGTAATTTTTTCTGTTCGGCACTCACATCGGTATCGCGGCGCTCCAACACCTGGATCAAATGCCATCCGAAACCGGACTGCACCAGACCGCTTATCTGCTTGACCTTCAACGCATCCATCGGCCCCTCGAATTCAGACACCGTCTCACCCGGAGAAAGCCAGCCCAGATCCCCGCCCTGGGCCGCACTGCCGTCCTCGGAATACAATTTTGCCTGTGCCGCGAAATCCGCCCCATTGTCGATACGCTGCTTGATTTCCGACAAACGATTCTTCGCCTCGTTCTCCGGCACCAGCTCACTGGTCTTGATCAGGATATGCCGCGCATGGGTCTGCGTAATCACCAAAGGTGCATCCTTGCTACGCCTATCCACCAGCTTCAGGATATGAAATCCGTTCGGACTGCGCAGAATCTCGCTCACTTCACCGGGCTTCATTTTCTGAATGGCCTCAACAAACATTCCCGGAATACGGTCAGCCGAACG
This sequence comes from Betaproteobacteria bacterium, assembly GCA_020055845.1. Lineage (GTDB taxonomy): Bacteria > Pseudomonadota > Gammaproteobacteria > Burkholderiales > Gallionellaceae > PALSA-1006. The sequence continues at coordinate 13,444 of JAGVIV010000263.1, forward strand.
CCACCCCAGATTCCCGCCCTGCAAAGCGTCGCCCGCATCGGAATACCCTGCCGCAACTTGCGCAAACGGCGCGCCTGCGCGCAACTTTGCCAATGCCTGCTCCGCTTTCAAACGGTAAGTCTGGATTTTTTCTGCGCTCGCCTGCTCGGGCACCACCACCATGATGTGCGCCAATTGCAACTCTTCGCCTTTGCCGGCCTGCTTGGACTGGTTCTTCAGATAATTTTCAATTTCGTTTTCACTGATTACCAGCTTGCTATCGACTTCGCGCTCGCGCAAACGCGTGGTAAGAATTTCAGTGCGAATCTCCTCGCGAAACTTGTTGAAATCAATACCGTCCTGCTCCAGCTTGTTGCGGAACGCGGAAAGTGAAGCGAGCTTGTTCTGTTGCGCAATCCGGGTCAGCGCCTTGTCCAATTGCGCGTCATCGATACGCAAACCGGTTTCTTTGGCGAACTGCGTCTGCAACATATCGCCTATCATGCGCTCCAGTATCTGCCGTTCCAACACGGCCGGCTCCGGCAATAAAGTACCCTGCTTCTTCAGCTGCCTCACCACGACCGCAAGACGTGTATCCAACTCATGGCGCGTAATAACATCCTCGTTCACCACCACCAGAATGTTATCGATAGGCTGCGCCTGCTTTGCCTCCTCCGCAAACACCGGAAAGGCGCAGAGCAATGCCGCGCACAAAGATAACCGTACTAATTTCTGACTCCGCATGATTTTTCTCGATTTATTTTATATAGGGGCCCGGCTCGCCGGATACCGTTATTTAACGGACTTTCGTTTTGGAGTATCCGGGAATACTCAAGCGCAATGCACCGAGCGGATCAGCTCCCACGGCAACCATGTCATTCAATTCAAGCTGCACGAATATCCCGGTAGAGACCTGCTTGCCCGGAATGGGAAACTTTTGTGCCACGAAACGTAACGCCCAACACGACTGATTATACTCAAGCCCGGCCAATTGCTCCAAAACCCTCTTCTCGTTGAATGAATAGGTCCAGCGTGAAACCAGATTCCAGCGCCGGAACACCGGCCACTGCGTGGAAAAATCCCCCTGCTTCACATCATTCAGTGTCGAGCCGTCCACATAGGTATAGCGATAACCCAGATTCAACACCTTGCCGGCCTCCGGCTTGTATCTGGCCGCCGCATTATACGAAGCAGTATGCAAACCATTGGGATCATATTCCAGCAGACTATCCAGCGTGAGCGCATTCGTAACACGCCCCCCCGCGGACAGCAGCATATTGGAGCGACTATTCGTGTCCGGTGCGGCCAAATTCACCTGTGGCGACTCATAACTGAAACGCTCACCCACGGCGAGCTTTAAACGCTCGATACCACCGACGTTATCGATCAGGCGTGAAGTTAGCGCCAGCGTCACCATATTCGCATCACCGACACGGTCATTGCCGATAAAACGATTCTCGGTGAACATCTGGGCAAAATTAAATCCCGCTTGCGAGGTGTCAAAGATCGGTAAAGCACTTTGATCCTGATAAGGTATCTTTACATAGTAGGCTCGCGGCTCCAATGTCTGCAGATATTCCCCCTCACCCAGCGCGAGATCGCGCTCGAAAGTCACCCCCCCGTCCAGACTGAATATAGGCAGAACCCTTGAGACATCGGGCATGTTCGTGGCGTTATTCGCACCCATCGTATACTGTGTGCTGTGCACGCCCAACTTGGGTTTCAAATAATATCCCTGGTCGTTCAACAAGGCGTAAGTCATGGACGGATACACCACCATACGTTGGCCGTTCACCAGCGTTGGATGACTAAACGCCACATATTCATTCACTACGCTCACCTGTGAAGGATTGCGAATCGGCACCCGTCTCTTGTTTGGAGCCCGCTGTGCGACATCCTCAAAATCGTCATCCAGCGTCTTCTGCGCGGCCAGATTAATCTGCGGCAAACGCTGATAGGGCGAAACAACGGAGGTGAGCGAATCCTGCAGGGTCTGATAAGTCTGTACCCGCATCGAAGCCGTCCACCATCCCGCGCCGTAGGACAGCACCCCCTCGTTCAGCAGCTGCGTCTGCGTCGCCTCCGCAACGGTGGTCGAGAGGTCGCGAAAATACGCATCATCCGACACGCGATTAAGCACCACCGAAGCGCCCACGCCGCCAAAATTTTGCCGGTGCTTCAATGTGGTATGGCTGCGGCTATAGTTCACGATGCGGTCGTTCTGCAACACGTCGTAGCGCAGCTCCCCCGAATAACTCGATCCCATGTAGCGGAACTCATCGTTGAACAGCGTCCCGCGCTTGTCCATCGCCCGTGGCGAAATCGTCGCGTCATAGTTCGGCGCGATGTTCAAATAAAACGGCACTGTGATCTCCGCGCCCCCGGAAGCCGTCGTGCCATAAACCGGTGCCAAGAAACCGGAACGTCGCCGCCCGTCCAGCGGAAAGTCCATCCAGGGTGTATACAGGAACGGAAGCCCCATGAATTCAATTCTGGCGTTATACGCCGTTCCCAGGTGTTCCTGCTTGTCGATATCAAGCCTGGACATCTTCAGCAACCAATCGTCGTTCCCCACCGGACAGGTCGTATAGATTGCCTGATCAAACTCGTAATTCATCTTTCCGGTACTGCGCATCACCGCAGCCGATCCGCGCGCATCGTTCTCTTTCAGCTGGAACACCGGTTTATTCATCGAGCTCACATTGCTGTCCATATTCATATTCAGATCGGGGCCGGAGACGGTACCGCTGGGCTGCACGACACGCACCGACCCTTGCGCGGAAAGGTCGCTAGTCTTGGGCTGATAGGTCATATGGTCGGCAAATACCTTCTGGTCTCCCTGTGTCAGCTCGACATTGCCGTCGGCCTGCATCTGCTCGCCTTGTTTACCCTCCATGTGCGCGGCCTCGACATATACCGTTTTGTCGGAGGCAAGCGGGATGGAACTGACGGACGAGGCTGCGCCAACCGCGCTCGCAGGCGATACAAGCTCTAGCGCGTGACTATGCGGGGAGAACAAGACAATCCAGAAAATAAAAACCGGGTGAAAACAGAAACGCATGACGCAGGACGAATATATTTAAGATGCTAAAATCGCACAAAAACACTATTAAGGCAAACCGATGCAACGTAAAGAACAGTTAACCCAGTGGCTTTCCCAGCTTTACCCTGACCAAACCTTCACCCTTGCCCCAGCCTCGGCCGATGCCAGCTTCCGCCGCTACTTCCGTGCCAGCTTCGCCGACCGCACCTTGATTGTCATGGATGCGCCGCCGCAACACGAGGACTGCAAGCCCTTTTTACACGTAGGGAAATTGTTTGAAGATGCCGGCGTACAGGTGCCGCACGTCTACGCACAAGACTTGGCACAGGGCTTCCTGCTGCTGTCCGATCTGGGCAATACCACCTATCTGCAAGCTTTCAAGCAGGATAGCGCGGGACCGCTGTATGCGGCGGCGACCGACGCCCTCATCAAGATACAGCTCGCCTCGCGCGAAAATGAACTCCCCGCCTATGACGCGGCCTTGCTGCGCCGCGAACTCGATCTATTCCCGGAGTGGTACATCGCCAAGCATCTGGGCGTAACTCTGAGTGAAAAACAAAAAAACAAACTGGAAGAAGTGTTTGGCCGCATCATCGCCAACAATCTCGCGCAGCCCAAGGTATATGTGCACCGCGACTACCATTCACGCAACCTGATGCGCATAGAAAACCCCGGCCCCGATCAGCTCTCGCCCGGCATTCTGGATTTTCAAGATGCGGTATACGGCCCCATCACTTACGACCTCGCCTCATTGTTCAAAGACGCCTATGTCAAATGGGAAGAGCCCGAGATCATCGACTGGCTTATCCGTTACTGGGAAAAAGCGCGCGCGGCTGGCCTGCCTGTGCACGCCGATTTCGGCGAGTTCTACCGCGATTACGAAATGATGGGCGCACAGCGCCACATCAAAGTGCTGGGCATCTTCGCGCGCTTGTATCACCGCGACGGCAAAGACGGCTACCTCAAAGACATGCCGCTGGTAATGGACTATCTGCGGCACGCCTGTGTGCGCTATATCGACCTCAAGCCGCTACTCAATCTTTTGGATGAATTGGCACCGCAAACAAAACAGGAAGGTTATACGTTCTGATGCGGCTCATTACCCCTTCTCACCCGCACCCGCTTGCGGGCGCAGTGGCAATCAAAAAAGGCAATCTTAGATGCTTGCGATGATCTTAGCCGCAGGACGCGGCGAACGTATGCGCCCGCTCACCGACCACACGCCCAAGCCCTTGCTGCAAGTCGGAGGGAAAGCACTCATCGTGTGGCACATCGAACGCTTGGTGCAGGCCGGAATCACCGAACTCGTCATCAACCACGCCCACCTCGGCATGCAGATCGAACAGGCGCTCGGCGACGGCAGCCAGTTCGGTGCGCACATCCGCTACTCCAACGAAGGCACTGCACTGGAAACGGCGGGTGGCATCGCCAACGCATTGCATCTGCTGGGCGAGCAACCGTTCGCGGTGGTCAACGGCGACGTGTACTGCGACTACGACTTCACGCACTTGCCTCACTGCGCCGCCGCGCTTGCCAACAGCACCGATATGGCGCATCTGGTACTGGTGAACAACCCCGAGCACAATCCCAGCGGGGATTTTTGTTTATCCAACCAGCGCGTTGTTCCCACTCCCTCAATCCTCAATCCACAATCCTCAATCCTGACTTTCAGCGGCATAGGCCTCTACCGTCCCGCGCTGTTTAACGGCATTGCCCGCGGCAGCGCCGCGCCCCTAGCGCCCCTATTGCGCGCACAAATTGCCGCCGGTAAGGTCAGCGGCGAGCACCATCGCGGCATCTGGATTGATGTCGGCACCCCGCAACGCCTGCAGGAGCTGGATCAACAACTGCGTTCCGTATAAAGAACAAAAGGACAATATGCCTATCACCCGCGCCAACCGTTTTGTCCTGAGACACATCAAACACGTCGAGATGACGGGGGTGCTCATGCGTATCTTCAGCTTCTCACTCGTGAGCTGGCTGGGGCCGGCCAGTCCTTTCATGTTCGTATGGACATTCAACACCATCGATGCGGTGATGCTGTCCTGGTGTGCCCTGCTTAAAAAGGACACGGCCTACACCACGCTCAATCTGTTCTGGGTACTGGTCGGGGTCGTCGGCATTTTGCGGGCTGGCGGCTGGCTGCACTGAGCCCCTCACCCACATCGCAATTCGGTTTATCATCCGTCCATGACAGCAGATATTTACACCGCACGCCGCCAGCGCCTGCAAAGCAAGATACAGCACGGTATCGCCATCATTCCCACCGCGCCGGAAGTGGCGCGCAATGCGGACACACACTACGACTACCGCCACGACAGCCACTTCTATTACCTCAGCGGCTTCGCGGAACCCGAAGCGGTATTGCTAATCCTTGCGGGCGAGCAGCCACAAAGCATTTTGTTCTGCCGCGAAAAAAATCTGGAACGCGAAATCTGGGATGGCTTCCGCCACGGCCCCGAAGCCGCGCGCACGCATTTCGGCTTTGATGCCGCCTACCCGATTGCGCAACTGGACGAAAAACTCCCCGAACTGATGGGCAATCAATCAACGCTGTTTTATCCGCTCGGCGCTGATGCCGCATGGGATGCGCGCATCATCAAAATTCGCGAGGCGGTCAAAGCCAAAGCGCGCAGCGGCATTCGCGCCCCGCATGAAATACGCGATGTGCGCGACCTGCTCAACGAGATGCGTTTGTTCAAAGACACCCACGAACTGGACATCATGCGCCGCGCCGCGCACATCTCCTGTGAAGCCCACCGCCGCGCCATGCGCCACACCCGTCCCGGCCAGTTTGAATACGAAATCGAAGCCGAATTTCTGCACGAGTTTTGCCGACATGGCGCGCGCCATCCCGCCTACACCAGCATCGTCGCCGCTGGCGCGAATGCCTGCACCCTGCACTACGTCGGCAACAACGCGCGGCTCAACGACGGCGACTTGCTGCTCATCGACGCGGGCTGCGAACTTGACAGTTATGCCGCCGATATCACGCGCACTTTTCCGGTGAATGGACGCTTCAGCGCGGCACAACGCGATGTTTACGAAATCGTGCTCGCCGCCCAATACGCCGCCATCGCCGCGGCGCACCCCGGCAAACATTGGAACGACCCGCACGAAGCCGCTCTGCACGTGCTGGTGCAAGGCTTCATCGACCTCAAGCTGTGCCACGGCAGTGTCGATAGCGTGCTGGAAAGCGAAAGTTACAAACAGTTCTACATGCACCGCACCGGACACTGGCTTGGCATGGACGTACACGATGTCGGCGAATATAAAACCGGCGAACAATGGCGCACCCTGCAATCCGGCATGACGCTCACCGTCGAACCGGGTTGTTATATCCGCCCCAGCGACAAAGTGCCGCACGAATTCTGGAACATCGGCATCCGTATCGAGGACGACGTGCTCATCACTGCGAGCGGCAATGAAGTGCTGACACAAGATGCGCCGAAAACCGTAGCTGAAATCGAGGAGCTCATGCGCCATGACTGAGAACTGCGACATCGCCATCATCGGCGGCGGCCCGGTAGGAAGCGCGCTGGCATTGGCATTGCGCGAGAGCGGCTTAAACATCGTGGTGCTCGAAGCCCGCAAAATACAGGAACAGACTGCCGATCCGCGCGCGCTTGCCATCTCCTATGGCAGCCGCTTGCTGCTGGATAAACTCGGCGTATGGCCGCACATCGAACAGGTAACTCCCATACGCACCATACGCGTCTCTCAAAAAGACAACGCGGCCTATACCCTGCTGCATGCGGCTGAGCTTAAAGTCCCGGAACTAGGCTACGTCCTGCCCTACCCGGCGCTGCAAACCTCGCTGCACCAGGCGCTGTTGCACACTGCCGTCACTTATCTGGAAAGCGCCGCAGTCAGCCGTCTGGATCACGATGCCGACGGTGCGACACTCACTTATCAATACGAGGCCACCGAACGCAAACTGCACGCACGCCTCGCCGTGCTCGCCGACGGCGGAAAGTTGCTTGAAACCAGCCATCCTCCCAAGATCAGCGAATACGGCCAAAGCGCCGTCATCGCCCACATCACCTGCACCGCACCACAAACTGCCACCGCCTTCGAGCATTTCACCGCACAAGGTCCGTTCGCGCTGCTGCCCTACATGGACGGTTACGAGATCGTATGGACGGGTGCGCATGCGCAAGTGCAGGAGATGCTGCAATGGGACGACGCCACTTTCCTTGCCGAGTTACAGCAACACTTTGGCGATGCCGTCGGCACGTTCGCCAGCGTCGGCAAACGCAGCAGTTTTCCGCTGCATCTCAAACGCGCGCCCGACACCACTTTTGCGCACACCGCGCTTATCGGCAACGCCGCGCAAACTTTGCATCCAGTTGCGGGGCAAGGATTCAATATGGGAGTACGCGACGCTTGGGAGCTGGCGCGCATCATCCTGCGCACGCCAACTGAGACACTCGGCTCGACCGCCATGCTGTCCGACTACCGCAAATCGCGCTGCATTGACCGCAATGCGGGCATTGGTTTCACTGACGGGCTGGTGCGTATCTTCTCCAACGACCGCCCTCTTCTCGGCAGCGGGCGCGCCTGGGCACTTTCAGTGCTAGATCACATACCGCTGGCAAAACGATTCGTGGCAAAACGCATGATGTTTGGCGCGAACGGCTAACGCGCTGACTACTCACCGACAACTGATGTGTGCACTATCAGCAACGTATTATTTGACTCTCCTCTCCCTTCAATAACGAGACATTCAAAACGAAAAAAGCGACCCGAAGGTCGCTTTTTGTTTTGCTGCCTGAAACGATAATTACTTAACAATCGCGTTCAGTTCGCCCTTGATGTAACGCATTGCCATGGCATCCAGCGCGATCGGTTTGATCTTGCCGGCTTGGCCTGCGGAACCGAAGGCTTCGTAACGAGCCTTGCAGATTGCCTTCATGGCCTTGGTGGTTTCGGCCAGGAACTTGCGCGGATCGAAGTCTTTTGGATTGCCTGCCAAGTAACGGCGTGTCGCGCCGGTGGATGCCATACGCAGGTCGGTGTCGATATTCACCTTGCGCACGCCGTGCTTGATGCCTTCAACGATTTCTTCAACCGGTACGCCGTAAGTCTGAGGCATTTGGCCGCCGAATTCATTGATGATCTTCAGCCATTCTTGCGGCACGGAAGACGAACCGTGCATCACGAGGTGGGTGTTGGGGATACGCGCGTGGATCTCTTTGATGCGGCTGATCGCCAAGGTGTCGCCTGTGGGCGGCTTGGTGAACTTGTACGCGCCGTGGCTGGTACCGATAGCAATCGCCAGTGCGTCAACCTGAGTCAGCTTCACGAACTCGGCAGCTTCGTTCGGGTCGGTCAGCAGTTGGTCGTGGCTCAGCACGCCTTCAGCGCCGTGGCCGTCTTCTTTTTCGCCATGGCCGGATTCGAGAGAACCCAGGCAGCCCAGCTCGCCTTCAACAGATACGCCTACCGCGTGAGACATCTCAACCACGCTCTTGGTGACGTTGACGTTGTACTCGAAAGAAGAAGGAGTCTTACCGTCGGTCATCAGCGAGCCGTCCATCATCACGCTGGAGAAGCCGGACTTGATGGCATTGATACATACGGCAGGAGATGCGCCGTGATCTTGGTGCATAACGACGGGGATGTGCGGGTACATCTCAACTGCGGCTTCGATGAGGTGACGCAGGAACGGTTCGCCCGCGTATTTACGCGCACCGGCGGAGCCTTGCATAATCACGGGGCTGTTGGTTTCGTCAGCCGCTTCCATGATCGCTTTCACTTGCTCCAGGTTGTTGACATTGAACGCAGGCAAGCCATAGCTGTGCTCTGCGGCATGATCTAGTAGTTGACGCAACGATACGAGTGCCATTTATTTCTCCTCACTGATTAATCAAAATTCACGAAACATACCGCGTTCACACGCGGCATTTATTCCTTGCGGTGATCCCCGACGCGCACGATTTTCATCGTGTTGGTATGGCCGCTCTTGCCCACGGCTTCACCGATGGTCATCACAATCAGATCACCCTCTTCAACCGCGCCCAGTTTCACCAGCTCGTTCTCGGCCTCGATCAGTGTTGCCGACGGGTCTTTGGAAGAGGGATGGAAAGAAACCGGATGCACACCGCTGAATAATGTCACCTTGCTCAAAGTGCTCTTGGTCGGTGTCATTGCGAAGATAGGTGCTCCCGCGTTCACGCGCGACATCCACAGCGTGGTGGAGCCGGACTGTGTCAGCGCGACGATTGCCTTCACTTTGAAATGCGATGCGGCATACAGTGCCGACATGGCGATGGACTGGTCAACACGGGTGAATTTGCTGTGTTCCAAGCGGTGGTCTGCGGCGCTGCCTTCCAGCTCTTTCTCGGCCTGCGTGCAAATACGCACCATGGCTTCGATGGTCTCCACCGGGTAGTCGCCCACCGCGGTTTCGGCCGACAGCATGACGGCATCCGTGCCATCCAGCACGGCATTCGCCACATCGGATACTTCGGCTCTTGTTGGAATAGGCGCTGTAATCATCGACTCCATCATCTGCGTGGCGGTGATGACCAGCTTGTTCTGCGCACGCGCCATCTTGATCATGCGTTTCTGCAAACCGGGCACGGCGGCATCGCCGACTTCCACCGACAGGTCACCGCGTGCCACCATGATGGCATCGGATGCGGCGATAATTTCGGACAGCACCGGAATCGCTTCGGCACGCTCAATCTTGGCCATCAGCAAACTCTTGCCGCCAGCTTCGTGCATCAGCTCGCGCGCCAGCTTCATGTCGTCCGCCGAACGCGGGAAAGATACAGCCAGATAGTCGGCATGAATCAGCGCCGCTGTCTTGATGTCTTCTTTGTCCTTGTCGGTGAGCGCAGGAGCGGTGAGTCCGCCGCCTTTGCGGTTGATGCCCTTGTTGTTGGACAACACACCGCCGCGCACGACCTTGCATACAACTTGCGAACCCTTAACCTCGACCACGTCGAATTCCAGCATGCCGTCGTTGAGCAGCAACACATCGCCTTTGACCACGTCATTGGGCAATTCTTTGTAGTCTAGACCGACGCGTTCCTGGTTGCCCAGCGCGCTCCATTCCGCGTCCAGAATAAAAGTGTCGCCCGGATTCAGAATGATCTTGTCGTTCTCAAACTTGCGCACGCGGATCTTGGGACCTTGCAGGTCGGCCAAAATACCGACCGTGCGACCGGCGGCAATCGCGGCGGCGCGCACAATCTCGGCACGCTTCATATGGTCTTGCGCCGTACCGTGCGAAAAATTCATCCGCACAACATCCACTCCGGCACGAATGATCGCTTCCAACGACTTTTGATCGTTAGTGGCAGGTCCCAGTGTTGCTACAATTTTCGTTCTACGCAGCATGATTTCCTAATGGTTATTGTTTTGCAGCACGTTGTTCCAATATTTCCACCGCAGGCAAGGTTTTGCCTTCGAGGAATTCCAGGAACGCACCCCCGGCAGTGGAAATATAGGACACCTTGTCATAGATGTCGTATTTCTGGATGGCCGCGATAGTGTCACCGCCGCCCGCCAAAGTGAAAGCCTTTGTCTCAGCAATGGCCTTGGCAATGGTTTTTGTACCTTCACCGAACTGGTCGAATTCAAATACCCCGACCGGGCCGTTCCACACCACTGTTCCCGCCTTCATGATGATGTCGGCAAGCTCCTGCGCAGACTTCGGGCCGATGTCAAAGATCATATCGTCGTCTGCCACATCGCCGGCATTTTTCAACACAGCCGGTTCGTTGGCATCAAATTTCTTGCCCACCACCACATCCACCGCAATGGGGATGATAGCGCCGCGTTGTTTCATTTTTTCGATGAGTGCCTGTGCGGTCGGAACGAGATCATCTTCGCACAACGACTTACCGACATTTTTACCTACCGCTTTGAGGAAGGTATTGGCGATGCCGCCGCCGACCACCAGCTGCTCGCATTTCTCGGACAAGGATTCCAACACGGTCAGCTTGGTGGAAACCTTGGAGCCGCCAACGATGGCAACCATCGGACGCGCCGGGCTGAGCAGGGCTTTGGTCAGGGCTTCCAGTTCTTCGGTGAGCAAGATACCCGCAGCCGCAACAGGCGCGAATTTCGCCACGCCGTGGGTCGAGGCTTCGGCGCGGTGAGCGGTGCCGAATGCATCCATCACGAACACGTCGCACAGCGCGGCATATTTCTTGGAGGTCTCGTCTAGGCTTTTCTTTTCGCCTTTGTTGAAGCGGCAGTTTTCCAGCAGCACCAGCTCGCCTTCGGCGACTTCGAAGCCCCCGTCCACCCAATCTTTAATCAGGCGCACAGGCTTGCCAAGCTTTTGGCCAATCACATCGGCAACAGGCTTGAGCGAATTTTCTTCGGAATATACGCCCTCTTCTGGACGGCCAAGATGCGAGGTCACCATCACGCGTGCGCCGGCCTTCAGTGCCGCATTGATAGTTGCCATAGAGGCGGTAATGCGTGCATCGGAAGTCACTTTGCCGTCTTTGACGGGGACATTGAGATCGGAACGAATCAAAACGCGCTTACCTTTAAGCGCCAGATCGGTCATTTTGATAACAGACATGTTTTTTCCTTGGTTACAGACTTAAAGCAAAAAGGGCCAGCAGCAGCCAGCCCTTTAGCGAAACGATTACTTGGCGATGTGGCGTACCAAGCGCATCAGGTTGCAGGTATAACCGTATTCGTTGTCATACCACGCCACCACTTTGACAAAGGTCGGATCCAGTGCGATACCGGCTTCGGCATCGAAGATGGACGGGTTGGTGCAGCCGCGGAAATCGGTGGAAACCACCTTCTCATCGGTGTAACCCAGCACACCTTTCAGAGGACCGTTCGTCGAAGCCGCCTTCATCGCCTTGCAAATTTCTTCGTAGGTCGCAGCCTTGTTCAACTCAACGGTCAGATCGACTACAGACACGTCCGAAGTCGGCACGCGGAATGCCATACCGGTCAGCTTCTTGTTCAGCTCGGGAATCACAATGCCCACGGCCTTGGCAGCACCGGTAGAAGAAGGAATGATGTTTTCCAGAATGCCGCGTCCACCGCGCCAATCTTTGTTGGACGGACCATCAACAGTCTTTTGTGTCGCTGTCGCCGCATGCACGGTCGTCATCAAACCGCGCTTGATACCGAAGGTATCGTTGAGCACCTTGGCGACTGGAGCCAAGGCATTGGTGGTGCAGGATGCGGCCGAAACGATGGCATCACCTTTGTAGGTGTCATGGTTCACACCGTACACAAACATCGGGGTATCGTCTTTGCAAGGTGCGGATTGCACAACTTTCTTCGCGCCCGCGTCGATGTGTTTCTGGCAAGTATCCTTGGTCAGGAAGAAACCGGTGCACTCGATGACGATGTCAACGCCAGCTTCATTCCACTTCAGATTGGCGGGATCTTTCTCGGCGGTCAGACGAATGCTTTTGCCGTTCACCACCAGATTGTTGCCGCTTACCGCCACGTCACCGTTGAAACGGCCATGCACGGAATCATATTTGAGCATGTATGCCAGATAGTCGGGCTCGAGCAAGTCATTGATAGCGACAACCTCGATTTCAGGAAAGTCCTTGCTTGCCGCGCGAAACACCATACGACCGATACGGCCGAATCCGTTGATACCTACTTTAATTGCCATTTCTCTCTCCCGTCGTTATAAATAATAATTACAACACGCCCTTGCGGACCTCACCGCAAAGGGGTTTTGGCCGGGTCTTCGCCCCTAACATCCATGCGGATGTCGCCTCCACCTCAATGCGGTTGCGAAACACCTTTATCAGGCAATAACTTTTTTCACCGTCGCGACCACATTTTCAACAGTGAAGCCGAAATGCTTGAACAGTTCTGGCGCGGGGGCGGATTCACCGAAGCAATCCATACCGATTACCGCACCTTCTAAGCCGACATATTTGTACCACAAACCTGTCACGCCGGCCTCAACTGCCACACGCTTGATACCCTTGGGCAATACGCTGTCCTGATAAGCCTGATCTTGACGATCGAACACATTGGTCGAAGGCATAGACACCACGCGCACATTAATACCCTCGCTTGCCAGAGTCGCTTGCGCCTTCATCGCCAGATCTACTTCCGAACCGGTTGAGATGATGATGCCCTGCACCTTGCCGCCTGCAGCTTCGGACAAGATATAGCCACCCTTGCGGATGTTGGCGATTTGCGCCGCATCGCGTTTTTGGAAGGCCAGATTCTGACGACTGAAAATCAAAGACGATGGGCCGTCTTTGCGCTCAACGGAAGCGACCCAAGACACCATAGACTCAACGGTGTCGCACGGGCGCCATGTATCCATGTTAGGGATGAAGCGCAACGTCGTCGTTTGCTCAACCGGCTGGTGCGTCGGGCCGTCTTCACCCAGACCGATGGAGTCGTGGGTGAACACATAAATCACGCGCTGCTTCATCAACGCCGACATACGCAGCGCGTTGCGCGCATATTCCGAGAACATCAGGAAAGTGCCGCCGAACGGCAGCAAACCGCCGTGCAAAGACATACCGTTCATGATGTGTGCCATACCGAATTCACGCACGCCGTAGCTGATGTAGTTACCAGGCTTCTTGCCGGAAACATGGTGCGCGCCTGTCCAGTTGGTCAGGTTTGAA
>JAGVIV010000140.1 GCA_020055845.1 Betaproteobacteria bacterium
GGACACTTTTTAAACCTCCCCCGAAAGTTCAACTTCATCAGTCGATGCGCGCACGGCAATCTTCTTGCCGGCCTGGCTGCCGCCCGCAAAGCCTTCATCTTTAACGATGAATTTAGTCAGTACACGCTTGCCGGTCTTGCTGATTTTTACGCGCGTCTCGTTGAGCGCCAGCTCGCCCGTATCCTTGTCGACGATCGGGTCAAGCATGCCGAAGACATTAACTCCGACATCCTTGGCCCAGCGCCCCAGTGCCGTATGACCGTTACCCAGTGGAATGGAGACCGCATCAGGATGAATACCGGGGAAGACGTATGCTTGCGCCTTAACGGAGCCACTGCGCGAAGTCACTTCCACGATATCGCCCTCGACGATACCCAGTTTGGCCGCCGTCTTGGGATGCAATTCCACCCAAGAGTCCCACACGATGGTGGTCAAAGGGTCTGGCGACTCTTGCAGCCAAGGCTGATTGGCATGACGCCCGTCGCGCAAATTGGCAGTGACGAACGGAATCAGGTGCAAAGGAAAAGCACTGTCTTCTGCCGCAGGTGCCGGCAACACCAGCCCCGCAGCGCTAGATTTGGCCGACAGCATTCCGTTCGATGCCGGCAACTTAACCAGACCCTTGCTCAAAGTTTCACCCCAGAATGTGTCGTCATCCGTAGAGCCACCTCCCAGTGCGGGCTTGATCCTCACCACTGCGCTGCGCAGATATGAATAAAAGTCCTCGTAATCCTTATATTCATTGGCCTTTTTCTGCTTGAGCAAGGCCAGAAGAATATCGCCCGCACCGCGTGTACCCGGATGCAGCTTCTCCATTAGAGGTTGCTGGATATTGAGTTGCGCCCCGTCGGTCAAATATTCCGGCATCGAGGTTCCCCAGTCTTCCAAAGCGGAATCCAGCGGCAACACCAGATCTGCCTCCAACGCGGTCTCGTCCAAATAATGGCTGAACACCACTTTGAATCCCACCTTCTGCATATTTTCTTTAAGCTTAAGCGCGCCGGGTGCCGTAAACACTGGATTCGCGCCATAGCTGAACAGCACTTTCAACTTGCCATTGGCCATACTGTCGTTCAGTGCCTGCACCGACGCGCGTTTTCCGGTGGCGGCTGCCACTTGAGTAAACGGCACATTTGCCGGTGCTTCGATGGTTTTGCCAATATTTCCCAACACACGGTTCAGCAAGGCAACAGCGGCGGCATTTTGCGAGCCGTGCGCATAGCCTTCCGCCGCGCTACCTGCAATCACCAAACTGGGAGAGCGCGCTTTTAACAGGGCGGCCAGCTTGTTAATCTGCTCGATGGACACCCCGGTATCTTTGCTGACTCGCTCTGCATCATAGGTTTTGCTTGCTGCTGTTGCATCTGCCGGCAGCGACAGTCCTGCCGCACCCAGCGCATTGACAATACCCAGCGCCAAAATACCTTCAGTTCCCGGACGAATCGCAATCCAGCGATCCGCGTTCGCGCCGGTCAAGGTCATCTTCGATTCGACCTGCACCAATACACCGCGACCGCCATTGGCTGCCTTGCGGAACTGCGCATACTGTTGCGAGAAGTGAACCGGGGAGACCCAGGCACCCAGAAAGTCAGCGCCGAAAGAAACCACCACCTGCGCCTTATCCATGCGCAACCGCGGCATTTCTACACCATACGCCTTTTTATTTGCCGCACGCACCACCGAGGGAGCCACCGCGTCATACACAAAATGATTTTTTGAACCGAGCGCTTCCAGATAATTCTTCAACAACACACCGACATGACCGCTCACGCCGCCGGTCAAAAACGCAACCTCGTCACCCTTTACACCGCTGAGCTTTTCATTAATCAGCTCCAACGCCTTGTCCCAAGCAATCGTCTCGCCCTTGTCACCCTTACGCAACAAAGGTTCGCGCACACGGTCAGGGTTGTAATGCGCTTGCACTCCAGCCTGACCGAGACCGCAAAGTTTTCCGTGATTAATCGCAGAAGCGGCATTACCCTCCAGCTTCAACACGCGACCTTCGCGCACGCGACCGGTAATACTGCAACCCGCATCGCATTGCGCGCAGGTCGAATTGAAATACACGCCGATACCGGGAAGCGCATATTCGGGCGGCTCAACATAAGAAGTTACCAGCTCCGCACCGTCCTGCACCGAAGTGTTACCGCAGCCACTCAATGCAACAGCGGTCCCGCCCCACCCCAACACCTTCAGAAAATCTCGTCGATTAAAACCGTTTTCAATCATCACTGAACCCTCTTGGAAATCTTGATTTACGAATCCGCGCTATTCACGCGCCGATTATTTGTGGCACTGCCAGCAATCATTCGGGCCATGTGTCGTCTTAGTCGATGCGGCATCTACCGGATGATCTTTTTCGTGGCAACTTACACACCACCCCATGGACAGCGATTTTTGACGGCGCGCGACAGTCATCGTTTTCACATCGCCGTGGCAGTAACCGCATGCTTCCTGCACCGGCTTGTTCTGTGCAAAAACGAAACGCTGGATATGACGCTCGTGATTGAAACGCACGAAGTCGGGCAGATCATGCACCTTCTTCCAGGGCACGGGTTTCTTCGCATCCCAGTACTCGAACAGCTTCTGGATACGCGGTGTCTCTCTCACCGAATTGATGGTCTGATGGCAACCTATACACTTCTGCAACGGAGGTATCGCCGCCACCGCACTGCGGCGCGCACCCGTATGGCAATACATACAGTTAATCTCCATGCCGCCCTTGGCCGGAACCGAAGGATCGGCGGCATCGGCCGGATTGCGCAGGCCGGCATGACGGTCATGCGGGAACTCGATAGGCTGTTCGACCTTCGGCCCCAAATCATCGGCGGTGGAAATAGAAGGCTGCGCATCTGCGGCGAAACTGCCGGTATTTGCAAGCAACCCGACAAGCAGGATAGATAGACGTATAAAACGGTGCATCGTATGTGGCTCCCCCAACAAAACAATAGGCTGCCAGCCTGGTTGCTGCCGGCATTGCATTACTACGGGTGAATCGGAATTGTTTAACGTACGCGGTGAAGTCGCTTTAATTTGTTTGTAGTTTTCTAGCCTGAAAATCGACTAGCGCGACAACACGAGCCGAATAATGTCTAGGTTAAAAAATAATGTCAACAGCCCTTCTTAAACTTGATTAATTTCCTCGATTAAAGTCTATTTGTGTCAATGTATTACAGTATTTACTTATATTCAAAGGGTATAAAACCTTTGTTAAATAATGGTTAATAAAACAAGGTGTTCTATGCTCATTTGCGCCACACTTCGGTTCATCTCCAAGGTTTCTTCTTGTTAAACTATCCGGATTAATGATGCGAACAGGCTCGACACGATGAATGAAGAACAAGCTGTACTCGAATTTTTTGCCAAAAAAGAGAATCTCCCTCTTGCCCTGATTGCCGCCGAACATCTGGACAACCTCCGTCAGCAACATAACAACCTTTTTTGGGCCGCCTTGCACGCACGACTCGATCTCCTGCTGGTTCAAACACCCGCATGGCATAGTGCACTCACCGAGGACCGCAATAGCGAGGGCACCGTGGTTGGCTTGCATCTACAACCCCGCACCGAACAGCGCATTTTTCTGCGCCCCTTCATGGAACAACAATTGACGGGCGACAGCTACCGCATCTATTACGGCCTCATGTGGAACAACACTCCCGAGCCCGCACAAAAATCTCTGCCCGCGGTGGAGACACTGCGCGCCCGGTTAAGCACTGCCGGATTCAAACAAAACGATAGTTTTCTCGCCTGGCAATGGTCGCCTTGGTATCCGCGTCGTAAAGACTTCCTGCTACGTTTTGCAAACACACAGGACGAACTTATAGAAGCCGCAATACAACCTTGGCAAATGCTGCTGCAAGAATATGGGGAACAACTGCGCACGGCCAACCTCGAGTTGAACAAAACCCCGCAGAGTGCGGTTATTTCACTGAATCAACTGCACAATAAAACGGGGCGCTAAACGCGCCCCGTGACCTCAGTCAGACGAACGGGATACCCCGCCCCGTTTGACCTTAAGTGCGATGCTGAAAATCAACCCGGCGATTTTCTTTCCAGCACTTCTCTTCATGACAGCTCAAACGTGGCTGCGTCTTGCCCAGACTGACAACCTGAATCTGCTTGCCGGACACGCCGTACTTTTCCAGCTTCTGTTGTACCGCCTTGGCGCGTTTATTGCCCAGCTCAAAGTTATATTTTACACCGCCGCGCTCATCCGCATGCCCTTGCAAAGTAACCACATCGTTAGCATGTGCCTTGAGAAATTCAGCCTGCTTTTTGATGATATCCAGATACTCCGGCTTGATTTCATACTTTTTGTAATCAAAGAAATTGCTTTGCGATTGCAAAGCTTCCAGCTCGGCCTTCATCTGACTCAACTCCAAACTCTCTGCCGATACCGGCGCACTGCTAGCCGCAGCGACAAGCGCCGCGTCTTTATCACTTACCTGGGACGGATTAGATTGCGCCGCCGCAGAATCAGTTTTCGGGACAGAAGAACAGGCGACCATCATCAGTGCCGCCAAAATTGTTACGCTTTTTTTCATCAAAAATCTCCATAGTTATTAGTTGGGTCGGGCAATAGCGCCTAAACCAATTTTTTCTTGCATCACGCCCAATGCAGTGGCCTGAATATAATTGATACACCCACATTTAACAAATTATAAATTTGTTAAATGTGGGTGTGGTTTTCAATGAGAGCCCATATACAAAGCGCGCCATACAGAAGATCGGCACGCTGTCGGATGATGCGAAAAATATACGCTCGATATTCTGCGACGCGCCAAGCCTATCTAAAAAATGCACTTATACCGGATTATCCTGATCAAAAAAACGATGTTCCAAACCAAACCGCGTAGCCAGATGTTCGCCAAGAGCCTGCACACCGTAACGCTCCGTGGCATGATGTCCCGCCGCGATAAATGCCACGCCGGTTTCGCGCGCCACATGCACATTCTGTTCGGAAATTTCCCCGGTCATGAAGGCCTCCACACCCAAAGCAATCGCCTGTTCAAAGTAGCTTTGTGCTCCACCGCTACACCACGCAACACGACGGATACTGCACGCCGGGTCACCGATGATTTGCGGTGTGCGCTGCAGTTTTTCGGCAAGCGACTGGGCGAGTTGCTCCAACTTTTGCGTCTGCGGCAGTATCCCGTAACTGGCGATGTCCTGTTCGCCGAATCGGCCTTGCTCGCTCCATCCTAGGCGTTTTGCCAGTTGCGTATTGTTACCCAGCTCTGCATGCGCATCCAAGGGCAGGTGGTAAGCCAACAAACTGATGTCATGCTTCAACAGATAGGCGATACGATTTTTCTTTATCCCCGTAATAGCCGCATCTTCACTACGCCAGAAATATCCGTGATGCACAAGAATCGCGTCGGCTCCCCATGCACTCGCCTCTTCCAGCAAATATTGCGATGCACTCACACCGCTGGCTATGCGCAAAATTTCCGCACGGCCTTCCACTTGCACCCCGTTCGGACAGTAGTCACGAAAACGACTGACGGCGAGCAAGCTTCCGATATAATCACGCAACTCAATTAACTGCATTTGATTCGTCCCAATTCATAAAGCGATTCAATCATACCATGCGCAAATTCTGGCTCTTATTCGCCCAAGCCACCACCATCGGCCTAGCCGCTTTGTTTATAATCCAAACCCTGCGTCCAACGATGCTACCCAATGCCGCACGCAATGGAGTGGTCACTTTGTATGAGAACGCTGCCGACAACGGCAGCCAGATTCCCACCGTGGGATTCAGCGGTGCGGCACAAAAAGTGATGCCTGCGGTGGTAAATATCTATACCAGCAATGAAACAAAAGCACAGACCAGCCCTTTCGGTAACGATCCGCGTTTCAAATTTTTCTTCGGCGACCAATTTGAAGACAATGCGCCGCAACAAAGCTCTAGCCTTGGCTCGGGTGTCATTGTCAGCCACGACGGCTACATCCTGACCAACCATCATGTCATCGAGGGCGCGGATCAAATCGAAGTCGCCTTGGCGGACGGACGTAACGCCAAGGGGCATATCATCGGTTCCGATCCCGAAACCGACTTGGCCGTCATCAAAATCGATCTCGCCAATAATTTGCCCGCGATTACCTTCGGCCATGCAGAACAGTCGCGCGTTGGCGATATCGTACTCGCCATCGGCAACCCGTTTGGTGTTGGACAGACCGTCACGATGGGCATCGTGAGCGCGCTCAAGCGCAATCACCTAGGCCTCAACACCTTCGAAAACTTCATCCAGACCGATGCCGCTATCAACCCAGGCAACTCCGGCGGCGCACTGGTGGATGTGAACGGTAATCTGATCGGCATCAACAGCGCTATCTATTCTCCCAATGGCGGATCACTCGGCATCGGCTTCGCCATCCCTGTGAGTACCGCAAAAAAAATCATGGAACAGATTATCCAGAGTGGTTCCGTCACACGCGGCTGGATAGGCGTGGCGGTTCAGGAGATTACGCCTGAGCTGGCGGAGTCCTTCAAATTGGGCAATACCCAAGGCGTACTGATTTCAGAAGTCGTGCGTGGCAGTCCCGCCGACAAAGCCGGTATCAAAGCCGGCGACATCCTCACCAGCGTGGCAGACAAAGCGCTGACCGACTCCGGCAGCATGCTGGAAACCATCTCCGCTTTGGCACCGGGGAAAACCGTGCTGCTCAAGTTACTGCGCAACCAGACGGAAGTCGCGGTGCAGGTAAAAGTGGGCAAGCGCCCGCGCCCCAAGCCTCAAGAATAATCCCGATATATCGCTCCGTGGCCAGCAACACCGGCTGCGGAGCGATACTCCCACGGCATTTCAAAATGCCCCGCATTTTTGTCGCAGCAAATATTTTTGCCACTAACTAAAGTTTTCCGCAGAGGAACCGATAACAGAACTAACGGCGGTTGATACAACTCGTAAAAAGAGCCAACCGAAGTAAACGGCGAATACGCCGGATGTGCAAATCGGGTTCCAAAGGAGAATTAAAATGCCCTCATATATCAATACCAACCTCGCCTCCCTGAAC
>JAGVIV010000129.1 GCA_020055845.1 Betaproteobacteria bacterium
ACGGCAGATGAACGCGATCCTTGATAAGTACGGCAGTATCGGCGTCTCGCCTTACGCGATAGACGTGTGCATGTTTACGTTGGAAACAAGGCGCGGTGTGTGGGTCGCGCAACCGCAAATCAAGCCTAAGGGAATTTCCAAGAAGAAACGGACAATGGGCGTGGTCGAATTCCGCTATTACACGGATGTTAAAGGCCGACTTTCGCATCTGCTGCCCAGGAAGGACGATGACGAGATGCCGACAATTTTACATTGATGGCAATTGATGCATAAAGTTGGATTGTGGGTATTTAAGCGGCAGCTATCAGTGGAAGCGTTTATTGATCAGAACGACTACTTTTTAATCACAGGAACGTATTGTCATGAATTTTTCAGATGTCCTTAAAGCGTTGAATCAGGCCTCTGCCTTTGAGCTTTACCGTATGCGGGCTGCCATCGACAGGGTGCTGGATGAGCCGCGCTGGGTGCAGGCAATTCATGCCCGGTTGCAGATTGGGCTCGCCATTGAATATTTCGATGCTCAAGCCAATACCTTGCGTCGTGGAAAAGTTCTTGAACTTCGTCGGAAACAGGCTGTTATTCTGGATCAGAATGATGGGCGACGCTGGCTGATTGCTTATGCTGCCATCAATCTGGATGGCACGGATGTACAAATTCGTGAACAACCGCGACAAGGTCTGGGTCGCAACGAGGTGGCCATCGGCGATGCGGTGGGTTTTGTTGATCGTAACCAGCAGCAACGCAGTGGCCGTATCATTCGTCTCAACGACAAGACGGTCACCTTGCTCTGCGGGCAGCAGCAATGGCGAGTGGCTTACGCCTATCTGCATCGCGTGATGGATACAGACACGATTGAGCAGAATGTGCTTGAGCTTGATGTCACACCATTGGAGATAAAGTGAGCCGGGATGAGTGAATATCAATATTACGAATTTGTCGCCATTGATCAGCCGTTAACGCCGAGGCAAATGGCCGAATTGCGCGCTTGTTCCTCGCGGGCATCAATTACACCGACCAGCTTTGTCAATGAGTACCACTGGGGTGGGCTCAAGGGTGATCCGGATGACTGGATGCGGCGATATTTCGATGCGCATATCCATGTTACCGATATGTGTGTCTGCTGTTTTATGGTGCGTGTGCCGCGTGAAATTTTTGATGGCGCAACACTTAATACCTTCGCGACCGAGTCTTCGATCTACATCAATCACAGTGAATCGCACTGGATGATCTCGTGGAACCTCAACGAAAGTGAGAATTATGACCGCTTCTGCGAGGACGATGGCCGGGGCTGGATGGGGCGACTGGTCGCATTGCGGGACGAATTGTTGCGTGGCGATTTGCGTTCATTATATTTGGGCTGGTTGGCCGGCGTAACGGCAGGCGAAGTAGAAGAGGGCGAGAGCGAACCACCTCCGCCTCTGGGGTTGTCACGATTGACGGCAGCCCAACAGGCTTTGGTCGAACTTTTGGAGATTGATCCTGACCTGGTTGCCGCAGCCGCCAATGGTGATATTGAAATAGATGCGGAATCGGATGATACCGACAGACAAATGGATGTGTGGATTGCAGACCTGTCTGCCGATGACAGTCGCCAGGTACTCAAACTGCTGCTTTCCGGCCAATCTAACCGGGCCGAGCGTCAATTGAAATCCCGTTTTTTGACGTGGCAGAGGGAAAATTCCGCAACGCGCGTGACAGCCCCTGTCCTGCGCACCGTCGCGAATCTGCGGGAACTCGCCGGGTCCGCTGAAAAGGTACGTCGGCAATGGGAAGCCGAGCAACACATCAAGCTCAAGGCAGAACAGCAAGCCCAACGCGATGCGTATCTGCGCACACTGGCAGCGAATTTCGACCGCTGCTGGCAGATGTTGGATAAGAATGCGGAACGAGGTATTGCATCGGCCTATGACGAGGTCAGCCGGGCTGTCGTTGAACTGGCCGAGGCTTACAAACTCTGTTCTTCAGGAGTTGAGTGGAATCATGCCATGCAGTGCTTCATGGCGCGCCACCTCAATCGCGGTGCCTTGGTGCGACGACTAGTAGAGGCAGGCTTATGGAAAAAATCATGAAAATTACTGCCGAAAAGCATCTCTGGGAATTTGCGCCGCGATTTCGTCGTGCTGCTTTCGGTTGGCGTTCACAACCTGCCATTACTCGCATCAAGGAAGCGGTTGCCGAGATTAAAAAAGTCGCCCGAAAAGAACCCGCGCTGGCAGCCGAAGGCGCGGTGCTGTTCTTGGAAAAAGTCTCACCAGCCTTGCAAAATATCGACAGTTCCTCGGGTGCCATCGGTAGCGCCGTCAATCGGGCCATCGCTGATCTGACACCCATTATCGCCCGTGCGAATGTCGAAAAAAATCTGCGTGAAAAATGGCTGGAGCGTCTGTATGAAGCCCATGCCTCAGACCAGGTTCCTTACATCGAAAAACTGGGCGACTACTGGGGTGAGCTATGCGCCACACCTGAGCTGGCAGCCATATGGGCAGATCGCTTAATGGGTGTTGTAGAACAGGTCTGGTCTGGCGGTCGGGAAAGTTCCGGCTTCTTTCATGGGACGTATATGTGTTTCTCCGCGCTGCTTCGGGCCGGGCGCTACGATCAGTTGCTGGCTTTGCTCGAAAAAGCACCGTTTGTTTGGTGGTATGACCGGCAAT
>JAGVIV010000103.1 GCA_020055845.1 Betaproteobacteria bacterium
TGCGGTGCGATGAAGGCTTCGCGAATGCGGCGACCTTCGGCAGTGCGCACGGGAATATTTTGCAAATTGGGATCACTGGAAGCCAAGCGCCCCGTGACCGCCACGGCTTGAGAGTAGCTGGTGTGCACGCGTCCCGTTCTCGCATTCACCATCTTGGGCAGTTTGTCGGTGTAGGTGGATTTGAGTTTTGCGATGCCGCGATGCTCCAGCAATATCTTCGGCAGCGGGTAATCCAGCGCCAACTCTTGTAGCACTTCTTCGTCGGTGGAGGGTGTGCCGCTCGGCGTTTTCTTTTTCACCGGCAGGCCAAGTTTGTCGAACAGGATTTCTTGAATCTGTTTGGGCGAGTTTAAGTTGAACGGCTGCCCCGCGGCCTCGAATGCCTGCTTTTCGATGGACATCAATTTCTCGCCCAGCTCGTGGCTTTGTCGCGACAGCTTGCCGCTGTCGATGAGCACACCGTTGCGCTCCATCTTGAACAGCGCCTCGCGCGCGGGCATTTCGATGTCGCGATACACATAGGCCAAGCGCCCCAGCAATTGCGGCGACAGCGTCTGGTGCAATTGCAAAGTGATGTCGGCATCTTCGGCAGCGTACTTGGTGGCGGTGTCGAGATCGACTTGATCAAAGCCGATTTGCTTCGCGCCTTTGCCTACCACTTCGGCATAACTGATGGTGTTCACGCCAAGATGGCGCAGCGCGAGATTGCCCATGTCGTGCGGCTTGTGGCTCTCCAACACGTAGGATTGCAGCAACGTGTCTTCGGCAACACCGGCCAGCGCGATGCCGTGATTGGCAAAAATGTGCTGGTCGTATTTGAGATTCTGTCCGAGCTTTTTATGCTGCGCGCTTTCCAGCCAGTGCTTGAGTTTTTGCAGCGCGTGTTCGCGATTGAGCTGATCCGGTGCGCCGGGGTAGTTGTGCGCCAGCGGCAGATATTTTGCCTGATGCGCTTCGATGGAAAACGAAATGCCGACCAGTTGTTCGTTCATCACATCGAGGCCGGTGGTCTCGGTGTCGATGCTGACCAGCGGCGCGTGCATGATTTTTTCTATCCATGCGTCGAGCTGGGCATCGGTGAGGATGGCTTCGTAGTTTGAGGTGTCGTTGCTGAATAAATCGCCATTCCCTCCCCCTTGCAGGGGGATGGAGGGAGTAGAGAATTTGCGCGATTCACCCCCATCCCAACCTTCCCCCTGTGAGGGGGAAGGAGTATTGGTAGCGCCCTTTCCGCTATCCAGTTCGCGCAGCCAGCTCTTGAAGCCGAACTGCTCCAGCAAGCCACGCAGCTTTTCCGTGTCCTGTTGCGGCGCGGCGAGTTGATCGAAGCGCACGGGCAATTCGACATCGCATTTCACTGTGACCAGTCGGCGGCCTTGCGGCAACCAGTCCAGCGCGGCGCGCAGATTTTCGCCGACCACGCCGCCCACTTCGTCCGCGTGAGCCACCAGATTGTCCAGCGTGCCGTATTGGGTGAGCCATTTCACGGCGGTCTTGGGGCCGCACTTGGTGACGCCGGGTACGTTGTCCACGGTGTCGCCGACCAAGGTCAAGTAATCCACGATGCGTTCGGGCGGCACGCCGAATTTGGCCAGTACGCCCGCTTCGTCCAGTGTTTCATTGCTCATGGTGTTGATGAGTTGCACTTGAGGATTGACCAATTGCGTGAGGTCTTTATCGCCAGTGGAGACGATGCAGCGCGCCCCGCCCTGCGTGGCCTGATGCGAGAGTGTACCGATCACGTCATCGGCTTCCACGCCATCTATCATCAGAATGTTCCAGCCGTAAGCGGCGACGGCCTCGTGCAACGGTTCGATTTGCGCGCGCAGATCGTCCGGCATGGAGGGACGGTGTGCTTTGTATTCGGGATACCAGTCGTCGCGGAAGGTTTTGCCTTTGGCATCGAATACGCAGGCGCTATAATCCGCCGGGTAATCTTTTTGCAGGCGCCGCAGCATATTAAGTACGCCTTGTATGGCGCCGGTCGGCAAGCCTGTGGGGCTGCGCAAATCGGGCATCGCATGGAATGCGCGATACAGGTAAGATGAGCCATCGACTAACAGCAGTGTTTTCATTATTTTTAGAAATTGAGATGAACAGCCAATCCAAAATACCTCACTCGCACTTACCCGAGTTGACCCAGTCGAAGGAGGCATGGCGCGTGTTCGGCATTATGTCAGAATTCGTCTCTGCCACCGAACGCCTGCAAGACATCCAACCCGCCGTGAGCATCTTCGGCAGCGCGCGCACGCCGCACGACCACCCCTATTACAAGCTCACCGAAGAAATTGCGCGCATGCTTTCCGATGCCGGATTTTCGGTGATTTCGGGCGGAGGCCCCGGCGTGATGGAAGCGGCGAACAA
>JAGVIV010000271.1 GCA_020055845.1 Betaproteobacteria bacterium
GCACCTGACAACACCTCGCCCCAACCCTCTAGCGCCAACACCGGCACAGAACCGCCGACCCACATCCCCTCACGGTCCGGCACCTTGCGCGCCGGACCAAAATTCACATAGCCGCGCTTGATGTTGCGCTCGCCCTTCGCGTCATCCATCCGCAACATGCGCGCACTGACGATATTGCCGTACTGCAGCCACATCACATCTTGCGAAGCTTGCGAAGCTCCCGCAGTCCTTAGTTCAAATTTGAGCGGCATGATGTCATTCGCACGTTTTGCCAAGGGCAGCGGCAAACTGGAACCCAGCCCCTGCAAGGAGGAAGCCACCTGCACGACGACCTGATCATCCTTCACCGCTATATCGGCACTCCATTCCGCACCACCGCTCAAGGCGCGTAATGCCGGAAGCGAATTGGTCTTGCGCCATTCCGCCATATTGGTTTTTCCCTGCAGTTTAATTTTCAGAAGCCCGCCGGCTTCGGTGAGTATCGAGGCGGTAGCCGGGCCGCCCAGCATCTGCGCACGGAGATTGTCGGCCTGTAGCGACGTTTCCGTAAACACCAAATCTCCGCTGGCCTTTCTCAACAGGGGAATGCTGTCGTCGAGACTGATATCGTCCTCGGCAAAGTGATACTTCCCTCTCACCGTGACCGGCTTATCGCTCAGGGGAATATCCAATGCCAGGGTCAAATCACCCTCCCCGCGCGCGGTGGAGTGATCGGTAAAACCGTTGATATAAGTACGTACCGGACTATGTTTAATGAAGTCCAAACCATGACGCGTTTCGCCGCTCACCTCACCGCGTATCTGCAATACCGGCTCCGCACTCATCAGATCGGGAATGGCGACACTGACCTTTTGCACGCTGGCTCCCGCCAATTTCGCGGAGGTCGAATCTATCTGCAGGCGCCCCCCTTCGATCAGCAGCTCGGCTTGGGCATCCTCAACGCGCGGCCAATCCTTGGCATAGTCAATGACAACTCCCTGGGCTTTAACCTTGACCTGAAAGATTCCTTTCTGATTTTGCGGAAAGGGAAAATCGTTCAAATTCCCGCGCAGACGCAGACGCGCCTCCTGCGACTCTCCCGCCTGCAGACCGGTCTGCAACCAAGCCATCGTCTCTCTTCCCAACAGCTCCTTGGGCAGATAACGCGCCACATGGGGCACCGATGCCCGTGTCAGCTTCAGGCTCACGTCCGCGATTCCCGGCCCCTGCGCAGCGGTTTGATAACTGCCGTAAGCCGTTCCCGCCACGTCCGCGTTGGCGGCGGAAAAGTTATTCAGCTTCACTTCCCAGCCACCGCGCTTGTGTTGCCATTCGGCCTGCACGGCAAATGTATCAAAGGCCAGCGGCTCAAGCAGCCATTGCGGCGTGTCCAAGGTCAGCCCCGGCGAATTGATCGACAGGCTGCCGCTGCGGTCGCTTCCGCTCACCTGCCCGCTCAAATTTCCGACCCCAGGAAACCCGTCCACACGGCGCATGGAAACATCATCAAAGTGCGCTTTAATGTCGAAACGCGCGCGTTTATCGGCACTCTCTTTCCATTGCACCCGCACATCGGAAAGATGACCGCGCGGCGCAAAGTCATACAGTTTTTGTTTGAGTACAGCTTCCACCGGGATGTATTCCGCAATCTTCGCAAAATCACTCAGATCGATCAGATTAGCCCGCACCTCCCCTGCCGCAAAACGATTTTCATTCTGTCCCGACAAACGCAGATAAAAATCGGTCGGACGCAGCATGAAACCATCGGCCAACTGCGCCTCCAGTCCCTGTGACGATACTTCAAAGCCGCGCTCCAATAGATGAGCACCCACGCGCCCGTACAATCGGGCCAGCTCCACGGCGGGCAAATCTGCCGCCAAACGGCTGCGCACCTCGCCCGCATCCAGATCGGCGGTGATCCGGTTAATGCGCCCGCCCTCGACACCCAGCCATGCGCGCGCGCCGCCTTTGGCTCGACTAAATTCATCCGGCAAAACGAGCCATGCGCCCCAGGCTTCAATGTCCACACGATCAATCTGTGCAAACAGTTCGCCGTGCCAATCGCTTATTTTCTGGAAGCTGCTGCCCACCAGATCACCGCGCACATCCAAAGGTGACGCGACAGTAGGCAGCGGCGTGACTTTCAGCGCGAAGCGGTGATGATGTCCGCTGTTTTCCACACGCAACTGCGCCTGGCTCAGCTCCAGCAAAGGACGGTCGTACAAATCATCCTGCCAGCTGATATGGCCGTTGCGCACGATGATGCGCGATTGGTGCAACAGCCAGTCGGAAAGTTTATCGTCACCCGAGGATTGGGAAATCTGCAAACCGGCGACGTATATCCGCCCCTCTTTGTCGCGGCGTATCACCAGATCGGGATCATCGATCTCCAATGTGTCGAGACGCAGCTCGCCGCTCAACAGGGTCATCCATGCAACCACATTCTCCACCCGGCGCAGCATGAGCACGCTATTCCCCTGCGCATCCAAAAGTCGCACATCGGTGAAGGCGAGATGCGGGCGCAGACCATGCCAGTCGGCCTCGATCCGGCCTATCGTCACCGGCAAACCCAGTGCGCGACTCGCCATCTGCGTAACCTCGCCGTGATAACGCTCGATCTCGGGCAATACCCGATAACGCAGCGTGAGCACGAAGGCTACGGCAACGACAAGCAGCAGCAAAGTGGAAAGGATCAGGACTCGCACGCTTAAACTCAGCGATGCGGCACCGGAACGCCGCAAAAAGTTCAGCATTTCACTCCGGCGCGGTACGGGCGCGATGCGCTATCCTGTAAGAAAAACATGTAAAGCATAAGGGACTTATAATGCATAAATCGACAGCGTTCATTTTACCCTGAATTCACCGCCAACCCACCATGAATACCCCTATCCCCGGCTCCGACTTCGAACACCTTATCCGGCACACCACACACTGTAGCCGTTACGTCAGCCGCCTGCTCGAATCCGACCCGGCGCTACGCCCTTGGTTGGAGCAACATTACACAAGCCCCTGCACTGCCGGGGAGGCGCAACACTGGCTTGATGCGATGCCGGTTCACGACGAAGCCGCGCTGTCGTGCGCGCTGCGCGAACTGCGCAAACGCGTGATGCTGAAACTTCTGCTGCGCGATTTGGGCGGTCTTGCAGATCTCAGCGAGGTTATGCGCTGCATGACTTCGCTGGCCGAACTGACCGTGCAGCGCGCACTGGCTTTCGCCACCGCTACATTGGCCGAGCAACACGGCCTGCCGGTCGGCGCAGAAAGCGGTGCCATACAGGAGTTGCAGGTCATTGGCATGGGCAAGCTGGGCGGAGGGGAGTTGAATGTCTCTTCCGACATCGACCTGATTTTCGTGTATGCGGAAGACGGCGAAACCAACGGCACACGCACACTGAGCAACCACGAATTTTTCAGCCGAGTCGGGCGCAAACTCATCAATCTCATCAACGAGCTCACCGCGCACGGCTTCGTCTTCCGCGTCGATATGCGTCTACGTCCGTACGGCGACAGCGGCGCACTGGTCACGAGTTTTGCCGCACTGGAAGAGTATCTGGTGTCTCAGGGGCGCGAATGGGAACGCTATGCATGGATAAAAGCGCGGGTCATCGCTCCCGGCCCCGGTCCTGCGGCAAACGAACTCATGGCGCTGGCGCAACCTTTCATCTTTCGCAAATACCTCGATTACGGCGCATTCGAGTCTATGCGCAAACTGCATGCCCAGATTCGCCAGGAGGTTGCACGCCGCGACCGCGCCCACAACATCAAACTCGGCCCGGGCGGCATCCGCGAAATTGAATTCATCGCGCAGGTCTTCCAGCTCATACGCGGCGGGCGCGATGCGGCATTGCGTATCCGTCCCACTCAGGCCGTATTGCGCCTGCTCGCCGCCATCGGCCAGCTCGACTCCCAGACAGAACAGGAGCTGAGCGCCGCCTATATATTCTTGCGCAATCTTGAACACCGTCTGCAGTATCTGGACGACCAGCAAACGCAGGACCTGCCCGCCGACGAGGCCAACCGTGCCTTGCTCGCAAGCGGCATGGGTTATCCAGACTATCCCGCACTGCTGGCCGTACTCGATAACCACCGCAGGCAGGTGAGCAACCATTTCAGCCAAATCTTTACGACACAACAGGATGAGGCGACGGAAAGTCCGTTCTGGAATGATCATCTAGCCCCGGAAGCACTGGCTGAAGCGCTGCAAGAACAAGGCTTCACAAACATCACCGAGCTGAGTCAACAGATTGTGCAACTGCGTGACAGCAGCCGTTATAAACAGCTTCCGGAAATTAGCCGCTCGCGCTTCGACAAAATTGTTCCGCAGATGGTCCTCCACAGCCAGAAGCTGCCACAACGCGACCAGTCCTTGCCGCGCCTGCTTAAACTGCTCGATGCTATCAGCCGGCGCAGTACCTATCTCGCGTTCATGACCGAGCATCCGCAGGCACTGGAACGTCTGGCCCGTATCGCGGGGGCCAGCGAATGGGCCAGCAACTATCTGGCCATGCACCCCAGTCTGCTCGACGAGCTGCTCGATGCGCGCGAAATATACCGGGCACCGGATTGGCAACAACTGGACGCCTCTCTCGCGATGCAACTACAGGAAAGTGCCAACGACCTGGAGCGGCAGATGGATGTACTGCGGCATTTCAAACAGACGCAGACTTTCCATTTGCTGGCGATGGATCTGCAAGGGCTGCTAGCGCTGGAAAAATTAAGCGACCACCTCAGCGATTTGGCCGATCTCATCCTGCGCCATGTACTGCAGCTTTGCTGGGACGATGCGCGCAAGAAACATCAGGAACATGCCAGCTTCGCGATCATCGCCTACGGCAAGCTGGGAGGAAAAGAACTCGGCTACGACTCCGACCTCGATCTCATCTTCCTGTTCAATGATGAGCATGCCGAAGCCGGGGAAAATTACGCCAGACTGGCACAACGCATCAACACAGTATTGAGCAGCTACACCACGGCGGGCCGCTTATATGAGACCGATTTGCGTTTGCGTCCTAACGGCGCAAGCGGCCTGCTGGTCAGCAGCACCGCCGCTTTTGCGGATTACCAGAAAAATCAGGCTTGGGTGTGGGAGCATCAGGCGCTCACACGCGCGCGCTTCTGTGCCGGAGATGCCGGTGTAGGTCATCAGTTCGAACAGATACGCATCACTGTGTTGCGCCAAACCAGAGATATTGCGGCCCTGCGCCGGGATGTTCTGTCCATGCGCCAGAAGATGCATGACGGCCATCCGAACGACAGCGGGCTGTTCGATATCAAACACGACAGCGGCGGCATGGTGGACATCGAGTTCATGGTGCAGTTTATAGTGCTTGCGCACGCGTATACCCACCCCGAACTCACGGCCAACAGCGGCAATCTCGCACTCTTGCTTACCGCTTCTGACCTTGGCCTTATCGAAAGCAGCACTGGCGATTCGGTACGAAAAATCTACCGTGAGCTGCGCCTCATACAACACCGCATGCGCTTAAACAACGATACGCGCTGCCGTGTCGCAGCAGGCACGATAGTAATCGCGCCGGTACTGACATTGTGGAAGCAACTATTTCCCGCATCCGATCCTGCGCCATGACCCAAATTTCCCCGCGTTCCTGCTCTTCCCCCGCGCAACAGCAGCTCATCGCTTCCGGCTTCACGCCGTTGCTGGCGCGCATTTTTGCGGCGCGCGGCATCAGCCAGACCGCGCAACTGGACACCGGACTTGCTCTGTTGTTGCCGTTCACTCGGCTGAAAAACAGCCAGGCCATGGCATGTCTGCTGGCTGATGCGATTGCCGCCCAGAAAAATATTTTGATTGTGGCCGACTATGATGCCGACGGCGCGACGGCCTGCGCCATTGCGATGCGCGGCTTACGCCTGTTCGGCGCGAGGGTGGATTTCATCGTGCCCAACCGCTTTGAATACGGTTACGGTTTAACGCCGGAAATTGTGCGCCTTGCTGCCGCAAGCAAACCCGATATTTTGCTCACTGTGGACAACGGCATCGCCAGCGTGGAAGGCGTGGCCGAAGCCAAGCGCCTCGGCATACAGGTACTGGTGACCGATCACCACTTGCCCGGCGATGTGCTGCCGGACGCACAGTGCATCGTGAACCCCAACCAGCCCGATTGTGAATTTCCCAGCAAGAATCTGGCGGGCGTGGGCGTGATGTTTTATGTGCTGCTGGCATTGCGGGCGGAGTTGCGCGAACGCGGTGCCTTCGCCGATAAAACCGAACCCAATCTCGCCAGCCTGCTCGACATCGTGGCGCTCGGCACGGTGGCCGACGTGGTAAAGCTGGACGAGAACAACCGTATTCTGGTGCAGCAGGGTTTGCAGCGCATGCGCGCGGGACGGGCGTGTTGCGGCATCGCCGCGCTATTCCAGATTGCCAAAAAGCAACTGGCGAAAGCCTCCTCGTTCGAGCTCGGTTTTATTGTCGGGCCGCGCCTCAATGCAGCGGGGCGTTTGGAGGACATGAGTCTGGGCATACGCTGTCTGCTGACCGATGATGCAAACGAAGCCACCGAAATCGCGGCCAAGCTGGATGCACTGAATCAGGAGCGCCGCAGCATCGAAGCCGACATGCAGGAAGTCGCCCTCGCCGCGCTCGAACACATCAATCCCACCGACGGCTACACGCTCGCACTGTTCGACGAGAGCTGGCATCAAGGCGTGATCGGCATTCTCGCCTCGCGTTTGAAAGACCGCTTTCATCGCCCAGTGATTACTTTCGCGCGCAGCAAAGACGGCGAATTGAAAGGTTCGGGGCGCAGCATCAGCGGCCTGCATTTACGCGATGCGCTCGACCTCGTCGCCAAACGCCATCCGCACCTGCTGCAAAAATTCGGCGGTCACGCCATGGCGGCAGGCGTGACACTGCGCGAGGAACACTTAGCAGAATTTCAGCGCGCGTTTGAAGGCGTGGTGCAATCGCTGCTGACTCCGGCGGATTTGGTGAAAGTGATCGAGACCGACGGCGAACTGGCGCGCGACGATTTTTCCGTGGCCATCGCACGCACGCTGGAACAGCAGGTATGGGGACAGGGCTTTCCAGAACCCTTATTCCAAGGCGACTTCCGCGTACAGACGCAGCGCGTGGTCGGCGAGAAGCATCTCAAGCTCAAACTCTCGTCGCCCGCAGGAAGTTTCGATGCCATCCGTTTTTTTTCTGCCGAGCCCGCGCCGGAGACCATCCATGCGGTATACAGTCTGAGTGTCAATGAATACAATGGCAGCGAAAGTTTGCAACTCATCGTGCGCCACTGGTAAGGAGAACGAACAATGGAGACCGGCTTCCTGCAAGGCAACGGCATTGATGTATTGCCGCAATTTCTGACCAGCCTTGCCATCGGCCTGTTGATCGGTTTGGAGCGCGAACGCAATCCTTCCGCCAAAGCTGGGCTGCGCACCTTTGCGCTGGTTTCCATGTTCGGCACCCTCATTGCGTTGCTTGCCGACAAGAGCGCCACGCCCTGGTTAATCGCGATAGGTTTGCTCGCCATCGCGGGCATGATTGTATCGGCCTACCTCAATACGCCCACCGAGAACAACGATCCCGGCACCACCACTGTTGCCGCATTACTTATCTGCTACGCGCTCGGCGTGCTGGTCTGGTATGGCATGTCCAAACTCGCGGTGATGATCGCCATCACCACGACTACCCTGCTCTATTTCAAACCTGAACTGCAAGGCATGTCGCAACGGCTTTCACGCCGCGACTTGGTTTCCATCCTGCAATTCTCGGTGCTGAGTTTCGTCATCCT
The DNA here is from genome assembly GCA_020055845.1 of Betaproteobacteria bacterium. Classification (GTDB taxonomy): domain Bacteria; phylum Pseudomonadota; class Gammaproteobacteria; order Burkholderiales; family Gallionellaceae; genus PALSA-1006. The sequence goes on from JAGVIV010000271.1 coordinate 7,740, forward strand.
GCCTATTCTGCCCGACCAGACTTTCGGTCCGTACAACGCCTTCAACCCGCACAACGCGTGGATGATGGTGGTGCTGATTTCCGGCCTGAGTCTCGCCGGTTATGTGGCGCTGCATTGGACCGGGCACCGTTACGGCGCGCCGTTACTGGGCGTGTTTGGCGGCTTGGCTTCGAGCACGGCCACGACGATGGTGTACGCGCGCCACAGCAAGACCAACGACAGCATGTGCCGCCTTTCCGCAGTGGTGATTCTCATTGCCAGCCAGGTGGTATTGATTCGCCTGGCGGTAGTCAGCACGCTGGTATCACCCGCGCTCACCGGCAAATTACTGCCCGCGTTGGCATTGGGTCTGGTGTGCGGGCTGTGCGTCACGTTATGGAGCTGGAGCCGATTACGCACCGAGTCCGACCTGCCTTTGCCGCAAACATCCAACCCGACCGAGATTCACGCCGCGCTCGGTTTCGGCGTGCTGTATGCCGTCGTGCTGCTGTGCTCGGCCTGGCTGACGGACATCGCGGGAAGTAGCGGCTTGTATATCGTCGCCATGATTTCCGGCCTCACCGATGTGGATGCCATCACGCTGTCCAGCCTGCGCCTGTTCTCGCTCGATCAACTCAGCGCAAACCAGGCAGTTGCCTCCATCGCCATCGCGTATATCGCCAATATGGTGTTCAAATTCGGCATGCTCTTGTTCATTGGCGGCAAGACGCTGGCGAAACACGTGGCCGGCGGGTTTGCCGCCATGGCGGCGGGTGTGGCGCTGGGGCTACTCCTCCTGTGAACTGCGCGCAGCTTTCACCCCTTCGCCCAATCTAGGCCATGTATAATTGCGGCCTTTGCAAACTGCCGTACATATCATGGAAGCCGAACAACTCAACGCATTGACCAACAAAATACAAGACCTCCGTTCCCGCAACACCGAACTGCGGAGGTATCTTTGACTACGATGGCAAGCAGGAACGTTTAGCCGAAGTCGTCGTACTCGCCGAAGACCCCGCCGTCTGGCAGGACAGTAAACGCTCCCAGGATCTGGGACGCGAGCGCAAGATGCTGGAAGGTGTCGTGCTCAATCTGCAGCAAGTCGAACAATCCCTAAGCGATGCAGGCGAGCTCATGGAGATGGCGCTTGCGGAAAATGACGACGACAGTTTGCACGGCATTGCCGCCGACATCGAACAGACAGAAAAACTTGTGGCCGGTATGGAATTCCGCCGCATGTTCTCCGGCGAACTCGATTCGGCCAACTGCTTTCTTGACATCCAAGCCGGTTCCGGCGGTACCGAGGCGCAGGACTGGGGTTCTATGCTGTTGCGCATGTATGTGCGCTACGCCGAACGCAAAGGCTTCCAGGTCGAAATTCTGGAACAGTCCGACGGTGAGGTGGCGGGTATCAAAGGCGCCTCCGTCAAAATCAGCGGTGAATATGCCTACGGACATCTGCGCACCGAAAGCGGCGTGCATCGTCTGGTGCGAAAGTCTCCGTTCGACTCCGGCAACCGCCGCCACACTTCATTCTCCAGCGTGTTCGTATATCCCGAAGTGGATGACTCCATTGAGGTCGACATCAATCCCGCCGATTTGCGGGTGGACACCTATCGCGCAAGCGGTGCCGGTGGACAGCACATTAACAAAACCGATTCGGCGGTGCGCATCACGCACATCCCGACCAATATCGTGGTGCAGTGCCAGAGTGACCGTTCGCAGCACCGCAACCGCGCCGAAGCGATGGCGATGCTGAAATCTCGGTTATATGAAGCCGAATTGCGCAAACGCCAATCTGCACAGCAGGCGCTGGAAGATTCCAAGACCGACATCGGCTGGGGACACCAGATTCGCTCGTATGTGCTGGATCAGTCGCGCATCAAGGATCTGCGCACCAACCACGAAGTCGGCAACACGCAAGGCGTGCTGGACGGCGACCTCGACGATTTCATTGCGGCGAGTTTGAAGCAAGGCGTTTAACTTTAGAGAGCCATCATGACTACCGACAAAATTCAGCCACAACAAGACGAAAACCAAATCATTGCCGAGCGCCGCGCAAAACTGCACGAGCTGCGCAAACACGGCGTTGCGTTCCCCAACGATTTCCAGCGCACGAATCTCGCCGCCGATTTGCATACGGCCTATGGCGAGCAAGACAAGGAGCAATTAGAGGGCGAGAAGATTACCGTGGCTGTCGCCGGACGCATGATGCTTAAGCGGGTGATGGGCAAAGCCAGCTTCGCCACCATTCAGGACATGAGCGGCCGTATCCAGTTGTTCATCAGCAACGGAGATACCGGCGAAGCGGCGCACGATGCTTTCAAGCATTACGATCTCGGCGACATCCTCGGTGCGACGGGCGAGATATTCAAGACCAAAACCGGAGAGCTGTCCGTGCGCGTCACCGGACTGCGTTTGCTGACCAAGGCGCTGCGTCCCTTGCCGGAAAAATTCCACGGCCTCACCGATCAGGAACAGAAATATCGCCAGCGCTATGTCGATCTCATCACCAATGAAGAAACGCGCAAGACCTTCATCATCCGTTCCAAAGTAATCCAAGCCATACGCGAATTCTTCGTGCGGCATGATTTCCTCGAAGTGGAAACACCGATGCTGCATCCCATTCCCGGTGGGGCTTCGGCCAAGCCGTTTATCACGCACCACAATGCGCTGGATATGCAAATGTATCTGCGAATCGCGCCCGAACTGTATTTGAAACGTTTGGTGGTCGGCGGGTTCGAGAAAGTGTTCGAGATCAATCGCAACTTCCGCAACGAGGGAGTCTCCACGCGGCACAACCCGGAATTCACCATGATTGAATTCTACGAGGCCTACCGCGATTATAAATACCTGATGGACTTCACCGAGAAGCTGCTGGCCGAAGTCGCGCGCAAAGTGCTGGGAACCACAATCATCAGCTACCAAGGCCGCGAGCTTGACTTGGGCAAGCCTTTCCACCGTCTGTCCATGGTGCAAGCGGTGCAAAAATATCACCCTCAATTCAGCGATGCGCAGTTAAATGACCGCGAATTCCTCGTCAATGAACTTGTCGATCTCAAGGCAAAATACAACCCCAATGATGCAGTCGGTGGCTTGCAGCTATCTCTGTTCGAGGAACTGGCCGAGCACCAACTGTTCGAGCCGACGTTCATCATCGACTATCCCGTCGAAGTTTCTCCTTTGGCGCGCAGCAGTGATGCGCATCCCGCAATCACCGAACGCTTTGAGTTGTTCATCGTCGGACGCGAGCTGGCCAACGGCTTCTCCGAATTGAACGACCCCGAAGATCAGGAAGCGCGCTTCGATGCGCAAGTCGCGGCAAAAGATGCGGGCGATGAAGAAGCGATGTTCAAAGATGCCGACTACATCCGCGCGCTGGAACACGGCTTGCCCCCCACGGCAGGTCAGGGTATCGGTATCGACCGTTTGGTCATGTTGTTGACCGATAGCGCCGCTATCCGTGACGTGATTCTTTTTCCGCACATGCGTCCAGAAGCCTAGGCTGAAAATATCCCAGCGGCAGACAGCTGGATCTGTAAAAACAAGAAGGGGCGCATCTGCGCCCCTTCTTGTTTTTACACTACTGCAAATTACTTACCGCTGCGTGAACGCTTGCGCTCATTTTCAGTCAAGTAACGCTTGCGCACACGGATGGACTGCGGCGTGATTTCAACCAGCTCGTCGTCGTCAATGAATTCGACGGCACCTTCAAGTGTCAGCTTGATAGGTGTGGTCAAACGCACCGCTTCGTCGGTGCCGGAAGCACGCACGTTGGTGAGTTGTTTACCCTTGATCGGATTCACCACCAGATCGTTGTCGCGGCTGTGAATACCGATGATCATACCTTCGTAAACCTTGTCGCCAGGAGCCACAATCATACGGCCGCGGTCTTCCAATTTCCACAACGCGTAAGCCACCGCTTCGCCATCATCTTGCGAGATCAGCACGCCGTTGTGACGACCCGGCATGTCCGGCTTGATCGGGCCGTAATCGTCAAACACGTGGGAAATCAAACCGGAACCGCGCGTCATAGTCATGAACTCGCCTCGGAAACCAATCAGCGCGCGGGCTGGAATACGGTACTCCAAACGCACACGGCCCTTGCCGTCAGACTGCATGTCTTGCAAGTCACCACGACGACGACCCAATTCTTCCATGACTCCGCCTTGGTGCGCATCTTCAACATCCACGGTCAACATTTCATACGGCTCGCATTTCTCGCCGTTGATCTCGCGATATACCACGCGTGGTTTGGAGACAGCCAATTCAAAACCTTCGCGACGCATGGTTTCAAGCAAAATGGTCAGGTGCAATTCGCCGCGACCTGACACCAGAAGCGAGTCTGCATCTTCTGTATCTTCAACACGCAAAGCCACGTTGACCAGCAATTCTTTGGTCAGACGATCACGAATCTGACGGCTGGTGATGAGCTTGCCTTCCTGTCCAACCAAAGGTGAAGTATTCACTTGGAAGTTCATCGCCAGTGTCGGCTCGTCAACCTTGGGCATAGGCAGACCTTCGGGTGTCGCCACATCGGCCAGCGTGACACCGATACCGATTTCTTCGATACCGTTAACCAGCACGATGTCGCCCACCGAGGCCTCATCCAGCAGGATACGATCTACACCGCGGAAACCGAGAACTTGATTGATACGGCCTTTTTTCATCTGCTTATCGCCGGCCATCACCATGACTTCTTGACCCGGCTTGATACGCCCGCGTGTCACGCGACCCACACCAATGCGTCCAACGAAACTGGAGTAATCCAACGCGGAGATTTGCAACTGCAACGGAGCATCACTGTCGCCAACCGGTGCTTGTACGTGCTTCAAAACGGTGTCGAACAATGGACGCATATCCGAGCTTGGATTAGCCATATCCAAGGTGGCAAATCCGTTCAGTGCAGAAGCGTATACCACTGGAAAATCAAGTTGCTCATCGGTCGCGCCAAGCTTGTCGAACAAGTCAAATGTCTGATCGACAACCCAGTCAGGGCGTGCGCCGGGTCTGTCCACTTTATTGATAACCACGATAGGACGCAAACCCAGCGCAAGCGCTTTACGCGTCACAAAACGGGTTTGCGGCATCGGGCCTTCAACTGCATCGACCAGCAGGAGCACGCCGTCCACCATGGACAAAACGCGTTCCACTTCGCCGCCGAAGTCAGCGTGCCCAGGTGTGTCCACAATATTGATATGCACGCCTTCGTACTCAACGGCGCAATTCTTCGCCAAAATAGTAATGCCGCGCTCTTTTTCCAGATCGTTGTTGTCCATTACGCGTTCGGCAACATGCTGATGCGAAGCGAATGTCTGTGTTTGGGAAAGTAATTTGTCAACCATGGTGGTCTTGCCGTGGTCAACGTGGGCGATGATGGCGATATTACGGAGAGCGCGAGACATTATGTGCTACCTGCATAGATTCAAAGGGGGCGCATTCTAGCACATAGAACAACGTGATTGCTGGAATCCACATGCAAGTCGAATAAAAATGAAATCGAGAGCTCAGGGAGAAGTCCTTAAAAGAAATGTAGCTGAGTCACAAAAGCAGCAAAGCAAAACGCCCCACCATTACTGGAGGGGCGTTTTGCTTTATAAGGAGTCTGACGATGACCTACTTTCACATGCGTAATGCACACTATCATTGGCGCGAAGTCGTTTCACTGTCCTGTTCGAGATGGGAAGGAGTGGGGC
>JAGVIV010000251.1 GCA_020055845.1 Betaproteobacteria bacterium
AGCAATTGCTCGCGGTAGCTGAGGTATCCGGCATCCGTGCCCGCCGCGCCCGCAACCACCATGAGTGGAATCAAATGTTCGCTGCGCGGGTGGCAGGCACGCGCTCCGGGTGCTTCGTGCCACTGCGTCAACAAGTGTTCGCGTGCGGCAGGTTCGGCGCTGATTGCATTTCCCAACCAGGTATCGAACTGGGCGGAGGCCTGATTGGCGTCCGCATTGGGCGCGAAAAATTCGCGCAAGTTGTGATAGCTCAAACCGCTGCCGACAATGAGCACCCCTTCGTCGCGCAAAGGTGCAAGCGCATGGCCGATGGCGATGTGCCTGGTGGGGTCGAGATCGTTGCGCAATGAGAGCTGTACGATGGGAATATCGGCATCCGGGTAGATAAGTTTGAACGGAATAAATACGCCGTGATCGAGGCCGCGCTGATGCTCCTCTTCCGATGCTATGCCCGCTTGCGCGAGCAATGCTTGTACGCGTGCACCCACTGCGGGTGCACCGGTTGCCGGATAGGTCAGGCGGTATGTGTGTTCAGGGAAGCCGTAGTAGTCGTATAGCAGCGTATGTTTGTCTGCTGTAAGCACTGTTGGCTCCGCACATTCCCAATGCGCGGAAATGACCAGCACGGCCTTGGGGCGTGAGCCAATTGCTGCGGGGATGCCGCGCAGGAAGGCCGCCATGCCGTCCCACAATGTGGGCGGGAAGCCGGGCATCGGATCCATAAAAAAGCACGGGCCACCGCCGTGCGGGATGTAGAGGCAGGGTAAACGTGAGGAGGAGTTTATTTCACACCCCCGCTTTTTCTGCCTGTTCATCCGCGTAGTAACTTGAGCGCACCATCGGCCCGCACGCGGCGTGTGAGAAGCCCATATCCAGCGCGGCCTGTTCGAACATCTTAAACGTCGCGGGTTCCACGTAGCGCAGCACGGGCAGATGGCCGTCGGAAGGTTGCAGGTACTGTCCAAGCGTCAGCATTTCGACATTGTGCTCGCGCAGGTCGCACAGAACTTGCAGCACTTCCTCGTCGGTTTCGCCCAGCCCCAGCATGAGGCCGGACTTGGTGGTGACTTGCGGAAAACGTGCTTTGAATTCTTTTAGCAGCTTGAGCGAGTGCGCGTAATCTGCTCCGGGGCGTGCCAGTGCGTAGAGGCGCGGCACAGTTTCCAGATTATGGTTGAGCACGTCGGGAAGGCTTGCTGCCATTGCATCAAGCGCGATGTCGAGACGGCCGCGAAAATCCGGTACCAGCGTTTCCAGTTTGGAATGCGGGGAACTGGCGCGGATGGCGGCGAGGCAATCCGCAAAATGCTTGGCACCGCCATCGCGCAGGTCGTCCCGATCAACGCTGGTGATGACCACGTATTTCAATTTGAGCAGGCCGATGGATTGCGCCAGTTGCGCGGGCTCGTTGGCGTCCGGCGGCAGCGGCTTGCCGTGTGCGATATCGCAGAACGGGCAGCGGCGCGTGCATACGTCGCCCAGAATCATAAAGGTTGCCGTGCCTTTGCCGAAGCATTCGCCGATGTTGGGGCAGGAGGCTTCCTCGCATACGGTGTGGAGATTATGTTCGCGCAACATGCGTTTCACATCGTGATAGCCCTGACTATTGCCGGATTTAACCCGTATCCATTCCGGTTTGCGCAGGCGTTCCTGCAACGGGATGATCTTGATCGGGTTGCGTGCAGTCTTGGCTTTTCCGGTTTGCTTTTCTGTGGTTGTCATAAATGTGTGAAAGTTTAATTGAGGCGTTTCTGAAGAATATCCCAATCAAAGTGCCTTATTTGAGGTAAATTTACGGAAATTGTAGCGGAGGACGAAGCGACTTCGCTGAAAATATGTGTGTATGAGAAATTAAATGACTGAAACTTCCGCAGAGCTTACCAAAAAACTATCCGCCGCCGTGGAAAAAATGCCCGCTTTCCCCAAAAGTGTGCAGCGTATTTTGGAGCTAACACGCGATATCAATTGCCAGCCCAAAGAGTTGGTTATGGTCATCGAAAAAGACCCGGTGATGACGATGAAGCTGTTGCGCATACTCAATTCCGCCTATTACAGTTTTCCCAAGCAGATCACATCGGTTAATCAGTCGGTGGTCTATCTCGGCTTGAATACGGTGAAGAATATGGCTTTGTCGTTTGCGGCAATGGGCTCGCTGCCATCGCAAAACGCGGCAGGCTTCGATGTGCAGCGCTATCTGATGCACTCGCTCACCACCGCGAGTATCGCGCGTACCCTGTGTCAGAAATACAGTCACGACGGCACCGATCCGGCCGATTGCTATATCGCCGGGTTGCTGCACGATTTCGGCAAAGTGGTGTTCGCGCAATTTCTTGCGGAAGAATTTAAAGAGGCGCTCGCCCGCAGCGCCGAGCTGTCGATTTCTCTGCATGCGGCAGAGCAACAAATCATCGGCACCGATCACACGGTGGTCGGCGGTATGCTGGTGGAGAAATGGCAATTCCCCAAGCAGCTCACCGATAATATTCGCAATCATCACAGTGAAATATCACCGGACAATACGGTGCAAAGCTGTTTGTTTGTGGCGGATCAAATCAGCAAGCATCTTGCGTTGGGAAATAGCGGCAATCATGTGGTGGAAGAGTTGTCGCCTGCGTTAGCGGAGCATTTTGGCGGTCATCTGGAGGATATCATCGGGCGTCTGGGGGATATTTCCAAGCTGACGAATGAGGCGCAAGTTTTTGCTCAGGTAGCCAAGGAGGTCTGATATGAAATTGAAATTTTGGGGCGTGCGCGGATCAATCCCGTCGCCGGGCGAAAAAACGGTGCGCTACGGTGGCAACACCACTTGTATCGAGATACGCACCGATGCCAACGAGCTCATTATTTTGGATGGCGGCACGGGGATATTCCCGTTGGCGCAAACGTTGCTCAAAGAGCTTCCCGTTACCGCGCATATCTTCAATACCCATAGTCACTGGGATCATATCCAAGGTCTGCCGTTTTTTATTCCCATTTTTATTCCGGGAAACATCATCAAACTGTATGCGGCATTCGACCCGATTTCAGGCGAGGGCCCGGAACGCATCATGAATGTGCAGTTGCAGTACAGCTTCTTTCCCGTGCGCGAAGCCGAGATGAAAGCCCAGTTTGAATATATTGCCCTTATGCCGAATGAAGCCATTTCGATTGGCGCCGCGACGGTTACGCCAATCCTGCTCAACCATCCCGTGGTCAATCTTGGCTATCGTATCGACTGCAATGGTAAATCAATTTTCTTTACCGGCGATCATGAGCCGCACTTCAATATCTACGATAAGGGTGACGAGGGCTATGCCGAGTATCAGTCATTGATTGAGGAGCAGCGGCAATCTATCGTCGAGGCGATTCGTGGCGTGGATATCATCGTGGCCGATTCGGCTTACACCCCGGAAGAGTATCCGGCGAAAAAAGGGTGGGGGCATGGCACTTTCGACTCCAGTATTCTGCTCGCCAAAGATGCCGGCGCAAAAATTCTTTTTTGCACGCACCATGAGCCGACACGCAGCGATGATGATTTAGAAAAAGTATTTGCCGAAGCCCTGAGTCGTCATGCGGGCGCTGTGGGTGAGCTTGATATACGTCTCGCGCGCGAAGGTGTTGAGGTGGTGCTGTAGGCGACGAGAGTGGGTATCTCCCCCGCTGTTAAATCTCGTTGGGTGCAATTCCCCGCCGCTGGCGGCGTAGTGTTTTCGTAGGTCGGGTTTCAACCCGACGGGGTTAGCGAATCGAAGAAAAAACGTCGGGTTAAAACCCGACCTACAAAAATCCAACTACCCAATACCCCGCCGCAAGCAGCGGGGTGATTGATTGAAAAACTATTTCTTCGCATGCGCCGGACGGAACACCGCGCACTGTGATGCATCAGCTTCCAGATACGCTCCTTCGATCAGGTCGATACAGTAAGGTACGGCGGGGAACACCGCATTCAGGCAGTCGTCGATTGCCGAAGGCTTGCCGGGCAGGTTGATGATGAGGCTCTTGCCGCGTACGCCCGCAGTCTGGCGCGACAGGATCGCGGTCGGTACGAATTTCAGCGATGCGGTGCGCATCAACTCGCCGAAGCCCGGCATCATCTTCTCGCATACAGTCTCAGTCGCCTCTGGTGTTACGTCGCGCACCGCAGGCCCGGTGCCTCCGGTGGTGACGATCAGGCTGCATCCGACGATATCGCTCAACTCGATCAGGGTCGCTTCGATTAGCGATTGCTCGTCCGGAATTACTCGCACTACAGCTTCCCACCGGCTGGTGAGCACACGCGAAAACCAAGCGTGCATGGCGGGGCCTCCTTTGTCTTCGTATTCACCGCGGCTGGCGCGGTCTGAAATGGTGAGGATGCCGATCTTTGCTGTGCTCATTTATTGCTCCTGAATTCAGTGGCACTCCACCACCTGAAAAATTTCAAACTCATCCCTGTAGGAGCGTGCCCTGCACGCGATAGCGCTCTGTCGCGT
>JAGVIV010000177.1 GCA_020055845.1 Betaproteobacteria bacterium
GTCGTGATAGGCCAGCAGTTTGCCCTCGCGATTGAAGCGCTGAACGAGTTCGAAGAATGCTTTGAGCTTCCGCGCATCGTCCACATCCGGCGCGACATCGCCGACTTGCTTGTACACCTGCGCCAGAGCAGAGCCACCCAAACGGTTTTTACCCGCGCCCAAGTCGAACAACAGCACGACAGTGTCGGTATCGGCGACGAGTTGCGGAGTGAGGGTTTTGCGCGCATCGCTGCAAGGTGCGAAAGCGGTCACGATAAGGGAAAGCGGCGCGATCACTTCTTTGCGCACCACGGCACCATCCCCTCCATCTTGCAGGGGGCGTGACTGCGGGACAGCTTCTGTCCAGGTGGTCTTCATCGACATCGAATCTTTACCCACCGGGATGCTGATGCCGAGATCCGGACACAACTCCATGCCGACCGCTTTTACGGTATCGAACAATGCGGCGTCTTCACCGTGATGTCCTGCGGCGGCCATCCAGTTGGCGGAGAGTTTAATGTCGCCGATCTTGTCGATACATGCGGCGGCGATGTTGGTGAGCGCCTCGCCCACGGCCATGCGCCCGGAAGCCGGAGCGTCCAGCACCGCCAGCGGTGTGCGTTCGCCGAGCGCAAAAGCTTCGGCGAGGTTGGTGTTGAAGCCCATCAAGGAGACCGCAACATCCGCCACCGGCACTTGCCACGGACCGACCATCTGGTCGCGCGCGGTCATACCGCCCACTGTGCGGTCGCCGATGGCAATCAAGAAAGTCTTGTCGGCCACGGAAGGCAGGTGCAGCACACGCTGAATGGCTTCGCGCAGGTCGATCTTGCTGGTGTCGAACTTGGGCAGTTGCACTTGTTCGCGCGTCACATTGCGCGTCATTTTGGGCGGCTTGCCGAGCAACACGGATAGCGGCATGTTCACCGGATGGTTGTTGAATTCCGCGTCATGCACGGTCAGCTGATCGCCGATGGTGGCCTTGCCCAACACCGCGAACGGGCAGCGCTCGCGTTCGCACATCGCGGTAAATTCTTCCAGACGTTCCGGCGGAATAGCCAGCACGTAACGCTCTTGCGCTTCGTTGCTCCAAATCTGCATCGGCGACATGCTGCGCTCTTCGGACGGCACCGCGCGCAATTCAAATTTCGCGCCTTTGCCGCCGCCGTGTACCAGCTCCGGCAGCGCATTGGAAATGCCACCCGCGCCAACGTCGTGAATGGAGAGAATGGGATTGTTGTCGCCCATTTGCCAGCAGCGGTCGATGACTTCCTGCGCGCGGCGTTGCATCTCGGGGTTGCCGCGCTGCACGGAATCGAAATCCAAATTCTCCGCATTCGCGCCGGTATCCATGCTGGATGCCGCGCCGCCGCCGAGGCCGATCAGCATGCCGGGGCCGCCAAACTGAATCAGCAACGCGCCCGCTGGCAGCGGGTGTTTATGGGTATGCTGTGCGGCGATATTGCCGACCCCGCCCGCCAGCATGATGGGCTTGTGGTAACCGCGCATCTCGCCGTTGACGTTCTCTTCAAAGGTACGGAAATATCCGGTTAAATTCGGGCGACCGAATTCGTTGTTAAATGCGGCGCCGCCGAGCGGGCCGTCGAGCATGATTTGCAGGGCGCTGGCGATGCGGCCCGGCTTGCCGTAGGGGGTAGCTTCCCAGGGCTGCACAAAACCCGGAATACTCAAATTAGACACCGAGAAACCGGTCAATCCGGCCTTGGGTCGGGAGCCGGTTCCGGTCGCGCCCTCGTCACGAATCTCGCCGCCGGAACCGGTCGCCGCGCCCGCAAACGGAGCGATGGCGGTGGGGTGATTGTGCGTTTCCACCTTCATCAAAGTGTGGGTCAGCTCGTTGCTGAACGCATAGCCGCCATCGGCACGCGGATAGAAACGCTCGACCTCCACGCCTTCGATCACCGATGAGTTATCGGAATAGGCCACCACCGTGCCTTTGGGATGCAGCTTGTGCGTGTTGCGGATCATGCCAAACAGCGAGATGGCTTGCTGTTCGTCGTCGATAATCCAATCCGCATTAAATATCTTGTGGCGGCAGTGTTCGGAATTCGCCTGCGCGAACATCATCAATTCCACATCGCTCGGATTACGCTTCAGCTTGTTGAAGTTTTCCACCAGATATTCGATCTCGTCGGCGGAAAGCGCCAAGCCCATCTCGCGGTTGGCCTTCTCCAAAGCGGCTTTACCGCCTTTGATAACATCGACAACGTTGAGCGGCTGCGGCTTGTTGTGTTTAAAAATTTTATCTTCGATGCCCAGAATATCCGTGAGCGCCGATTCGGTCATACGGTCATGCAGCAGCGGCATGACACTATTCTTATCCGCTTCGCTCAACAGCCTGCCGCTCTTGCTGCTCAGGTAATACGCCACTCCGCGCTCGATGCGCGCCACATTCGGCAGCGCGCAGTGCAGCGCGATATCCGTCGCCTTGGATGACCAGGGCGAGATCGTTCCCAAACGCGGCACCACCAACATCCGTTGGTACTTGGGAGACGGCTTTCCCGCACTGGCATCCAGCCCCAACAAGCGCTCCAGCAATTTATCTTCAGCGGCAGACAGCGGCGCTTTGAGTTCGATGAAATACCAGTGGCGGGTGTCTTCGAGAATTACATTCGGCGCGGCCAGCTTGATCGCGGCGCGAAGTTTCTCAAGACGAAAGGCAGAAAGGGCGTGGTTGCCGACGAAAATTTTGCTGCTAGTAACGCGGGACATAGATCGATCTCATGAAAGCATTGTGGACAGGATGCAATTATAATGCACCGCGTCGCTCACTCTCAGGAAAACAGCATGTCCCCAACCCGTATCCCCGCCATCAGCCAAAAGCAAGTCGCCTCCTTCCTTAAGCCGCGCCCCACAGACAGCCACAAAGGCCTGTTCGGCACGGTCACCGTCATCGGCGGAGCCAACGGCATGGTCGGGGCCGCACTGCTGGCCGGACGCGCCGCGCTCAAGCTGGGCGCAGGCTGCGCGCATGTCGGCCTGCTGGCGGACAACGCCCCTGCCGTTGATACCCAAATGCCGGAACTGATGCTGGGTAGCGCCAGCGAGGCGTTGAAATCATCCAAGCCGAATGTGTTAATGCTCGGCTGCGGTCTGGGACAGAGCCTAGCGGCGCAAAAAATACTCTACGACGCGTTGCGGCTCGATGTACCTATGGTGCTGGACGCCGATGCGCTCAACATCATCGCCCTGCGCCCCGACCTGCGCAGCATGCTGCATACACGCAAAGCGCCCGCCGTATTTACCCCCCACCCCGGTGAAGCCGCGCGCCTATTGGGCTGCGGGACGGCAGATGTGCAGGCGGATCGCACCGGGGCGGCACAGGAACTCACCCGAAAACTCAACGGCAGCGTGGCACTCAAAGGTGCGGGCAGCCTCTGCGCCACCCGCGACGGCAAGCTGTACATCAACAAAACCGGCAACCCCGGCATGAGCAGCGCGGGCATGGGCGATGTGCTGGCCGGCATGATCGCGGCTTTCATCGCGCAGGGATTGAGCGCGGACGAAGCGCTACTGCTCGGCGTGCATCTGCACGGCGCGGCGGGCGATGCGCTGGCACAGCAACAGGCGACTATCGGCATGAGCGCAAGCGAGGTAACGGAGTGGGCACGCTGGCTGCTGAATCAGTGGGTAGCAAAATAAATTTTGTGCAAATAGCTTATGCCTGCGAATGAGAAAAATCTTCGCGTGCAAGGCACGCTCCTACAAA
>JAGVIV010000157.1 GCA_020055845.1 Betaproteobacteria bacterium
CTCGGGTAATACCTTGCGTGAATTGTATCAACGTATCGTATTTAATATTCTTTGTGGTAACACGGACGATCACGCTCGCAATCATGCGGCATTCTGGGATGGCAGTTATTTGACACTCACGCCAGCTTACGATGTTTGCCCACAAAGCCGTACCGGAAACGAAGCCTCACAGGCTATGCTGATCGTCGGGCAGAATCGCAGGAGTCAATTGAGTGTCTGTCTAGATGCGGCCAGCAGATTTCAGCTGACGAACCAAGAAGCTCAGGGAATCATTGAGCAACTGAAACACGGTATCAATGAAAACTGGGAAATGGTGTGCGACGAGGCGAAATTGACTACAGTGGAGGCTCTTGCAAAACTCGGTATCTGAGCGGAATTAATTGCCGGATAAAGGGCAAAAACAGGTAGAAATGGGCGGCCATTGCTGGCAAGATTAAGGTTCTGAAGACTTGATCAACGCCCGATATGAATATTACGCAACGCGACGGAATCATGCAACGTTGGAACACCATTCAATACGAATTGATGCCGGAATTACGAAACGAAGTGGGTGCCCTGACGCCGAAACTTGTCAAGCTGGTGCATAGCTTGGAATGGGTTCGTATTGAAGAATTTGTGATTTCGACTTGGGGTGGTTGCGGTCGGCCAGCGCATGATCGTGGCATGTTGGCGAACGCCTTTGTTGCAAAAGCGGTGTTGGGAATATCGACGACTGCTGGGCTGATTGAACGTTTGAAGATGGATCGCGCGTTGAAGCGCATCTGTGGTTTTTCAATGTGGCTTAGATTGCCGAGTGAAGCAACGTTTTCGCGCGCTTTTTCGGAATTTGCCGAGGCAGGACTGGCTGAACGCACGCATGCGGCGCTGGTTAAGGAAACACTGGGCGAGCAGTTGATTGGGCATATCAGCCGGGATGGCACTGCGATTGAAGCGCGCGAGAAGCCAGCCAAAAGAGAGAAAGCGCCAGAAACGGCACCTGCCGTGGCAAAAAAACGTGGTCGTCCCTGCAAAGGTGAGGTTCGTGAAGAAGTAAAGCCGGGCAAGCTGGAACTGCAACGTGGCAAATCTCTGGCGGAACTCCTGAAGGAATTGCCGCGTGAGTGCGATTATGGCAACAAGTGCAACGCACAGGGTTACAAAAATGGTTGGAATGGCTACAAGCTGCACATTGACACGACGGACTGCGGCGTTCCAGTCAGTGCACTGTTGTCGAGCGCTTCGATGCACGACAGTCTGGCGGCGATGCCGCTGGCAATGATGACAGCAGAACGCGTGACAAATTGTTACGACCTGATGGATGCGGCTTATTGCAGCAGCGTGTTGCGGGAGCACAGTCGCAGTCTGGGGCATGTGCCGCTGATTGATCACAATCCGCGTAAAGGCGAGAAGATCGAATTCACGGCAAGCGAAGCACAGCGCTACAAAGAACGCAGCCAGGCTGAACGGACCAATGCCAGCTTGAAAGATGATTACGGTGGCCGATTTGTTCGGGTCAGAGGCAACAGCAAAGTCATGTCGCACTTGATGTTCGGCATGTTGGCGCTGACTGCGAATCAATTGATGCGACTACTCACATAGCTGTATCAATACCGACAGGAAAATGTAGTAAAAGGGGCGTTGACGAAAGTCGGCGCAGTGGCCTATTGGCACAACGGAGCAGAATTGATGATTTTGGACGGATAAAGCGAAAAACTTCGCTTGAATCGTGAAAAATCTCACCCAAAAGTGAGACTTTCCCTGCTGAAACCATTGCGTTCAGCTATTTTGCAAGAAGCTCAGTGGATAGAAAATTACTCATGGGCAGGCAGTTCTTGAACCCATCCATTTCATGGGGGATTGCTCACTCACGCAACTGCTCGACCAGTTCATTGTAGTTCCGTCACCCGCTGGCGATGCTCGACAGTCCCTCGTTGTTGCCGATCCACAGGGCTACGTTCTGGGTCTTGCTCATAAACGAGCTGGTGCACCACCGCAAATTTAGTACCCGTGCAGAAGCCATTGGAGCGATCACGGAATACATTGAATTTTTTACCGGCGGCAACGCACGCAGGCTCGGCTATCTATCACCAGTCGCTTTTGAACGCCAATACTACGAAAATAGGTTGGCAGCATAAATCCATTGCTGTCTATTGTTGACAACCTACCTCAAGTACATGCGAATCGCTAGGCGAGTTCCGAAGTGGCTGATTTATTGCGGCGACGAAGGGCGAAAATGCCAGCCACTATGCCTATAGTAATCAGTGGTAAGGACTTAGGTTCATCTACGTTAACGGCAACGAGGAATGTTCCTGCACCGTTAGCTATATTGGGATTGAATGTCAATGGCGCATTGTTGTAATCCCAGGCCTGATCATGTCCGTAACCATTCGATATATCTGTGTATAACGTTATGATTCTAGACGCACTCAAATTGTCCAGAATCATTGCATAAAGCCGATCGCCATTAACTAATGAACCCCCGCAGGTCGGGCAGCCGATCAGCGTCATTAAGGTGGCTAGAGAGTGGGCAGTGTAAGCACTGGTTGAGTAACCTACATTTTGTCCAGAGGCATTCGTGACTAATTGCAAAAGCTCAGCAGAAGTCGCTACGCGATAGCCACTAAAAAGGCCGCCTGAACCGAGTTGGCTGTTCACATAATTAAAACTTAATCCCAGCGTTGGCTGGTAATTCAGCCATTTCAATCCGGTCGTGGTATCAGTAAAGTATGTTCCCGCTCCCCCCGAAATCAGTGTAGCGTTCGCATCCATTATCATGCTTCCTTGCAACAATGCTGCGAGTAGCAACCCTTTCAATATTTGCCTCATGATAAGCCCCCCATAGATTTTAAGATTTCCACACAACTCGTATCAGCCAAGTTGCAATTTTCTAAAGCTGCAACGGATTTTCACAGCGGAAACGCAGCTAAGGTATTCATATTATCAGAATCTTGTAAGGTAGTTGTAAGAAACCCGTAGAGTTTTCAAGGTTATCAGGCGTGGCTCAGATGGAATGAAATGGAATGGAATCA
>JAGVIV010000111.1 GCA_020055845.1 Betaproteobacteria bacterium
GTGCGCCAGTTCGTCGAAATTGCAGCGCAAGAACTCGGCATGAACATTCGCTGGGAAGGAAAAGGTGTCAACGAAGTCGGCTACCTAGGCACTCAGCCCTCAGCCCTCAGTCCTCAGCCCTCAGTCCTCGAGTTTCAGTCCTCAGCCCTCAGTCCTGCTACTTCGCGCGCAATCGTGCGCGTCGATCCGCGTTACTTCCGCCCCACCGAAGTCGAGACCCTGCTGGGCGACCCGACCAAGGCAAAAGAAAAGCTCGGCTGGACACCCAAGATCACCTTCCACGAACTGGTGGCCGAAATGGTGCGCGAAGACTTCAAGAGTGCCAAGCGCGATGAGTTGGTCAAGCAGCATGGCTTTGCGGCTTACGATTATCACGAGTAGAAGGGGCAAGTATCCAGAGAATGAAGGGCGGATATGATGGGCATAGTAAAAATAGAAAATCTTAAGGGCACCTCTAAAAATTCATATTTCGTCATTCCGGCGGATAACCAGTGACTTGGTTGGCGTCTTCTGACAACCTAGTCGAATGGCTAGTATAGCAACACATAAATAACGAAACATGCATTATACTGTCGCATGCCCACCCTATAACGAGGAGCCTGCCATGCGCCAGACCGAACTGCATCTTACCGACGAGGATCGCGAGTTGATCGAATCGTATCGTACCAAGGGTTTGTACCACGCCCGAGAAGTCAATCGGGCGCATATTTTATCTGCCCTTGATCGCGGGATACCCGAATCCCAGATTATGGAAGTTCTCGGGGTTGGCCGAACTGCCATCTGGCGGACACGAAGCGCATATCTGGAGGGTGGTGTCACATACGCGGTGTGCGATGTCGCACGTTCAGGCAAGCCTCGTGAGTACGATACCGACGTCGAGGCGCAGATTACCGCCTTGGCCTGTTCGGAGCCTCCAGAAGGCGCCAAGCGCTGGACACTCGAATTATTGGAACAGGCTGCACAGAAGCAGGCAGATATTGGCTCGATCAGCCGCGAGACGATTCGCCGTCTGCTAAAAAAAACTGCCTCAAGCCATGGTGCAAGGTGATGTGGTGCGTTGGCGCTCTGACCGAAGAATATCGGCAGCGAATGTACGACCTGCTCGACCTTTATGCCCGTCCATTTCATCCGAAGGAGCCCGTCGTCTGTCTGGACGAGAAGAGCAAGCAACTGCTCAAGGATTCGCGCCCACCTTTGCCAATCCAGCCCGGCTCGCCCGCGAAGCAGGATTACGAGTACGACCGCGCCGGCACTTGCAACCTGTTCGTGGCGGTCGAGCCCAAAGGGGGGCGGCGGACAGTCGTGGTCACCGATCATCGTGCCAAAACTGACTTTGTGGCTTTCGTACAGCACCTGCTCAAGCAGGTTTACTCCACGGCGCGACGTATCCATCTGGTGATGGACAACCTCAACACCCATTTTCGCAAGTGCTTCGAGGAAGTGCTCGGCGTCAAGAAAGCAACGGCGCTGCTGCGACGAGTCGTCTTTCACTACACGCCGAAACACGCCAGTTGGCTCAATATGGCTGAAATCGAAATCGGCATTCTTGATCGCCAGTGCCTTGATCGGCGTCTGCCGGATCAGGCTACGATTATCACCGAAGTGAATGCCTGGCAGATGCGCCGTAACACGGAACAACGTGGCATCGAGTGGTCGTTCACCCGGCAGGACGCAGACATAAAAATGGCTCTGCATTATGTTTCGTAATTAATGGGTTTATATACTAGCCTCGTCACTTTTCACTTGGCTCTAATAACATGACACAATTTTTTTCCATCCACCCGGACAATCCGCAGCCGCGCCTGATCAGGCAGGCCGCAGCCATGGTGCGCGACGGTGCGGTGATTGCCTACCCCACCGATTCCTCCTATGCATTGGGCTGCCATCTCGATGACAGGACCGCCGTGTCGCGCATCCGCCAGATACGCGGCGTGGATGACAGCCATTACATGACGCTGATGTGCCGCGACTTGTCCGAACTTGGCCGTTATGCGCGGGTGGACAACGTGCAGTTCCGTCTGCTGAAGAACAATACGCCGGGCAGCTA
>JAGVIV010000254.1 GCA_020055845.1 Betaproteobacteria bacterium
ATCGAAGCCGAAAGCATGGGCGACGCGATCAATTACATCGAAGACAACATGCCTTGCGAAGTGGTGTTCTACAACGAGAAGGCAATCTCGGTTGAGTTGCCCAACACTATCGTGCGCGAAGTCGTGTACACCGAACCGGCGGTGCGCGGCGACACTTCCGGCAAGGTGATGAAGCCGGCCAAGATCAACACCGGCTTTGAATTGCCTGTTGCAGCCTTCATCGAAATCGGTGACAAGATCGAAATCGACACCCGCAGCAACGAATTCAAAAAACGCGCTTAAGCGGAATTGGCGGCAAGAAAAAAGGCAGCTTCGGCTGCCTTTTTTATCGTCCGCGCAATGAGCTTGTCGAGGTGCCACTTCATGCTGCGCAGATTTTGCGAGCTTGCGCATGACGCGGCAAGTGCATTCCGCTACACTCTCGCGCCATGAAATGCCTCCCAAGAATATTCTTGCTGTTGTCCGCACTGTTGTGTTGTTCCTCTCAGGTGGTATGGGCCGCACATGCCATTGCACTGCACGGCAGTCCCAAATATCCGGCCGGCTTCCGGCAGTTTGATTATGTTTCGGCGCAAGCGCCGCAGGGCGGGGAATTGTTCACTTCCGGCATGGGAAATTTCGAGAAGCTCAATCCGTATATCCTCAAAGGTTTTGCCGCAGAAGGATTGCAGTCTCTGGTGTTTGAGACGCTGGGCGTGAGTTCGTGGGACGAGCCGGATACGGTTTATGGTCTGCTTGCCGAAGACATCGCGCTTGCACCCGACGGTCTGTCGCTGACTTTTAGACTTAATCACAATGCACGTTTTTCCAATGGTGATCCGGTGACGGCGGCGGATGTGAAATATTCCTTTGACCAGCTGATGGGCAAGTATGCCACGCCCTTGTACCGGCGCTACTGGAGCGATGTGAAGCAGATGGTGGTGGTCGATCCCTATACGGTACGCGCAGACTTCAAGCGCAAGAACCACGAGTTGAAGCTTATCATTTGCCAGTTACCGGTGTTCTCACGCAAATGGGGCGGGGGGAAACCTTTTGATAAAGTCGTTCTGGATGTGCCTTTGGCGAGTGGTCCGTATGTGGTTGACTCTTTCGATCTGGGTAAACGCATCACCTACCGCCGTAACCCGAATTACTGGGGCAATGAGCATCCCACACGGCGCGGCATGTTCAACTTTGAACGTATCACTTACCGCTATTACAAAGACACACTCACGCGTATGGAAGGGCTGAAGGCCGGGGAGATCGATTTCATTCAGGAAAATTCCTCCAAGAACTGGGCGCGCAGCCATCAGGGTAAACGTTGGGAGCAAGGCGAGCTGGTCAAGACCCTGTTCCCGCATGAGAACGGGGCTGGCTGGCAGGGCTTTTCGATGAATACGCGGCGCCCCTTGTTTCAGGACAGGCGCGTGCGCAAAGCGCTGTGGTTGGCCATGGATTTCGAATGGATGAACCGCCAGCTGTTCTTCAATCTGTATAAACGCAGCCCCAGTTATTTCAGCAATACCGAGCTGGCCGCCACGGGGCAACCCGGCGAGCGGGAGCTGAAAGTATTGCGCGAGTTACAGGCGCAATTCGGCAATAAATTACCGGCCGAAATATTTGACGAGATACCGCCTCCTCCGACCACGATTGCTCCGCATTCGCTGCGCGACAATCTGCGCCAGGCACGCGAATTATTGGCACAGGCCGGCTGGGTTTACCGTGACGGCGCTTTGCGCAATACACAGGGCGAGCCGTTCCGTATGGAAATGATGCTGCACGAACGTTTCGAGGAGCGCGTCAGCGCGGCTTATGCGCGCAATCTGGAAAAGCTCGGTATTCAACTTGATTACCGCGTGTATGACGCGGCACTGGCGCAGCGCAAGGAAGAGAATTTCGACTACGACATGGTATGGGGGCTGATGGGCGGATCGCAAAGTCCGGGCAATGAGTTGTTCGATTATTTCGGTTCGGTCAGCCGCGACCAGGCGGGTTCCAATAACGTGATGGGTGTGGCCGACCCGGTGGTGGATGGGTTGATTGCGCGCATTGTTCAGGCTGAGCGCCGTGAAGATCTGGTGGCGTTGGTGCGTGTGCTCGACCGAGTGCTGCGTCTCGGTTATTACATGGTGCCGCATTTCCACAGCAACAGCCACCGCGTTTCATATCGCCGCACTCTGGGACAACCGTCGGTGTTGCCGCGCTATTACAGCATTGAGGAATGGGCGGTGAAGACTTGGTGGATGAAGCAGGATGTTCAGGGGCGTAATCCATGATTCGATATATTGCCAAACGCCTGCTGCTCATGATCCCCACCTTGCTGGGGGTGTTGTTTCTGACGTTCGCAGTTGTCCAGTTTGTTCCCGGCGGACCGGTCGAGCAAATGGTAAGTGTGATGCGAGGTAAAGGCGTGGGTGGCGGCGAGGCGGGCGGAGGGCAGCAGGCTATGTATCGCGGCCAACAGGGCATTGATGCGGAACGCTTGGCTGAAATTAAAGCGATGTACGGTTTTGACAAGCCCGCGCCGGAACGTTTTTGGATCATGCTCAAAGGTTTTGCCACACTCGATCTGGGCACGAGCTTTTTTCACCAGAAATCGGTGTGGGAACTCATCAAGGAAAAAATGCCGGTGTCGGTCTCCTTGGGACTGTGGACGCTGGTGATCGTGTATCTGGTGTCGGTTCCCTTGGGCATCGCCAAAGCGGTGCGTGACGGTTCGCGTTTCGATACCGGCACCAGTCTTATTATCATGAGCGGCTATGCGATTCCGAGCTTTGTGCTGGGTGTGCTGCTGCTGGTGCTGTTCGGCGGAGGCAGTTTTTGGCAGTTGTTTCCTCTGCGCGGGCTGACTTCGGATAACTGGGCGCAACTTTCATTGTTCGGCAAAGTGACCGATTACCTGTGGCACATCGCGCTGCCGGTGTTTGCCGAAGTGGCAGGTAGTTTTGCCGTGATTACCATGCTGACCAAAAACACTTTCATCGAAGAGATCCGCAAACAATACGTGCTCACGGCGCGCGCCAAAGGGCTGCCCGAGCGCACCGTGTTGTACCGGCATATTTTTCGCAATGCGCTGTTGCCCTTGTTGACGGGCTTTCCGGCGGCATTCATCGGTGCATTCTTCACCGGCAGCCTGCTGATTGAAACCTTGTTCTCGCTGGACGGGCTGGGTTTGCTGTCGTACAACGCCATCATGCAGCGCGACTATCCGGTAGTGATGGGCACGCTGTTCATCTTCACCATTGCCGGGCTGTTCGCCAAATTGATTTCTGACATCAGTTATGTGCTGGCAGATCCGCGCGTGAAGTTTGAGGGGGTGGCGCAGTGAGCGAGCTTGAAATTTCCGTATCGCTCTCTCCCAACCAGCAACGCTGGCGGCGTTTTCGCCAGCATCGTCTGGGCTACGCCTGCCTGCTGATATTTGCTGCGATATTCGTGCTGAGCCTGTTCGCCGAAGTTATTTCCAACGACCGTCCTTTGTTGGTTTCATATCAAGGCTCGCTCTATGTGCCGCTGTTGCAGGATTATCCCGAAAGCACTTTCGGCGGTGATTTTCCTACGCCCGCCGATTACCTAGATCCCTTTATCCGCGAGCAGTTTTCACGCCCCGGAAATTGGGCGATCTATCCGCTCAATACTTATCGTTACGATACTTTGAACTATTTTTCGTCGCGTCCCAATCCGGCTCCGCCCAATGCGCAGAACTGGCTCGGCACCGACGACAGGGGGCGTGATGTGCTGGCGCGCGCGCTGTATGGCTTCCGCGTGTCGGTGCTGTTTGGTATGGCGCTCACGCTGATCGGTGTGGTGCTGGGCATGCTGGCGGGAGCGGTGCAGGGTTATTTCGGCGGGTATGTCGATCTGTATCTGCAGCGTTTTAGCGAGGTGTGGGGTTCGTTGCCGGAACTGTATTTGTTGCTGATTTTTGCATCCATCTTTCAGCCCAGTATCACACTGTTGCTGGTGTTGCTGTCGCTGTTCGGTTGGCTGGGACTGGCCGATTATGTGCGTGCCGAATTTTTGCGCAACCGCCAGCTTGACTATGTGCGTGCCGCGCGCGCGCTGGGTTTGGGTAACCGCCAGATCATGTGGCGGCACATTCTGCCCAACAGTTTGACTCCGGTTATCACCTTCCTTCCGTTCCGCATGAGTGTGGCAATCACCGCGCTGACCAGCTTGGATTTTCTCGGGCTGGGGGTGCCTCCTTCCACACCCAGTCTGGGTGAATTGCTGGCGCAGGGTAAAGACAATCTCGATGCCTGGTGGATAGGGCTGACGGCGTTCATGGTGCTGTTCGTCACGTTGCTGTTGCTGGTGTTCATCGGCGAGGCGTTGCGCGATGCGTTCGATACGCGCAAATCGGGGAGCGGGAGATGAGCCGCGTGTTATTGGAGGTGCGCAATCTCAGTGTGAGTTTTAACGCGAGTACCGATGCGGTGCGCGCCGTCGCTGGTGTTTCTTTCAGTATTGCGGCAGGCGAAAAATTCGCGCTGGTGGGTGAATCCGGTTCTGGCAAGAGCGTTACCGCATTGTCGTTGCTGCGTCTGGTGCAGGCGCGCTCCAGCGGCGAAGTATTGTTCGAGGGCGAAGATCTGGTGGCCGCCAGTGAGCGGCGTTTGCGCGGCATACGCGGCAAGGACATCGCGCTGATCTTTCAGGAACCGATGACCGCGCTCAATCCGCTAATCCGCATCGGCGAGCAGATCACCGAAGTGCTGGAACTGCACGAGGGAATGGCCTTTGCCGCCGCGCGCGTACGTGCGATTGCACTGCTGGCGCGCACCGGCATCACCGAGGCGGAGCGGCGTTTCTCCAGTTATCCGCACGAGCTTTCCGGCGGACAACGCCAGCGTGCAATGATCGCGATGGCCTTGGCCTGCCGCCCGAAATTGCTCATTGCCGATGAACCCACCACCGCGTTGGATGTGACCATCCGTGTGCAAATCATGGAGCTGCTGGAAGAGTTGCAGCGCGAATACGGCATGGCGATTTTGCTGATTACGCACGACCTTAATCTGGTGCGGCGCTTCGCCGACCGGGTGGGGGTGATGCAGTCTGGACGTTTGGTGGAACTGGCGGAAACTGCACAGTTGTTTGCGCAGCCGCAGCATCCGTACACGCAACGTCTGCTCGATAGCCGTCCGCAGAAAATGGTGCAGCCGCTGTCGGCACAAGCACTGGCCGGTGTGGATTTGTTGCGTGGCGAGAATGTGCGCGTCGAGTTTTCTTATCCGGTCGGATGGTTTAAGAAAAAAGTATTTACTGCGGTCGACGGGGTGAGTGTCGTACTGAAGCGCGGCGAGACGCTGGGTATCGTGGGCGAATCGGGCTCGGGTAAATCCACGCTGGCGATGGCGCTGCTGGGATTGCAGTCTTTGGCGCAGGGCGACAGCATTTTCGATGGGCAGTCTTTGCGCGAAGCTCCGCGCGCGCGCTTGCGTGCACTGCGCGCCAGGATGCAGGTGGTGTTTCAGGACCCGTTTGCGAGTCTGTCGCCGCGTTTAACCATAGAAGAAATTGTGGGCGAGGGTTTAGCTTTGCATCAGCCTGATATGGACGCGCCAGAGCTGCGTAGGCGCGTGCTGCAAGCATTGCAGGAAGTGGGCTTGGCATCCGACGTGCGGGAGCGTTACCCGCATGAGTTCTCCGGCGGTCAGCGCCAGCGTATCGCCATCGCGCGTGCGCTGATTCTCGGCCCGCAACTGGTGGTGTTGGATGAGCCGACCAGTGCACTGGATGCCTCGGTGCAGAAACAGGTGCTGGAGTTGCTGGCCGGCCTGCAAGTCAAATACGGTATGAGTTATCTGCTAATCAGCCACGACCTCGAAGTGATTGCAGCAATGTCACACCGTATCGCGGTGATGCAGGGCGGGCGTATCGTGGAGCAGGGCGCGGCGGAAGAGGTCGTCAGTTCGCCACGTCAGGACTACACGCGCCAGTTGCTGGCCAGTATCTTCAAGCCCGTTTGAGAGGGCTTGTCCGGTGTATTTAACGGTTTGAAGCGATTTTGATTGAGCGCCTGGAAAAGTTTTGTTTGGGCGGGCGACTGCCGCGTACCATTCTGGTATTCCGGTTCTTTTGCGTTTTAGTTTTGGCTTGAGCCAGACGTGTCCGCGGGGCGGGGCGGGAGGACTGCACGATGCTGAGCCGTTGTCCGGGTTTGATTTTGCGCACGCCGCTGTTCCATTTTTGCAGCAGCGCCACGCTCACATGATAGCGTCGCGCGATGCTGGCAAGTGTCTCGCCGCGGCGCACGGTGTATTTGAGGGTGCGTCCGGCAATCTCGTCGATAGAGGTAAGATGGGTGTTGAAGGCGGCGAATTCATCAGTCTCGTTATCTGCATTATTGACGGGGACTAGCAGTGTCTGTCCCGTACTGATTTGTGCGCGGGCGGAAAGGCCGTTGATGCTGCGCAATTTGTCTCCGGAAAGTCCGAAGCGCGGGGCCATCTGATCGAAGCGCTCGCCTTTCTTGCTCTGGTAGGGTTGCCATGACACCAGCGGCTGTTCGTTGTTCTCCAGATTAGCCTGGAATTTTTCTATTTTATCTATGGGGAGCAGCAGTACTGTGGCAGTCTCTTCCAGCATGACCGGGCGATTGTGGCCGGGGTTCAGTGCGTTGAATTCCTCCAGTGAGATGTCGGCGAGTTCGGCCGCGAGTTTGACATCCATGCGGTGGGAGGTTGCCACTGCAGCGAAATAGGGACGGTTAGGAATATCGGACAGTTTCAGCCCAAATCGCTCGGGATTACTCACGATGTTTTTGATGGCGAGCAATTTGGGCACGTAATTCTGAGTTTCCGGCGGTAGGCGCAGACTGGCGAAGTTCGTGGGTTTGTGGGCTCGGCGGTTGCGCAGCTGGGCGCGGCTCACCGCTCCCTCTCCCCAGTTATAGGCCGCAAGTGCCAGTTCCCAGTCGCCGAATTGTTCGTGCAGTTTTTGCAGATAGTCCAAGGCACCGTTGGTGGCGCTGATGATGTCGCGACGTTCGTCGTACCACCAGTTTTGTTCCATGCCGAAATTTTTTCCGGTGGACGGGATGAATTGCCAGATTCCGGAAGCGCGGCCTACGGAATAGGCTCCCGGGTTGAAGGCGCTCTCGATCATGGGCAACAGGGCAATCTCGGAGGGCATGTCGCGGCGTTCGACTTCTTCTGTGATGTAGAACAGATAACGCTGCGCGCGTTCGAACATGCGTCCCATATACTCCGGACGGCTGGCATACCATTTTTCGTGACGCGCGATGAGTTTGCTATCGAGTTCGCGCATGCCGAATCCGTCGCGGATACGATGCCACAAATCATGATTGAATTTCGCTGAGGGGCCAGCATCCCTATCCTCGGCTTTTGTTGCGGCGGCGGAGATGCGCGTGGAGGGGGTTAGTTGCGGAGCCGTGGCGGGTGCGAGCGCTTCTTCGCCCTGCACAAAGGGCAGGTGGCTATCCGCATTTTCGTTTTCGTCCGCGTATGCGCAGTGCGCGAGCATGATGCCTGCGGCAAAAACAATGCAAGATAGTCGGTTAAAAAGCACTGGGAGTCCCGTCTGAAAAATGGCCGCGATGGTAGCCGAGAGAGGCTCGCGCGTCAATGAATAACAGCCTGAATCAGTGCGGAATTGCAGGAAAAGTACGGCTTGCAGACGAGGGCGTGGTGATGCTTTGGTAAAACACTTTGACATATTCCTGCAAGCCTTCCTACTATGCGGGCATGAACGCTGCAAATGACACCACTGAATTACTTTCGGAAATGATCGGCTTGATCTATGAGGCGGCGGCGGATATGTCCTTATGGCCGCGTTTGCTGGAGAGTATGTCTTCCTATCTGGAAATGACGCTTGATCCGCCTACGGGGGTTTCCTCTCTCGGTCAGAGCGAACGCTCTTTGATACATTTTCTGGCGCCGCATTTCGAGCGAGCCCATGTGATTCATCAGCAATTGACCGAGGTGGTCGCCGAGCGCGAGTTGTTGGAAGGTGTTATGAACCGACTGCCTCTGGGCGCGGCGATCATTGACGCGCATTGCAATGCAATCAGTATGAATCGTGCGCTTGTCTCGTTGTTGCAGAGCGGCGGGTTGTTGAGCCTTGAGGCGGGAGAGCTGCTTTCATCCCCGCCGCTTGCTTTGCGTCAGGCGGTTGAGCAGGTCGTCTCCGGCGCGCGTGATGAAGTTGTTGTGCATTTGCTTAATGACGAGGTGAGTCTTTCGCTTTTTGTGAGCGGTGGGGGCGCGGCGGCATGTCCCGCAGCGAGGCGCAACCGTCTCATGGTGCTGGTTGCAAGCCGTACCAGTCATGCACTTTCCGAGCAGGGGCTAAAGGATTTTTTCGGACTCACTCCCGCCGAGGCTCGTGTTACCCAAAAATTCGCTCTGGGCGGAACTTTGGAGGAATGCGCCGGCTCCCTGAATATATCCTCTTCTACTTTTCGCACCCATTTGAAGCATGTGTTCAGCAAGGTCGGGGTGAAGCGCCAATCCGAACTGATGCAGGCGATTTACGGCAGTCCCTTGTGGTTGCATAACGATGTCCAGCGTACATCGCAAACGGATAATGCCGAACTTCCTGTTGCTATCGGCATGTCTGCGGCAGAAAATCAGCGTATACGCATGCAGGACGGCCGCTGGCTGTACTTTTCCGACAGTGGCGACCCGCTGGGTTATCCGGTCATTCTGATGCACGGTATCGCCGGGTCGCGCCATCTGCGTCATCCCGATGATGCTTTGCTGTTGCAGGAGGGAATTCGTTTGATCATTCCGGAACGACCGGGCAGCGGGGACTCGGATCCTTTGCCCGGGCGCGAGGTTGGCGACTGGCCGCAAGACATCGCCGCACTGACTGCGCATCTAGGGGTGGGGCGTTTTTCGGTGTTGGGCTATTCGGCGGGTACGGCCTACGCGCTCGCTGTTGCGGCCGCCTTGCCGGAGCGAGTACAAACGGTTCACATCGTGGCGGCGATGCCGCCGATAGAGGATGTCAAAGACTTGCGCGCTTATAACTCGGTGTTTCGCATGGCATTGATTGTAGCCAAGTTCACTCCCAGCCTGCTGCCTGTGCTGATGCGCATCATGATTAAAGACATCCGCGAAAATGTTTATCACTATCTGGAGAGTCTGTTGTTGGATGCACCCGAGTCGGATCGTCAGGTGCTGGGTAATCCGCGCCTTCGCGCGAGCATCACTGTCGGTTTGCGCGCGAGTGTGAGGCGCGGCGAATATGAGGTCGCGCAAGAGGTGATGCTGGCCGCCAGAGAATGGAGGGTGGATATGGGTAAGGTCACCATGCCTGTGCAACTTTGGCACGGAGATCGGGATCCTCTGGTCTCTTCCTCGGGGGCAGAAAAATTGGTGCGCTTGTTGCCCGATGCGCGCCTGTTGTTCATTCCCGGGGCCGGACATTATTTGCTGTATTCGCATTGGCAGGAGTTGTTGCGCTCTATGCGGCCGTCGTCCATTAATTGACGCAGATGAGTCCTGCTTAGATAATCCCCTCATCTTTCCCCGAGCCTTTTCCATGACCAACATTCGCCAGCAGGATTTTATCGACAGCATCGCCGATGCGTTGCAGTTCATTTCCTATTATCACCCGCAAGATTATGTGCAGGCCTTGGCTGACGCGTACCGCAGGGAAGAGTCGCCGGCAGCCAAAGATGCGATGGCGCAAATTCTCACCAACTCGCGCATGTGTGCATTGGGTAAGCGCCCAATCTGCCAGGACACCGGCATTGTTGTGGCATTCGTGCGCGTGGGGATGGATGTGCGTTGGGCGGATGCTTCAATGAGTATCACGGAGATGGTGAATGCGGGCGTACGCAAAGCCTACTTGTTGCCCGAAAACGTGCTGCGTGCTTCCATCGTGAGCGATCCCGCGGGCAAGCGCAAAAATACCAACGACAATACGCCGGCCGTGGTGCATTTTGAACTCGTGCCCGGCGACAAGGTGGAGGTGCGCATCGCGGCCAAGGGCGGCGGTTCGGAGAACAAGGCGCGCTTCGCCATGCTCAATCCGGGCGACGATGTGGTGGAGTGGGTGGTGAGCCAGTTGCCGGGTATGGGCGCGGGCTGGTGTCCGCCGGGAATGCTGGGTATCGGCATCGGCGGCACGGCGGAAAAGGCAGTGCTGCTGGCCAAGGAGTCGCTGATGGAATCCATCGATATGACGGCACTCAAGCTGCGCGGCGCTAAGAATCGTATCGAAGAATTGCGTATTGAAATCTACGACAAGGTGAATGCGCTCGGTATCGGCGCGCAGGGTTTGGGCGGGCTGACCACGGTGCTGGATGTGAAGATTCTGGACTACCCGACGCATGCGGCCTCCAAACCTGTGGCTATTATCCCGAACTGCGCAGCCACGCGGCACGTACATTTCGAGCTGGATGGCGGCGGTGTGGCCGCTTTTGCGCCGCCGAATATCGCCGATTATCCTGATGTGCATTGGCATCCGGCTGCGGATGCGCGCCATGTTGATTTGGATACGGTGACGCGTGCACATATTGCGCAATGGCAACCTGGCGAGACACTGCTGCTCTCCGGCAAGTTGCTGACGGGGCGTGACGCGGCGCATAAACGCATCGTCGAAATGTTGGCAAAGGGTGAAGAACTACCGCCTGGCGTGGATTTTAACGGTCGATTCATTTATTATGTCGGCCCGGTCGACCCCGTGGGCGACGAGGTGGTCGGCCCAGCCGGCCCGACGACGGCGACGCGCATGGATAAGTTCACCGAGACTATGCTGGCGCAGACCGGACTGATCGGTATGGTTGGTAAGGCAGAGCGCGGCAAGGCCGGTTTGGAAGCAATCAAGAAGCATGCGGCGGTTTATTTGATGGCGGTGGGCGGTGCTGCCTATCTGGTGTCTAAAGCGATACGCAGCGCAAAAGTGGTGGCCTTTGCCGATCTTGGCATGGAAGCCATCTATGAATTCGAAGTGAAGGACATGCCGGTGACTGTGGCTGTCGATACGCAAGGCCGCTCGGTACACGAGATTGGGCCGGCGGAATGGCAGAAGCGGATCGGGATGATTCCGGTTAAACTGATTTAGTTTTTGCATTTGTTGGGTGGCTGCCCAGAAGGTGCCCATCCTGCGTCTGCAGTAAAGATTTGGTTTTTAAAGCCATAAAAAGTTTGGCGGGTCTCCCCGCATTGCAGCGCAGTGAACCTGGTCAGGTCCGGAAGGAAG
>JAGVIV010000334.1 GCA_020055845.1 Betaproteobacteria bacterium
AGCTTCCCGCGCGGGCAGCTCATCCAGTGCCAGTTCGATCATTTCACTCACGTTGTCGCCATGCGCGGATGAAATAGGCAACGGCTCACCCAAGCCCAGCTCAAAGAAGTCGCTGGTGATACGCGCACGCTGCATACCCTCGGCCTTGTTCACCAGCAGCAACAGCGGACGCCCGGTTTTGCGTAACTGGGTG
The DNA here is from genome assembly GCA_020055845.1 of Betaproteobacteria bacterium. Lineage (GTDB taxonomy): Bacteria > Pseudomonadota > Gammaproteobacteria > Burkholderiales > Gallionellaceae > PALSA-1006. The sequence goes on from JAGVIV010000334.1 coordinate 194, forward strand.
GCGATGATACGGTCCTGCGGCGTGAGACCGTCTCTACCGTCCACCAGAAACAAAACAAGATCGGCTTCGTCTATGGCCTGACGCGTCTGCTTGGCCATCTCGTGCATGATGCCCTCTTTGGCGACCGGCTCCAGACCTCCGGTATCCACCACCAGAAAGGGCCGCTCGCCGATACGCCCGCGCCCGTAATGCCGGTCACGGGTCAGGCCCGGCAAGTCCGCGACCAGTGCGTCGCGGCTGCGCGTGAGACGATTAAACAAAGTGGACTTGCCCACATTGGGACGGCCAACCAAAACCAGTGTGGGCAACATAATATTTTTACTTTGAATGAATGGCTAAAGAATACAAACTGCCGTCTTCGGTCTGCACCACGAAGCCGTCATCAGACACGACGGGAGCTGAACGAATCGCGCTGCCATCGGTTTTAAAACGCGCCATAAACCGGCCGTCGTCGCGATTCAACACATGCAGATAACCTTCAAAATCCGCCACCAGCAGATAATCCGCGAGCGCCAAAGGCGCGGTCGTCTTGCGCAAAGACAATTGCTCGTTTTTCCAATACGAACTGCCGCTGACTTTATCGAGGGCCAACACCCCACCATCGGTATCGCTCAGAAACAGATATTTGCGCGACATGGTCAAACCTTTGTCGCTGGAGAGATCGCGCGTCCACAAAGAGCCGCCCTGCTCGGCGTCGAAACAGGCGAGCCTTCCCTGAAATGCCACGGCACACACCTGGCTGTCATCGATAATCGGCAGACTGGTGATGTCGCTCACCCGCTCCAGCTCGGTATTGCCGCGCGGCTGCGAAACCGAGGATTCCCATACGATGACACCGTTATGCAAACCGATGGCCGCCATCTTACCGGCCGCAAAACCGGCGTACACGATGCCGTTGCGTATAGTCACTCCGGCATTGCTACGCGCGACCAATGCGGGAGTCGCACGTTCGTATAGCCACAGACGCTTACCGCTTTGGCTATCCAGCCCCGCGATACGCCCGTCGCCGGTGCGCACCACAACCACGCCGTCAACCAGTTTAGGTGCACTGAGCACTTCGCTAGACACCTTGCTTTTCCAGCGCAACTGGCCATTGCTTTCTTCAAAGGCGGCAACATCGCCCTTCTGCCCGCCCACCAGCACCAGACCGTCAGCGGCACCTACGCCGCCGGAGATAAGCGCATGGCTGTCAATGCGCCACAATCGCTTCCCGCTGCTTTTGTCAAAACGCTGAATAATGCCCGAGCTGTTCGCCGCCAGCACCGAGTCTTGCGTGACTGCGGGCTGCAACACTCCGTTGCCCATCTTGCCCACGCTTTGTTCCCAGCGCACTTCAAACTTTGCGCTCGGGACGAAGTTCACCAGCTTGGCCGGGCTGAGCTGCGCCTTATCGCTGGAGCAGCCCGCCAGCAAGGATGCCAGCAGCAACACAACCGCGCCACGTTGAACGATCATTTTGCGTCCCCACCCAAGCCGTCCAGCTTCAGCTGCACCAGACTGCGGTACGTGCTCTTGCTCTCAATCTTATCCAGCGCCTGCTTGTATGCGGCGCGCGCTTCTTGTGTCTTGCCCTGCGCACTCAGCACATCGCCCCGCAAATCCGCATACAAGCCGGTAAACGCTTCCGGAGAAGCGGCATCGAGTTGCTTGAGCGCTTCGGCATAGTTCGCTTCATCCAGCAGCATACTGGCCAATTTCAACCGCGCAGTGTCCTGCAAACCCGTTTCATTGGCATGCTCGATGACCCATTGCAGCTGAGTCTTGGCGCGGGCCATATCCTTCATCTGCACATTGACCTGTGCCGCCAACAGTTGCGCGCGCGGCGCATAAGCACTGCCGGCAAATTTATCCACCAGCGCCGCGACTGCATCGTTCACGCGCTTTGGGTCATTGCTCTGCAGCTGTTTCTCCACCTCCGCATACAACTTGCCGGCCTCGCCCGCTTGTTGAGCCTGATGACTTTTCCAAAACTGCATCGCAACAAAACCCAGCACGGCAAGCAACACGGCAGCCATCACCCATTTGCCATTCTCTTTCCACCACGACTTCAGCGCGTCGACCTGTTCCTGCTCGTGCAAATCCAACTCAGCCATTTTCATTCCCTCACTTGATCAATTCACAAATCTTGTATTGCATGTCCTGCAACGCGACACGCTGCTGCTCGCCTCCGCCGCGCAAAGGCTTGAGCATAACGGCCTGCTGCGCTGCCTCGTCGTCGCCTATGATCACCGCACAAGCGGCACCGCTGCCGTCGGCTTTCTTCATCTGCGATTTAAAACTGCCGCCGCCGCAATGCATCGCCACTCGCAAACCGGCATCGCGCAACTGCTCCGCCACCGAGCTTGCCATCCTGTCGGCCAGCTCGCCCTGATGCACCAGATACACATCCAACGGTGTACGCGGAGGCTGCACACCATCCTCCTGCACCAGCGCCAGCAAACGCTCTATGCCCATGGCAAAACCGCAGGCCGGTGCCGCTTTGCCGCCGATCTGCTCGACCAGTCCGTCGTAACGCCCGCCGGCACAGATGGTGCCCTGCGCGCCAAGGCGCGTCGTGACCCATTCAAACACCGTGCGGTTATAGTAGTCCAAGCCGCGCACCAATCGCGGATTGATCTCGTATTCCACACCGTGCTGTCGAAGAATCGCCTGCACGCCCTCGAAATGTACACGCGCCTCTTCATCCAATTCCGCCATCAGCCCGGGCGCACCGGCAATGATTGTCTGCATCGCCGGATTTTTGCTGTCCAAGATGCGCAGGGGATTCGTGTGCAAGCGCCGTGTTGCTTCCGCATCCAGAGCTTCCATGTGCGATTCGAAATACGCAATGAGCTTTTCGCGATGACGCTGGCGTGCCGCGCTATCGCCCAGCGTATTGATCTGCAATGCCACATCGCGCAGCCCCAGCTTTTTCCACAGCCGCGCGCACATCAAAATCTGTTCGGCATCGATGTCCGGCCCGGCAAATCCAAGCGCCTCCACCCCAATCTGATGGAACTGGCGATAACGCCCTTTTTGCGGACGCTCGTGGCGGAACATCTGGCCGCTGTAATACAGACGCTGCGGTGCGTTATACAGCAGATTGTGCTGCAGTACCGCACGCACACAGGATGCCGTTCCCTCGGGGCGCAACGTGAGCTGATCGCCGTTGAGTCCGTCCTCGAAGCTATACATCTCCTTCTCCACGATGTCGGTGACCTCGCCGATTGCGCGTTTAAACAGCGCGGTCGGCTCCACCAGCGGCATGCGTATATTGCGGTAACCGTAGGCTTCAAGCCATTCACGCACGGAGTCCTCGAACCACAGCCACAGCTGCGCCTCGTCCGGCAGAATATCGTTCATGCCCTTTACAGCTTGTAATGTCGGATTGCTCATGAATACTGAAAATGAACGGCGTCGCGGCAACAAGCCCGACCCCAAGGTTTAACAGGGGCGCGATATTAACAGGAAAGCCGTTGTTTCAGAAGCCGAACAGGGTAAAAACAGGGCGCATGCAGCCGCGCGTGGAGTTAATCGTTGTCCCGCTTATGGTTAATCAGTTCGGGAATGACCTGCTTCAGGTATTTTGGAAGGCTTTTGATGGGGGAAACCCCTTTCACCTTGCTTGCCGCTTCAGCCTGCATCAGACGATCATCCGCAGACACGGATGAACTCCCCTGCGCGGCCGCCTCTTCTTCACGCAGGCGTTTTAAACGGCTCTTCGCAGCGACGGTATATTTGCCATTGGGATATTTATCCAGATAAGCCTGCACGGCCAAAGCACTATTCCGATCCTGGGCCGTTTGCCACGCTTTGCTTTCCTCGTCTTCTGTCGCGCTGATGGGCGGCGGCACAGCCTGGCTGCCAGCTTCGCCACGCGTATCCGCTGACGGCATACTCACGGAAGGTATACCCGCGGCCGGATTGTCGCTTAAGCCTTTGAGGGCATCCACCACCTGAAATACATCACAATCGCGGCACGGCTGTGAATTTGAAAACACCGCGCTGTTATCCATCACATTGCGTATGCTCAATGCCAGCAGATAACCGCCTTCGATTTTGGTAACATTCGCAGTGGCAATCAGCTCCGCCTGAAAAGCGATGGCAATGTCTTCCATGCAGCGCGTCTCATCACACTCCTGCTTTGCACTGTGCGATTCCCGGCTGAAAATCTCGCGCGACTTTTGCGCCACTTCCGCGCCAGAAAAGACCCGATATCTTTGTTGCAAACCCTGTACCAGCGCGGTCTCCATCGCCCCCTGCATCTTCTGGCTCTCCTCCCCCACACGCAGGGGCATGAGCACGATGCGCTCTTTGTGAATGTCCGCGGCTTGGGCGAATCCGGCAGCCAGAAGAAGTACCGCGATGCACAAGCGATACGGCATGATCCAGCTCACTTGATTCCGGCGATACGGCGACTCAACGCTTTGCACACTGCCTTGAGCTTCTCGAATGAACATTGCGCACATTCCATTTTTTCACTGGCGGTCATTTCACCGCTCGCCACATCATAAAGATGCGCCGCGACGAGGTAGTCGCCTTTTTCCGCTTGCACTACGCGCAACGCGGCAATCTTCTCGGCGTGATACTTGGCGGCGATGCGGCGATAGCAGTTTGCC
>JAGVIV010000021.1 GCA_020055845.1 Betaproteobacteria bacterium
ACCGATCCGCTGTTTCCAAGCGAAGCCACGGTCGAAACATTCGACGCCCAAATGGGCCTGCTCAAATCCGTGTTCAACGTCCTGCCACGTACCGAAGCAGTTTCCCGCCTGAAAGCAGGTACGTTGCCCGCGCGGCCCGCCTGCATCACCTTCGACGACGGCTATGCAGACAACTACACCCTGGCGCTGCCCATCCTGCAAAAGCATGGGCTCCACGCAACGTTTTTCATCGCCACGTCTTATCTCAACGGCGGACGCATGTTCAACGACACGGTGATTGAAAGCATCCGACGCAGCCCGCTCACCCAGCTTGATCTGAACGACCCTGGCCTGGGCGTGCACGAGCACGGCTCACATGCAGCCAAGGCACAGGCGATTGAAGAAATCCTGCCGCAGGTGAAATATCTCCCACTTGATGCGCGTGAAGACACCGTTGCCCAAGTGGCGGCACGTGCAGGCGTCGACGGCCTGCCCGACGACCTGATGATGACAACCAGTCAGTTGAAGGCGCTGCATGCAGCCGGCATGGAAATCGGCGGCCATACCCATTGCCACCCGATCCTCGCCAAACTCAACCGGAATCAGGCGCGGGATGAAATCGCCGCAGGCAAGGCCTGGCTGGAAGACACGCTAAGCACATCTGTGCGGGTTTTTGCCTATCCCAATGGCAAACCTGGCAGCGACTATTTGCCTGAACAAGCCGAACTGGTACGCACACTTGGATTTGAAACAGCAACCTCTACGCAACGAGGCGTATCGACAATCAAAAATGATCCGTATCAGTTACCTCATTTTACACCATGGTCGCCAAAATTAAATCTATATATACCTATGCTGCTGCAGAACCTTAAGCAAGGACAAGGACAACCCTTGCGATAAAGGGCAAGTGTTCTGCCCCCAGATCCTTCTATCTGCATTTGTAGCCGCAACCTGAATATCGCAACCCCGTTCATAAAACGTGACCGGCCTTCAACTCGTATCAATTCGGCGAATACATCCGCATAACAGACCTTGGCGATCATGAATCAGCTAGCAGGCAAACGCCTCATGATCCTTGGTGCCGGCCCTTTTCAGGCCCCTGCCATTCGAAAAGCGGCTGAGCTTGGCTGTCACGTCATCACCGTGGACTACCTTCCCGAAAATATTGGCCACCAGTACGGCCATCAATACGTGAATCTCAGCACCGTTGATCGGGAAGGCATACTCCAGGCGGCACACGAACTCGATATCGATGGCATTTGTACATTTAGTTCTGACGTAGCCATACCCGCAGTAGCCCATGTATGCGAAAAACTAGGCCTGCCTGGAGCCTCACCAAGCGCTGCCGGGATCATGGCAATCAAACATCGTTTTCGCGCGTTTCTTAATGAGGCAGGCCTAACATGCCCACACTTCCTAAGCGGAAACAGCATTGACGCCATTGGTTCTTCTTTGGACACCTTGAGGCTGCCAATAATCTTCAAGCCGGTTGACACCTCAGGCTCCCGCGGAATCACCAGGCTTGACCAATTTGACAACAAATCGATCAAACAGGCTTTTCTCAAAGCCCAAAGCTTCTCCCGCTCAAAGACCGTATGCGTGGAGGAGTATGTTTCAGGGATTGAGGTTGGCGGCGACGCCATCCTCGTCAATGGCCGTGTCGCTTTTGTCGCCATAACCCACAAGCATCTGCTCGGTTTCGTGGTTACGGGCCATAGCTTGCCCACAAATATTTCCGACCAGGATCAGGCTCGGGTAACTCATCAGATCGAAACAATATGCGAGGCTCTTGGCTACCGGCATGGGCCATTGAATTTTGATGCCATTGTTTCTGCTGAGGAAGTGACCATACTGGAGATAAGTGCCCGCAATGGCGGGAACGGCATTCCGGCCGTGATCGAACGGTCCACTGGCGTGGACGTGGAGCGCGCGGCCATCCACCTGGCGCTCGGGGAAATTCCCGACTTTCCGGATCATATCGAGATAATAAACGGTGCCGGCTCATTTGTTTTCGGGAGCCTGACAGGGGGTAAATTGGAGCGAATTTGCCCCCGCACGGAT
>JAGVIV010000325.1 GCA_020055845.1 Betaproteobacteria bacterium
AATTCCGCGCGGCTATCCGCGAGCGCAAGTAAATGTTGCTGAGTGGCCAACTCCAACTGCGGATTCCATCCCGCATGCCCCGCTTTGTCAGCCTGCACAGAGGAAGCTTCCTCAACGGCATAACTACTCATATTCATCACGATTGCCATGGCACACCTCCTAGTCTCACACGATTGTTGCTGTATTAAGAGTATCGGCACCAGCGGAAAAATACTTAGCCCGGTGCCGCCAATAATGGCAAAAAGATGATAAAACCAAGCCCCTGTTCTTGCATTGGCACGACATCCATACGTCCGCCCAGCGCGGTGACTTCACTCATCACCACATCCAGCCCTATTCCGCGCCCGGCGATTTCGGTAATCGCCTCGGCAGTCGACAGGCCCGGCTTCAATATCAACTGGATTGCCAGCTCCTCGCTGATTGCCTGACCTTCCGTCAGAAGGCCTTGCTCAAGCGCTTTTCGTTGCAAACGCGGCATATCCAATCCGGCACCGTCATCGCTCAACTCAAACACCAGTTTGTTGCCCTCCCGACACAAGGACAGATTGATTTCCCCGATAGCGGCCTTGCCCTGGGCTTTGCGGCGCTCCGGCGATTCAATCCCATGTGCAATAGCATTGCGCAACAGATGTTCCAACGGCGCGGTCATTCTCTCCAGCACCGTGCAATCCAATTCAATATTCCCGCCACTCAACTCCAGATTGACCCGTTTACCCAATTCTTTGGCGGTTTGCCGCACAACACGATACAGACGCTCGCTGACACAGGAAAATGACTGGCGGTATCCTTGCTGTAGCGTAAACGGCGATACCTCTTCCACCCGTGCCACAGCCTCGCCATTTTCCAGTTCTTTAAGTGCAGCATCGATGCGTGCCAGACAATCCAGCAGGGCATCCCAACGCGCGGTGTCCTGCCCACTCTGGGCTAGCAAGCCCGCCACCTGTCCCTCGATGTGGTGTGCAAGCTCTCCCAGGCGCATCGCGCCGGCCATACGCGCGCTCCCCTTGAAAGTGTGCAGGCTGCGCTGCAGTTGATTACTCAAAGAAGCGTCGGCTCCCTCCGCCGCGCGCCAAGCTTGCATGGTGCGCAAAATCTTAGGATAGAGTTCATTTGCCTCTTCCAAGAAGACTGGCAGCAACTGCTCATCCACCTCATCGCGCACGACTCTTTGCTCGACTTCCCGCGCACCCGGAGCACCGCACTTCCCGGACAGCACAGTTTGCTCCGCGCCGTCCCGAACCATGTTGCTGTCATCGATCAACATTACCCTCGCTTCCGACCATGGCGATTCTCATTCGCTTACGCCATGTCTAAATCCGACCGGCGCGAACACACCGGTTTTTGGCGAGAGCATGCTAACGCATCCCGCCGTTCATGTCTGCATTTTAGGATATTCAAGCGGCAATCAGGTTACAGCGAGAAAAACGGCCACGCGCCGGCCGCAACAACAAACCCGGCGCTCAGCAACGCTCGGTGGCGTACCATTTGGCCTGGTCTATTCCCCAGTGCTCAAACGATTCATGCGACTTGATCTTGTCATTCGAGGCGGAGAGATCCACCACCTCGGGGGAAAGTGAACACATTTTTTTGCAGTCATAAATCATTTGCACAACCGGCTGCAACAGCTTATCCACCGCCACCTCGCGCACGATACCCAGCTTGTCACTTTCCATCCGCACCAACGACCCTGCCGGATAGATACCGATTCCCTTGATAAAGGCCTGAACCAGACGGGGATTAAAATGCGCACCGCTCCACTCGAAGAGTTTGCGCAAAGCCTCGGTCGGCGGCATACCCTTGTGATACACGCGGATCGAGGTGATCGCGTCATACACGTCCACGATAGCCAGCATCTGCCCGTGCACACTGATCTCATCACCTTTCAAGCGCAGGGGATAACCCGTACCGTCGAAACGCTCGTGATGCTGGGCTGCGGCATTGAACGCGACCTCGCTAAGCCCCTCGACCTCCTTGAGCAACACGGAGGTGTTTGCCGCATGATTCTTCATAACGACAAATTCGGCATCATCCAGCTTCGCCGGTTTATTCAGGATATGTCCAGGCACCTGTGCTTTGCCCACATCATGCAGAAAGCCCCCCATCGCCAACTCCTGAATCTCTTCACGCGGCATCTCCAGCACTCTCCCGAATGCCACAGCCAAAGCCGCCACAGAGACCGAGTGCTGAAACGTGTATTCATCGCGGTTTTTCATCTGCGCCAAAGGCAGCAATGCCGAAGGAGAGCTGAACATGGAATCCACAATGCCCGCGACCATAGGCTGGCACTGCTCCAATTCGATCTGTTTGCCCAAACGTATATCCTTCATCATGCCCTGCATCAGCTTATTGGCATTGGAATACAGGTTTTTGGCATGCTCAAATTCCTCGGCGGGCGTGCGCGTGACAATGACGGTCGGCGCCAGCGCGGACAACTCCGAATACACCTCCACATCCTCCCCCTGCTCGGTATCGATGTTGATCTCGCGAATTCCGGATGCCAGTATTTGCGCCTTGGTCTCCTCATCTTCCAACAAAAAACAGTGCCAATCGAAAGGATGTTCGGCCCAAACAAGGTGCAGGTCGTAAACGTACATACCGAGCTTGAACTGTTCTATCGCGATTTTCTTTATCATTTCAACTCACATTCCCTATTCATCCGCACGACTTCTTCCGCAACACAAGAAGCGCGGCATTATCTTCTCCACGACACTTTCACAAGCTGTCCAAACCCTGCATTTTCCGACATTCCCGGATCCCGCCCATTGTCGCAAAACCGACGCGCCGCATCTATCAGGAGCAGCGCGGATTTTTGTAGGGAAAAGCCTTGGCGTAGGGATTTCCCGCACATCTAAACCTCGCCATCTGCAACAATCACGTAGACGGTATAATCATCCACGACCACACCCTGGCTGAAGCGAACAAAGACAATCTGCTGTATCGCTCCTGCATCACCGGCGAGCACCCCATCCTGCAACACAGGAAACATCCGGTCATCATGCCGAATTGCATACGCAAGCTTCACCAATGCCAAGCGCTGCCGCCCTTCACTCATCTCGCCACACCACGGGGGATGTGCGCCTGCTCAGCACGCATACCCAGCTCCGCCAAAATCCATTTGGCCAGCGATACCCGCAGCCTCGCGGCGACTTTTCACGCGCAATGCCTGATACACGGCTGCCACATGCACTTTAACCGTCCCCTCGGCCAAATCAAACCGCTCCGAAATTTGCTTGTTGCTAAGCCCTTCGCCCAACGCTTCCAAAATCTGCAGCTGGCGCTGTGTCAAACGATACGCCTTGGGATTTAGCGGCGGTATCAACATCTGCGGCGGTACATAGATGCCGCCCTCCAGCACCGACTTAAGCGCCCCCAGCAACATCGTCTCCGGCGCACTCTTGCCTACAAAACCGCTTGCTCCATACTTCAGCACTTTATTAATGGCATGAAAATCTTCCTTGCCGGACACAATCACCAAAGGAATCTGCGGGAAGCGTTCACGAAAAAGTTTGATGGAACTCACGCCTTTGCAGCCCTGCGTCTCCAACTCCAGCAATACCAAATCCAGATCAGGATGCTGCCGCACACACTGCAAGCCCGCCTCCCACTCGCCTTCCTCAAACAACTCACCCGCACCACCATGCACGCGCTGCAAAATATATCGCAATCCGGCGCGAAACAATTCGTGATGATCGATCAATAATATCTTCATACCGCCCTGCTTAACCCATCCATGAATTCAAGCTACATTACCCGCCACAGAAACAAGCAAAAAGTTTTAGGTCCAACAAAAAATTCTGCCAGTGAAACATACTAGGCTGCCCACCCCTCTTCGTCTGTCACTAGAACTAGTGACAAGCCGGCACCGGATATGTGGCAATATTTGTAACGCGCCCGTTCAGTGCCTTTTGCCAGCAAACGCGCGTAAAAAATAAAAGGCCCAGTGATGCAGCAGTACCCCAACATCCCCCAAATCCGTGTCGCGCTAGTGGAGGATGATGTCAACTTTCAAAATGCATTGATAGAAGCGATACAGACCGCTCCAGACATGCTGCTACTGCAAGTAGCGGGGACACGTGAGCTGGGTTTGCGCATGCTTAAGGAGTCCCCCGCAGACGTGCTGCTGGTGGACCTCGGCTTGCCGGACGGCTCCGGTATCGACGTGATCCGTGCTGCCCATACCAGCTGGCCCGGTTGCAACATCATGGTAAGCACGACATTCGGTGATGAATTGCACGTGATGCAGTCGCTCGAGGCCGGTGCCGCCGGTTATCTGTTAAAGGACAGCACGCCTGAACGTATGATATTTGAGATTCGCAGCCTATACAGCGGCGGCAGCCCCATCAGCCCGCTCATCGCACGCCAGATATTAATGCGCTTCCGCCACAACGAGGACAAACCCGACTCCGCAGCCAAAACGCAGCCGGACAAAAATTCCGCAGCGCTCTCCGCCCGCGAAATGGAAGTACTGGAACTCATCACCAAGGGCTTCACCTCCGACGAAATCGCCGCATTGATATCCGTTTCGCGCCATACCGTGCTCACCTTCATCCGCCGCATCTACGCGAAACTCGAGGTGAATTCCAAAACCGAAGCAATCTATGAAGCGCGCAAACAGGGACTGCTGGGTGAGTAATTTCATGCGGCATCTGACGCAACGGCTGGAGCGTCCTCTCGATCTTCTCTCAAATACCCGATGGAGCACCTACCTGCTTTCTTGCGTCATCCTGCTCATCGTCGGCGGCACTCTTGGGCGTGTTGCCTATGACCAATATCAGCAGACCGAGGAATCGGAATACCGTCTGCTCGAAGCCCATGCCCGCAATGCCGACGTGCAGATTGTCGAAGCCATGGAAGATGTTGAACACTTTCTCGACATGGTCGCCCTTGAACACTCGCACCGGCATAAATTACACGGCAAAGCATTCCCAGCCTTCCTCGAGCTGCAAAAAAAAGACATCCCCGAATCCGGTACTCTGCTGGTCACCGATGCCCGAGGGCGCATCATTGCCTCCTCGGATACAGCACTCATCGGACGCGATGTCTCGCAGGAGTCGTATTTCACCGCACATACAGCACCACATACGCCGCTCGGCCTGTTCCTGTCGCGCCCGGACAAACGTCTCACAAACACCAGCACCGCTTTTTTCAGTCTGCCGGTCACTACTCCGGAAAAAAAATTTTCCGGCATCGTAGCCCTCGGTGTCAGCTTCAAATTCTTTCAAAATACCTTGCGCGCAATCAACCCGGACGACTCCGCCAGCATGTCCGTTATTTTCAACCGCGAAGGCGACCTTCTGTACCGCCGCAGCGATCCGGAAAAGTTTTTCGGCAACAACATCTCAAAAGTCAGCACCGTACTTCAGGAACACGCAAGCTCCGGGGAGCGCGTGACACGCCACATAGGCCCTTCCGCCCATAACGGCAAGACCCGCCTCTTTCTCGTGCGCGACGTGGGCACTACCGGCCTGAGCCTGATCCAGTCGCGCCAACTTGATGAAGTCCTCGCCGACTGGCGGCGCAATGTTATCGTCTACATCCTGATTTTCATGTTCACCTGCACGGCTGTTATCGCGCTCCTGATGACTTCCGCGCGCCGCAAACAACTGGAAAAAGATGTGGCCGACAGCAACAAACGGCTGCGTGCGATTGAACAGCGCCAGATGCTCAGTCAGGAGCGCCAGCGCCTGATGCAGGACATGCACGACGGACTGGGTTCTTCGCTGGTGAGCGCGCTGCGGGTGGTCGAGAACGGGCATCTGGACGAAATCGAAATCACTCAGGTCCTCAAAGCCTGTATTGACGACCTCAAGCTGGCCATCGATTCGATGGAGCCGGTGGATGCTGACCTGCTGCTGTTATTGGCGACACTGCGCTTTCGTCTGGGGCCGCGCCTAGAAAGCACGGGCATCGCATTAAGCTGGGAAGTCCGCAATGTGCCCAAGCTGGAATGGCTGGATCCCAAGAACGCGCTGCACATCTTGCGCATTCTGCAGGAAGCTTTCACCAATATCATCAAGCATACACAGACCACCGAGATCCGCGTTGCCACGGCAGCGGACGAAGATTATGTGCAGGTAACAATCACCGACAATGGCACGGGCTTCGATGTGGACTCAGCCCTGTCCGGCGGAGGCAAAGGTTTGTCCAACCAACTGCGCCGTGCTCAGGCAATTGCGGCCGAGGTGCATTGGGCCTCCGCCACAACAGGCACCTGCTTCACTTTGCGCCTCCCCATTCAGCGCAAGCCGGCATAAGGAATCAGCGCTGCCAGAAGCGCGGGGTGAACAGAATCAGGAAGGTGAAAATTTCCAAGCGTCCGACCAGCATGGCCAGTGTACATACCCAAGTTTGAAAGTCGCTCAATCCGGCATAATTACTCGCTGGGCCAACCACCCCCAAACCCGGTCCGGCATTGTTGATACAGGCGATGATGGCCGAGAACGCCGAGATGAAATCCAGCCCGCTGATGAGCAGAACAAAAGTGAGCGTCGCGACCGTCATGAAATACAGGAATATAAAACCCAGCACCGCGAACACGATGTTGTTGGGCACGACACTGCCGCCGATCTTCATCGGGTTGACCGCCGAGGGATGCAGCAACTTGATGAATTCGCGCCCGGCCTGCTTGAACAGAATCATCGTGCGCACCATCTTGATACCGCCGCCGGTGGAGCCGGAACTGGCCGTGATCGAACTCAGGAACAGCATCCACATCGGCGCGAAGATCGGCCACTGGTTGAAGTCGACACTGGCGAAACCGCAATCCGTGGCCAGCGACACCAGATTAAAGCTGGCATGGCGCAAGGCCGTAAGGAACTCCGCGTAAGTCCCCTGCCACCACAGAAAAAATGCCACTCCAAAACAACTCACCACAACCACTCCCACGGTCGCCAGACCTTCCGTGTCGTGCTGATACACGCGCAGTGTCCTGCCGCGCACCGCCAAAAAATGGGTGGCGAAATTCATCGCCGCCAGCAGCATGAATACGATCAGGACAAATTCAATCAGCGGCGAATTGAAGTAGCCAATACTGGCATCGTGCGTCGAAAAACCGCCCAGCCCCATGGCCGCAAAGGCATGACAGATTGCATCCAGCCAGTTCATACCCGCCAACTTGAGCGACAGAATACAAGCCAGTGTGATCATGCAGTACACCAGCCACAGATTGCGCGCCGTCTCGGTGATGCGCGGCGTGAGCGCGGCATCTTTCATCGGCCCCGGTGTCTCCGCCTTGAACAATTGCCGGCCACCGATGCCCAGCAAGGGCAGAATCGCCACTGCCAGCACGATGATGCCCATGCCTCCCAGCCAATTCAATTCATGACGCCACAGATTGATCGAGGGCGACAGGGTGTCCAATCCGGTGAGCACCGTGGCACCGGTGGTAGACAAACCCGACATCGTCTCGAAATAGGCATCGGTGAAAGACAAGCCGTCGATAACCAGCAGCAGAGGCAAGGTGGCAAAGGCCGGCATCGCAGTCCACATCCCCACCACCAGTAGATAGCCGTGACGCGTGGACAACTCGCCTTTGTAGCGCCGCGTAAGCAACCACATCAGCACCCCAGCGCAGAAGGTCCACACCATGGCAAGGGAAAAATCCCACAATACGCTGTATTCCGCATAGATCAGGGAGCTTACGATGGGCATGACATACGCGAAGCTGAATACCACCAGCAACAGTCCCAGCGCACGGATAACGGTGAGGGCGCGCTCCATGCCTAGAAGAAACCGACGTTCACTTGGAACAGCTTCTCGACCTTGCGTATCATCTGTTTGTTGATCACAAACACGATGACATGGTCTTCCGGCTCGATCAGTCTGTCATGGTGTCCCATGATGACCTCGCCATTGCGAACGATAGCGCCTATGGTCGCCCCCTTGGGCAGCTCAATCTCGTCGATGCGCCGCCCCACCACGCGCGAAGACTGGCGATCGCCGTGCGCCACAAGCTCCAGCGCCTCGGCTGCACCGCGCCGCAGCGAATGCACCGCTGCCACATCCCCCTGGCGCACATAAGCCAGCAACGAACCGATGGTCACATGCGCAGGCGACAGCGCAATATCAATCTTGCCTCCCTGCAGCAGCCCCACATAGGCGCTGCGGTTGATCAGGGAAATCACCTTGCGCGCGCCGGCTTTCTTGGCCAGCAAGGCCGACATGATATTGTTCTCATCGTCGTTGGTAAGCGCACAGAACACATCGACATCACCCACACGCTCCGTCTCCAGCAGATTTTCATCCGTACCGTCGCCCTGCAACACCAGCGCCTTGCTCAACTCCCCGGCCAGATTCTCACAGACTTTTTTATTGTGCTCGATGAGCTTGACCTGATAATCATTCTCCAAAGATAGCGCCAAACGCCGGCCGATATTGCCGCCGCTCACGATCATCACGCGTTTGGTGGGCTTGTCCATGCGGCGCAACTCCTGCAGGACGCGCCGGATGTTCTGGGTGGCGGCGATAAAAAATATTTCGTCGCCATCCTCTATCACCGTACTCCCCTCCGGGATGATGGGTCTGTCATGACGGAAGATCGCCGCCACCCGCGTGTCGACCTGCGGCATATTGCTACGCAGATATTTCAACTCGCGCCCGACCAGCGGCCCGCCCTCGAACGCCCTCACCGCCACAAGGGAGACACGTCCCCCGGCAAATTCCAGCACCTGTAGCGCCTCGGGAAATTCGATGAGTTTGCGGATATAGTCGGTGAGTATCTGTTCGGGACAGATGGAAAAATCCACACAGAAATTATCTTTGGAAAAAATCTCGGGGTGCGCCAGATAATCGGCGGAACGGATGCGGGCAATACGTGTCGGCGTATTGAACAGACTGGCAGCCAGCTTGCACGCCACCATGTTGACCTCGTCGCTTTGCGTCACCGCCAGCAGCATATCCGCATCCGCCAGGCCTGCCTGCCGTAACACACTGGGGTGGGAAGCATTACCCACCAGCGTGCGCAGATCGAGGCGATTTTGCAGCGCAGCCAGCTTTGCCCCGTCAGTATCCACCACCGTGATGTCGTTCGCCTCGCTGACCAGATTTTCCGCCACCGTCGAACCGACTTGCCCCGCTCCCAAAATCAGAATCTTCACATCGCCCCCTTTGCCCAGCTGCTTATTGTTGCGCCCTCAACCAGGCTTTCCATTCCTGGAACACGACCGGATCAAGCGCCGCGATCACCGAACGGTTCCAGATGTCGCCGCGGCTGAAATCATCCTCCTCCAGACTACAGGCAGCGCCTCCGGCCTCCTGCAAGATGAGCGAGCCTGCAGCGTAATCCCACATCTTTTGTCCGCCGTGCAGATACACGTCGTAACGCCCGGCAGCGGTATAACACCAATCCAGCGTGCTCGCGCCAAAATTACGTTGCGTGCGATACGGCGGCGCAAGCGCAAGCTGCGTGGATAACTTCCCACCGAGACGCTTCATGTCCACATTGGCCAGCGCATCGGCCAAATTTTTGGCCACGCTACAACCGACCAGCCTGGCTCCGTTCAAAAACACCCCTCGCCCGGCTTCGGCGGCAAAAGTCTCTTTCGCCACGGGATCGTAAACCACGCCCAGGACACTGCGTCCTTCGCGTATCAGCGCGACCGACACCGCAAAGTACGGCAGGCCGCGCACGAAATTTGTCGTTCCGTCTATCGGGTCGATACACCACACGCCTTGCTCGCCGGCCGCCCAACGCGCCACGTGTTCTTGCTCGCTCATCTCCTCGCCAATCACCGGCACATTGAGGATAGCCTGCAGCTTGCGCGTGAGCGCCTCCTGTGCGGCCAGATCGGCATCGGTACACAGACTGCCGTCGTCCTTGTGATGCAGGGTCACTTTCATATAACGCGGCATAATTTCCTCAGCCGCGACCAGCTTCACTGCCGCGATGACGGCCTTAAGCAGCGCGCTTTGTCCTTTTGCCTGCGTCACAGCGCCTCTTTCCATTTTATCGAGCAGCCCATGCTGGCCGTCTGCTCGCGCGGCCCCTGTCCGGTCTGCGCGACTTGCAGCATGGCATCGAACAGTTCGCGCGGCGCATCCGCCACCGCGTCTTTGCGCGAGGCATCCAAACGTCCGCGATATTGCAACTCCAGGTCGGCGTTAAAGCCGAAAAAATCCGGGGTGCACACCGCGCCATAATCTTTGGCAACCTGCTGTGTCTCATCCCACACATAGGGAAAAGGATAGGCGTATTGTTGCGCGACGAGTTTCATATTCGCGAACGAGTCCTCGGCGTAATCGGCGGGATCGTTGGACATGATGGCGATACTGTTGATTCCGTGTAAACGCAACTCCGCGGTATCGCGGATAATGCGTTCACGAATGGACTTTACGTAGGGACAATGATTGCAAATAAACATCACCAACAGGCCGTTCTTGCCGCTGATTTCATCCAGAGAGTAGCGTCTGCCGTCCACGCCCAACAAGTCGAATGGGCGCGCTTTCCAACCAAAATCGCACAACGGCGGTTGCAAACTGACCATTAAAACACTCCTAAAACCACAAATATTTTTTAAGCCGTTATATTATCACGCCCAAGCACCCATTCCGAACCCAGCCATGTCCGCACCACGCTTCTATTGCCCGCCCCCTTTGCCCTTGAGCACCAACTTCGAGCTGCCCGCCGCCGCCGCACATCACGCGAGCCGCGTATTGCGCTTGCGCGTCGGCGATGCCGTGCAGATCTTCGATGGCATCGGCAACGCGCTGGATGCCACCATCAACGAGATCAGCGGCAAACGCGTCATCCTCGGCAACCTGCAAACCTGCATGACCCGGCAAGATTCCGGGCTGCGCATCCTTCTAGCGCAAGCCATGTGCAGCAGCGACAAAATGGATTTGATTGTGCAAAAAGCCACCGAGCTTGGCGTGAGCGAGATACTGCCAGTGCAAACCCAGCGCAGCGTGGCCAAGCTCAGCGGCACCCGCGCCGAAAAGCGTACCGAACACTGGAACAGCATCGCCGTCTCGGCTTGCGAACAATGCGGACGCAACGATTTGCCGCGCATTCATGCCCCGCAGGGACTGGATACCTGGCTGCTGGCAATGCGCACAGCCCCCGGCAGCAAATTCATCCTGTTGCCGGGCGGAGCAACCCAGCTACAGGCGCAAGCGCGTCCGCAAACCTGCGTGACTCTGGTGATCGGCCCCGAAGGCGGCTTCACTGCCGACGAAGCCAACATCGCCCAACAAATGGGTTTTGCCCCGGTGCTGCTCGGCCCGCGCGTATTGCGCACTGAGACTGCCGCCATCGCGGGAATCAGCGCTCTGCAAACACTGTGGGGCGACTTTAATTAACACTGCAAAGGACACGATATGCCTTATGTGAACATCCGCCTCGCCGGCAGCCTGAGCCGCGAACAAAAATCCAAAATCGCCGCCGAAATCACCGACACGCTGGAGCGCATCGCGCACAAGCCCGCGTCATACACCTACATCACCTTTGATGAACTGCAGGAGGAAAACTGGGCGGTCGCCGGCAAATTATTAGATGAAGAATAGACCGCAATCTTCGCCGACTGCACGCTCAGTGCACCGGACATCATATTAGCCAGGCTTGTCGTCACAGGCGCGTTTCCACATCACCGCCGCTTCGCTATCAATCATCACCGGCTCCCACGCATAAGTCTCCGCATGGCTGTAGATAGGCTCACCCGCCCCCATGCTCTCGGAATATAGCGAGGTATACAGCAAACGCACCCATCCTTCTTTGCAGTCGTACTCATCCTGCGCCTTCCTCGACAGATACACGGAGTCACCGTTAATCTGCGCCACCGTATAGTCGGCCAAGCTCCACATCTTTACCCTGCTGCCGGTCTTTTGGACATCGCGGGAATTCACATAGAAAACGGTGCCATCCTGTTTGGATGCCAGCGTCCAATCCTCTGGGGTGTGACGGATCTCCGTAACACTGTCACGCTCCGGTATGCGCCCGTTCACCGGCACCGAATTCATGAATGCCGTGGCGATGAACACACCCAAAGCGATCAACTCAAGAAACATTTCTTTTTCCCGTCATTTCCATCCTCACAAAGGACACCTACTTACCCTGCACACGTTTTATCAGGGATAGTTTATTGTGCGCGCCATATTGTATAAAAAGCACTGTGTTTGTTACGATGCGCCGCCGCATATAGAAATCCGCAGCCGCACAATATTTTTTGCATCATTCACACATAAGGGACCGGGCATGTCATTCACGCGCATTGTTATACCGCTACTGCTGGCTTTTAGTGCACCTACACGTGCGGACTCTTTCGATGTAAACATGAACAACACTGCGGCTCAATTCAAACTGGGGATGTCCGCAAGCGGCATAGGCGACGGCAATGCCGAACTGCAAACCCGCTTGCTATACAACGACAACAGCGACTTGCTGGCCGATGCCGGATTGATGGTGAAAGGTCCGGGAGGCGGCGAAGAAGGGGCGGCAGGCCTGATTGCGGGCGGGGGAATCAAGGTGCTGACCGGCACCCTGCATCAACCGACCGCAACGCACAACCTGCTCTGTATCGCTCTGGGCGGCGAAGTCGGGTTCGCACTCCCCACCGCCGTTCCGCTCGCGCTGATTGGCGAATATCTCGGCTCACCCAAAATACTGTCATTCTCCGATAGCGAACGCTTTAACCAATACGGCCTGCGCCTGGAAGTCTCTGCTTCCGCACAGGCAAAAATCTATTTTGGCTACCGTGAAATCGGTGTCGGCATCAAAGATGCCGGCAGCTTCACCCTAGACAAAGGCAGCCATGTGGGAATGTCGGTCGCCTGGTAAGCTCGCCCGCACATTCAGTGGCTAAAAATAGCCCGAACAATACTCTCACCACCCTCCGCATCGTGCGCATAAGCCGGTGTCAGCAAAACTGCCGCAGCCAGACAGGCCACTAAAACGATCTTTTCCATGATGCTTCCCCCTGTTGATGACAACCATGGAAGAAAGTCTAAGCCCTAACAGTCCGGTGAAAAGCACCGAACAGAAGGCGTTTTAGGGCCTAGTTTTTTGCTCGCTCACCAGCAACCTTGCACTCCGCCTTTTTCAGCCACGCATAAAGCACCGGAATCACCAGCAGCGTCAGCACGGTCGAGGTCAGCATTCCTCCCACCATAGGTGCTGCGATGCGGCGCATGACTTCCGAGCCGGCACCGCTGCTCCACAGAATCGGCAGCAACCCCGCCATGATGGCGGCGACGGTCATCATCTTGGGGCGCACGCGTTCAACCGCACCGTGCATCACAGCATCGTATAAATCCTTGCGGCTAACTAGCCGCGAAACGTTTGCCCCCTCTCCCTCTGGGAGAGGGTTGGGGTGAGGGAGATTTTCATACTCCGCCAGTTTTTCCTGCCATGCGTGGTCGAGATAGACCAGCATCACCACGCCCGTCTCCGCCGCCACGCCCGCCAAAGCGATGAAGCCGACCGCCACCGCCACGCTGAGGTTATAGCCCAACAGCCACAGCAGCCACACCCCGCCGACCAACGCGAACGGCACGGAGAGCATCACGATCAAACTTTCGGTGACTTTGCGGAAATGCAGGTAGAGCAATAAAAAAATCAGCGCCAGCGTGAGCGGCACGACGATTTTTAGTTTGGCCGCCGCGCGCTGCATGTACTCGAACTGGCCGCTCCAAGTGGCGTAATAACCTGCCGGAAATTTCACCTGCTCGCGCACGGCCTGCTGCGCCCGCGCCACAAAACCGCCGATGTCGGATTCGCGCGTGTCCACGTAGATGTAGGCGGAGAGCAAAGAATTCTCAGTGCGGATGCCGGGCGCGCCGCGCGTCAGTTCGACATGCGCCAGTTGCCCCAGCGGCAGCATCGCACCGTCCGGGGTGGCGACCAGCACTTGCGT
>JAGVIV010000288.1 GCA_020055845.1 Betaproteobacteria bacterium
GATTGGAAGGCTGCGCTAAACCGGTTTAATATCCAGTTTGAGGACAGAATGCCGCAGCGTTAAGAAAACCCGTTTACACAAAATCCAGGACACCCTCCTTCTTTGCCTAGACGGTCAATGTTTTCCGGCTTCTGCCGCAGCAAGAACAGCCAGTCCGCATTATTGATGGTTGCTTTGGTTGCTTCCGTCTTGTAGTAGTCATCCACGCTTTGGGTGATCGTGCCGAATGCACCGCCGTACTTTCTTGCCCTGCGATAACCGGCTTCGATGAAGTGTCCGCTGCTGCCGCTCCCCATCAAGTCCCACGCCTCATCAATAATCACGATCTTGCGCCGGGAGCGATCCAGATACATTTCCTGGGTGATGCGATACATGATGATCTGCATGACCACCGCCTGAAGATCTCTTTTACTCTTGAGTTCCTCAAGCTCAAGCACGATAAAGTCATTGTTAAATTCAATCGTTGCAGGACCTTCAAAGTAGCTCGCATATACGCCGTATTTTGTGTAGGGTTCAAGTGCGACGGCCATGTGCATCAACTCCGTTTCGCTATCAGAACTCTCATTAATTTTGCCAATGCGTAGCAGCTCGTAAATGTCCGTGATGGTGGTGTCACTCCCCTTCACTCCCCATACCTGCTTGATAGCGGAAGCAAGTGCGGTATAGCAAAAGTTGTTCAGGGGCTCACGCGGACTCGCCATTTCAGCCAGGAGAGGAAGCAACATTTCCATGTCGTTATTGATGTCCCTGACCATCGAGAATGGATTGAGGCACAGCGTATTGTCACGCTCGTCAGTAAATTCAATGAATTCGCCGCCCATCAACTCGCACAAATTTTTGTAACTGCGGCCTACGTCAATAATCCAGACTTTGGCATCGGCTGCACGATAGCGGTACGCCATTTCATTCACAAATACCGATTTGCCAGACCCGGATAACGCGGCCACCGCAAAATTGTAGTTACCACCCGTGTTGTCAAACAGGTCGAACCCCATCGGTTGCCCACGCCGCCCGAACAGGGTAATCAGCGGAGTCTTGGTCCCCTTCCACTCGGCAATCAACGGCGATGTCATCACCGCGTTGTCGAGCGTCTTGGTGTAAGAACGCCCGAATGCAACCAAGTCTTCTTGCAATGGTTGTCCTAGCGTCATTGGTAGCGATGCGACAAATGCCTGATGCTGCAAATAATAGTCGCGCGACAGATCAAACCCCCTCGCACGCCACACCGATCTAACCGCGTGCTCAGCACGGGATGCATCAGCTTTTGTCGATAGCAGGCAGATTTGGTGGTACATGCGCAGCGTCCCCTTGCCTTCATCAAAAGCACCCAGCACAGCATCCCAGTCGCGCTTACGATCTTGTAGGTCTGGCTGAAATCTTGCCATGTACGAGGCCGCGTTCTGTGTAGCGCGAGCACTTTTTAGTTGCGCATAAGTGCGTGCGGATTCGTAATCTTGCACAACCGCGCCCATGGTGATTAAGAATGGGCATGGCATTGCCAGGGCAGCTTGGTATGGGTCGCCAATGACGCTGCTCATGTGATTCAGGCGGCTATATTTCGGGTAGTTCCTGACCGAGAAAAACTGCATAACCGTTTCTTGGCCGCCGCTCTTGCAAGACCGGATGCCTTCATCGCTAACGCAGGATGCAATTTCGCGGTTGGACAATTGTTCGCGAATTATTTGGTTGGGGTTGTAACTCAAGGACAACTCGCTGCGCTTCTCAGGACAAAACACCCGCTCGTGATCGAAGAAATCGCCCACAAAATCCAGCAGGTGATCCGGGGTCCAGTCAAACCCATCCAAGTTCGCCGACCTGAGTGTTGCACGGACACTCTCACGCGTCCTGATCGCCTCCTCTACATCCCCCACTTCAAAAGGGGAAAGTGGTAACGTAATCGAAATGACGCACCTGAAATTGCGCAACCAATACACCCTATTGGCTAGTAGTGATTTGGACGTGCCAGCCATGTAGTATTCATTACGGCGCGTCGTTATCCCTGCCAGTTCGCTTACTCGCACCGTGTCTTTTTGTTTTTTCAACATCGGTGCGATATCTGGTGATGCGTACAGTGAAATCTGGATGCCTGTTTTAGCCATGCATGAATCGAACAGGCTGGACAGTATTTTCTCCATTTCATCAGTTGCACCGGTCTGCGGATCAATCGCGGCGCGGATGACCCCGCGGGCCTGATCGTCTCCGAACGGCTGCGCGGCGAAATCAGCGGCGTGCAGCAGGCGGTCAAGAACTCGCAGCGCGCCTCGAACATCATCGCGACCACCGAGGGC
>JAGVIV010000005.1 GCA_020055845.1 Betaproteobacteria bacterium
CCCGGCGTAATGGTTGCCGTCAATGGTGTTGAACAGCAGCGCGGGAACCGCCACGCCCAACAACATCGCCACCGGCGCATGCCAGGTGATGATGCGGCGCGCAATAAGAAACAGCCCACCCGCCAGCAACAGCAGTGCTCCCGTTTCGCCCAGACTGCCGGCGCGGCTGCCGATCAGCGCATCGAGCGGCGTGTAGTATCCGCTCAAAGCCTGATCCAATCCGATGCCGCGTGTAAACTCAGTTTTCACATGACCAAGCAGCGACGCACTCGCCATGCCATCTATAGGTTGGCTCAAGAAAGTCACACTCAAACTTTCCAACCAACTTGGCGCATTTGCCGAACCCATAGACTGCGGCGCAACCCATGTCGTCATCTCCAGAGGGAAGGAAATCAGCAGCATCACACGCGCCGCCATCGCGGGATTGAATACGTTCTGCCCCAAGCCGCCAAAGATCTGCTTGCCGATGATCACCGCGAACAAGCTGCCCAACACCGCGATCCACCAAGGTGCATACGGCGGTAACGACACGGCCAGCAGCCACGCTGTCAAAATGCCGGAGCCGTCCATCAGTGCAGGACGAATCGCGCGCTCCTGCAGCCGCAACACGAATGCCTCGCCAACAATGGCCGCAATCAGCGACACCGCCCACAGATTGATCGCAGGCCAACCGTACAACCAGAAACCGAACAGCGTGGCGGGCAACAGCGCCGCCATCACCGTGAGCATCACTTTAGAGATGGAAATAGGGGCATGCGCATGGGGGGAATGGGCAATTTGATTCATAGCTGAAAACCTTTCACCACAGAGACACAGAGGCACAGAGAAAAACACAAGAGAAAAAATCGTTGCGGAGCAACGTCAAATAAATTCTGCGAGGCCGTTTGAAAAGTTATGAACTTGCCTTTCTCCGTGTCTCTGTACCCGCAAGGAGTAGGCCGTGGTTGTAAGGAGCTAAAGCCCCAACAACTCACGCTCTGTCTCTGTGGTGAATGCTTTTGACTCATACGACCCCCGCCTTGGCAGCCGCTTCTTTGGCTGCGCGTTCTTTCGCCTCGCGCGCGGCTTTGCGTTTCGCGGCGGCCTCGGCGCGCTCGCGCTCGATACGCGCCATCCGCTCGCTGCGGGCTTCCGCCATTTTTTTAGTCGCTTCCTGTTTCAGCTTGGCGCGTTCCTGTGCGGCAAGATCACCCTTGGCATAGTTAAAATAATGCACCAGCGGGATGTGTGCAGGACAGACGTAGGAACACGATCCGCAGGAGATACAGTCTTTCAGCCCCAGCGTGACCGCACCGGACAGATCAGAAGTGCGGATATGTGCCGCCATCTCCAATGGCAACAGGCCGACCGGACAGGCGCGCACGCAAGTCGAACAACGAATGCACGGAGACGGCTCCGCCTGACCGATCTCGCTTGCGAGCAACGCGAGCACACCGCTTGTTCCCTTGACCACCGGCACGCTCGTGTCGGTAAATTGTTGTCCCATCATCGGCCCGCCCAATACCAGACGGGTCGCCGGCTGCGAATAACCATCGGCGAAAGCAATCAACTCCTGCACCGGCGTACCGATCAGCGCCTCCACATTGCACGCGGTCTTGATCGCACCGCCACTCACCGTGACGATGCGCGAAACCAATGGTCTGCCGTAACGGATAGCCTGCTGCACGGCATAAGCGGTGGCAACGTTGTGCACCAGCACGCCGATGTCGGCAGGACGGCCTCCGGCGGGAATCTCTTTGCCGGTGAGCACTTGGATAATTTGCTTCTCCGACCCCATGGGATACATGCTGGGCATAACCACGATTTTGACCGCACCATCCGCCGCCGCGGCCTGCATCGCGGCGATAGCTTCCGGTTTGTTGTCCTCGATACCCACCAGTATTTCTTTGGCCGCAACCGCGAGTGCAATCAGACGAATACCCTCGACGATCTCTTGCGCGCGTTCGCGCATGATGCGGTCGTCACAGCTAAGGTAAGGCTCGCACTCTCCGCCGTTCATGATGAGTGTCTGCACGCCGCTGTTGCGGCTGAGATTCAACTTAAGCGCGGCGGGAAAAGTCGCACCGCCCAAACCGACGATACCGGCAGCAGCCACGCGCGCCGCGATGTCTTCGGGTGCAAGCGCCAACGGCTCCATCACGACATCCGTCTCTATCCACTTGTCTTCACCGTCGCTTTCCAGCGTGATAGTCGGCACCGGCAAACCGGATGGGTGCGGCGCGGCATAGTCGCCCAAGGCAACGATTTTCCCCGAGGTGGGCGCATGCACGGAAGAAGAAACAGCCCCCTGCGCACCGGCGATGAGCTGGCCTTTCAGCACAGACTCCCCGACACGCACGACCGGGGTCGCGGGTGCACCTATGTGCTGCTGCAAAGGCACGAATAATCGCTTGGGCAGAGGCAATACGCGAATGCGCCGTTGCGCCGACATCTCCTTGCGGCCTTCGGGATGCACGCCACCGCGCAGGTCAAATAGCTTCATGCCGCCACCTCTTGTGGTTTATGCCAGTGCCACGATTGCAGCGTCACGGGTATGGGGTGTAACTTGATCGACTCGGTCGGGCACACGGCCTCGCATTTACCGCAGGCGGTGCAGGCTTCGCGGAACACCACATGAATCTGTTGCGCCGCACCCATGATGGCATCGGTGGGGCACACTTTGAAACAACGCGTGCAACCGATGCAGATTTCCTCTTTCACTTCGGCAACCATCGGCACACTTTCTTTTACGCCGGAAAGATCGGCCTCGACGCCCATCTTGGCGGCCAGCACTTGCACCAATGCTTTACCGCCCGGCGGACACAGTGTGACGGGTGCGTTGCCGTCCGCCAGCGCCTGTGCAGCCCCCGCGCAACCGGGAAAGCCGCACTGCCCGCATTGTGCCCCTGGCAACAACTGCTCGATTTCGGCAACCAGCGGATTGCCTTCGACTTTGAACACGCGGGCAGCCACACCAAGCCCCAACCCCAGCACCAAACCCAGAACCGTCAAACTCAGCAATGCAGAAATCATTTTCTTTCCTCTGCTCTCAACTCAATGCGAAGCCAGCCCGGCAAAACCCATAAACGCCAGCGACAACAATCCCGCCACAACAAAACCGATAGGCGCGCCGCTGAATGCGGGCGGCACTTGCGCCAGTGTCAGCCGGATACGCAATCCGGTGAACAGCAGCATCACCAACGTAAAGCCCACCGCCGAGCCGAAGCCATACAACAAACTGTGCATAAAGCCGTTTTGCTCTTGCACATTGAGCAGCGCGATGCCCAACACCGCGCAGTTGGTGGTGATGAGCGGCAGATAAATACCCAAGACTTGATACAAACCGGGGCTGTATTTGCGGATCACCATTTCGGTGAACTGCACCACTGCGGCGATGCTGAGAATAAAAGCCAGAATGCGCAAATATGGAATTCCCAGCGGGGCCAACAACCAGTGCTCCAACATCCAGGTGACAGCGGTGGTGAGCGTCAACACAAAAGTGGTCGCCATACCCATGCCGAGCGCACCGTCCATTTTTTTGGACACACCCATAAAGGCACACAAGCCCAGAAACTTCACCAGCACCACGTTATTCACGAGTGCGGTAGCCAGCAACAACAACAGGTATTCGCTCATATTGACCCTCTCCTGTCCTGCCATCTGCAAGCCTCGTGCCAGCTCCACCTCACAAAACACGAGAACGCAGGATCAAGTGCTTGGTGCACGAGCGCACCGAAGCAGTGCAAAAAACCTTTGTCGTTGTCGGGTCTGCGCACAAACGGATGTAGCAAAACCTACATTTCATGCCGCATCACAAACCTTTGTTGCACACTTCCCGACACTGGGCATGGTTATTGCTGATTCTTTTAATCATCAACCTTGAATCGCACACAACGGAGTTCCCATGGCCCAACCACCTGCCCCATCTGCCGGCACCGAGCAGGACATGAGCAAAGAGATCCCGGCACATCTGTTCCGGCAAGCCGTCGAACAAGCCGCTTTGGCAATTTCCATCACCGATGCGAATGCCAACATCCTGTACACCAACGCCGCGTTCCAGCGTATCAGCGGCTATGGGCACGAGGAGATTGTGGGACACAACCAATCCATCATGTCCTACCGCGTCACACCCAAGCTGGTGTACGAAACGCTGTGGGCACAGATTCAGCGCCAGCGTCCGTGGAATGGTCTGCTAGTAAATAAACGCAAGGACGGCAGCCGCTATCTGGCCGATGTCACCATCACGCCGGTGGTAAGCCGCGCAGGTATCACCACGCACTATCTCGGCATGCAGCGCGATGTGACCGAGGTGCACCGCTTGGAACACCAGGTGCAGAATCAGAAGACCCTCATCGAATCAGTGGTGGATGCGGCGCAGGTCGCCATCGTGCTGCTCGACGAAAACGAGCGTGTGCTGCTGGATAATCAGGAATACAAAAAACTCATCGGCGATCTGGGTAAAGAGCCTGCTCTCAAATTGCTGGCCTCGCTGCGCGAACAGATGGGGGAAACTTTCGTCAAAGCCTACGACAAGCATCGCAATATCGCCGCGCGCGAGGTGGGTATAGAGATAGGCAATCGTACAACACGCTGGTTCTCGTGTGCCGTGTCATGGTTCGAGGAAAGGGATGTCGGCGCGGATGCCTTTTACGAACCCGTGCGCCGCCACTATCTGCTGCTCACCATACAGGACATCAGCGAGCTAAAACGCCAACAAGAGGCCCTGCGCATCAACGGTGTGCGCGCCCTGCTGTCCGAACAGGAACGCATCCAGAGCCTGCGCGAGACATTGGCCGGTGCGGTGTATCAACTGGAAGGCCCGCTCAATATGCTGAGCGCTGCGGCACATATGCTGGAGCGACGTCTCACCAATCAGTCTCCGCTACCCACCAAGAGTGGCGCGGAAGGCATTCCCGCCAGTGCACTCGGTGAGGCCATCCAGAAGAGCCGCGAGGCACTGGAAACTTTGCGCGCCTGCATGCCCGACGAAAGCCGCGAAACTTTGCAGCTGGTTGACCTCAACGAAGTCTTGTCGGATGTGCTCAAACTCGCCACCGCCAGCATGCTTAATGCGGGTGTGGTGGTGGAATGGTCACCGTCGGAGAAACCCGCGCTGGTGAACGGCCATCTGGCTCAGCTTTCGAATCTGTTCAAACAATTGCTCGCCAATGCCATCGAGGCGGTGAACGAACAGCGCGGCAAACAGCGTGAACTGCATCTCATCTGCACCGCCCGCGCCGATCACATCGAAGTGTTTGTCGAAGACAGCGGGCCCGGCATCGCCGAAGAGTCACGCTATAAAGTATTCCAACCCTTCTTCACCACCAAAGGCGCGGCCAAACAACATCTGGGTCTGGGCCTGGCCATGGCACAGGAAGTGGTGATCCGCCACAGTGGCACGATCGACATCGATCCCACTTATCACAACGGTTGCCGCGTGCGCGTGCAACTGCCGTACATGGCGGGAGGAGCCAAACATGTCTAAACCAAACATCGACGCGAACAGTAAACCCGAAGTCGATCTGCTGCGTTCCGAACTGGAGACGCTGTATCAGGTGAGCCGCGTGCTATCCCATTCGCTCAATTTCAAAGAGACACTAGACGGTGTGCTGCACGCCCTGCACGAGGGCATGGAGCTGGAGCGCGGCATGGTGAGTCTGATCGATGCCGCAAGCGGCGAGTTACAGGTATCGCTGGTGTACGGCGTATCGGACACGGTCACCGAAGAGGTGAGTTATCTGCCCGGCGAGGGCGTGGTGGGTAGCATACTGAAGACCGGCAACAGCATCGTCGTGGAACGCATCATGGATGAACCGCGTTTCCTGTCCAGGCTCGGCATCTATAACCCGCGCGGCGCTTTCGTCGGTGTTCCCATCCGTCTGGGCAAAAAAGTGGTCGGGGTATTGGCGGCGCAACCCGCGCCCGGCGACACGCTCCAGCTCAGTGAATACCAGCACTTTCTCGAGATGGTCGCCAATCTGATCGGTCAAAGTGTGCGTCTGTCGCAGGAAGTCGCGCAGGAAAAACAGGAGATAGTGGAAGAGCGCGATGTGCTGCGGCGCAATGTGCGCAGCCAATACGGCTTTGACAATATCATCGGCCACACCCAACCCATGCGCCGCATCTTTGAACAGGTGCGTCTGGTGGCCAAGTGGAACACCACGGTGCTCATACGCGGCGAAACCGGGACGGGTAAAGAACTTATCGCCAACGCCATTCATTACAACTCGCCGCGCGCGCGCGGCAGCTTCGTCAAACTCAACTGTGCGGCACTGCCCGAGACCCTGCTGGAATCGGAATTGTTCGGCCACGAAAAAGGCGCGTTCACCGGTGCCGTGGCGCAGCGCAAAGGTCGTTTCGAGCAGGCGGAAGGGGGCACCGTGTTCCTCGATGAGATCGGTGAGATCTCCGCCTCATTCCAGGCAAAATTGCTGCGTGTGTTGCAGGAGGGCGAACTGGAACGTGTTGGCGGTACCCGTACAATCAAGGTCGATGTACGCATCGTCGCAGCGACCCACCGCGACCTTGAATCCGAAGTCGAATCGGGCAAGTTTCGCGAAGACTTGTACTATCGCCTCAATGTCATGCCGCTATTCCTGCCGCCTTTGCGCGAACGCATGGAAGACATCCCCGAGATCGCGCGCTTTCTGGTGGACAAGATCGGCACGCAGCAGGGACGCACGCTGACTTTGAACGAGACCGCCCTGCGCGTGCTGATGCACCACGATTGGCCGGGCAACGTGCGCGAACTGGAGAACTGCCTGGAACGCGCATCGGTAATGACCGAGGGAAATCTGATCGACCGCGATGCCATCCTGCTCACCGGCATCGACGAAAAGATTTCCGCCAGCCGCGGTTCCATCCAGAATCTCGATCTGGACGACCCCAATCTGGACGAACGCGAAAAAGTCATCGCCGCGCTTGAGCAGGCCGGCTGGGTACAGGCCAAAGCCGCACGCCTGCTGGACATGACCCCGCGCCAGATTGCTTACCGGATCCAGACACTCAATATCAAAGTGCGCCAGATATAGCCAGCTTCTATCATGCATGACATTTCCACCCTCCTTGCCGATCTCGGGATTGACAACCAAGAGATCGGCAGACGACGCGAGTTCCTGTCCTTTGACGAGCGTGACACGGCCACCCTCGCGGCCGTGCACGACATGCTGGAAACGCATCACGAATATTTGACCGAGGTGTTTTACACGCATCTGCTGAGCTTTCCAGAGATCCGCCCCTTACTCGGCGATGCGGGCATGCTGGAACGCCTGAAACACGCGCAAACAGCCTATTTCAGCCAGCTCACCGCGGGCAAATACGATCTGGAGTATGTCGAGAACCGCCTGCATATCGGTGTCGTGCATCAGCGTGTGGGGCTGACACCCAAATGGTATATGAGCGCGTATTGCAAATATCTGAATACCGCCATCCCGCTGTTGCTGGAGCATTTCAGCGGTGATTCCGTACGCGGTCAGGAAGCCTGCCGCGCTTTGCTCAAAATCGTTTTCTTCGATATGGGGCTGGCACTGGACACGTATTTCCACGCCGAACACAAAGCGCTGCTGCTGGCGCGCAGTTACACCGAACAGATTGTAAGCAACATGCCGATTGGCTTCATCGTCCTGGATGCGCACGGCAATATCCGTCTCGCCAACAACGCCATGCTGCACATGTTCGGCTTGAGCCGGGACGACAACTGGCACGGCAAAACCGCGGGCAGCTTCCTGCAACTTGCCGCTGTGGATGACTATATTGCCGCCGTGCTGAAAAACCGGAGCAACCTAAAAGACCTGAACTTCGAGCGCGCTGATGCGGGAGTCGCCCGCACTTATCTTGCCGATATATCGCTGGCGCAAATGGGCGAGGAACATGTCGTACTGCTTATGATGCAGGACATCACGCTGCGCAAACAGTCCGAAGAAGAGGTTCACCGGCTGGCGTTTTACGACACACTCACGCAACTCCCCAACCGTCGTCTGTTGCAGGAACGGCTGGCGCAAAGCATGTCACTCAGCAGCCGCAGCGGCAAATTCGGCGCGCTCATGTTCATCGACCTAGACAACTTCAAGACGCTCAACGACACACAGGGACACGACATCGGTGATCTGTTGCTGAAAGAAGTCGCGCAACGTCTGCTGCGCAATGTGCGCGAAGGCGACACCGTGGCCCGCCTCGGCGGGGACGAGTTCGTGGTGGCACTCGAGTCGCTGAGCAGCATCGCCCAGGAGGCCGCGACATTGTCCGAAATCATTGCGGAAAAAATCCGGGCCGAACTGAGCCAGCCCTACAATCTTAATTCCTTTGAGCACAACAGCTCGCCCAGCATCGGTGTCAGCCTGTTTCGCGGCCACCAGAGCAGCATGGACGAGATATTGAAGCAGGCCGACCTCGCCATGTATCAGGCCAAGTCTGCGGGGCGCAATAAAGTCTGTTTCTTCGATCCCACCATGCAGGCGAAGATGGAATACCGCGCCGAACTGGAAAAAGACCTGCGCGCATCTTTGCGTCTGCAGCAGCTCGTGCTGTATTACCAGATGCAGGTGGACGAGAGCGGGCACATCCTCGGCGCGGAGGCATTGATACGCTGGAATCATCCGCTGCGCGGAATGATCTATCCCGGACAGTTCATCCCGCTCGCGGAAGAAACGGGAATGATTCTGCCCATCGGTGACTGGGTGATTGAGCAAGCCTGCGCCCAACTGCGCTTGTGGGAAATGGATCCGGTGATGCGCAAGATCAAACTTTCCGTCAACGTCAGCGCACGCCAATTAAGCCAGCCGTATTTCGTCGAGCAAGTGATAGATGCCATAGAAAAGACCGGCATCCGCGCCTCGCAACTCAAACTGGAACTCACGGAAAGTTTCATCCTGCACGATGTGGACGAAGCCATCGAGAAGATTCAGGAGCTGCGCCATATCGGCGTCCGCTTCGCCATGGACGATTTCGGCACCGGCTATTCCTCGCTGGCCTATCTCACACGTCTACCGCTCGAACAACTCAAAATTGACCAGTCTTTTGTGCGCGACATCGCACGGGATAAAAACAGCAAAGTAATGGTGCGCACCATCATCAACATCGCCAGCAACTTCGGACTGGAAGTCGTCGCCGAAGGCGTGGAGACCGACGAGCAGCTCGCCTTCTTGCGTCAATACGGCTGCCACAAATTCCAGGGCTATCTGTTCGGGAAACCCGTATCCCTAACCGAGTTCGAACAGTTGTGCCTGCGCCAGTAAGCATCCCTATCCGGCCTACGCGCCGATTCACAATCGCAACAATCACTCCTAGCTGCGGCTAATCGCACACGCGAACTGCTCGCACTGATCACTTCAATAGCTGCATTCAGCACTACTAA
This sequence comes from Betaproteobacteria bacterium, assembly GCA_020055845.1. Taxonomy (GTDB): domain Bacteria; phylum Pseudomonadota; class Gammaproteobacteria; order Burkholderiales; family Gallionellaceae; genus PALSA-1006. Next base: position 9,332 of record JAGVIV010000005.1, read on the forward strand.
ATAATCTGCCCGAGAATATCCCAGATGGCTTTCACAATCTCCCGGATCAAATTAATTTTGATGCCGTCCGACATCATGAGTACGCATAAAAAAAGGGCTCCTTGCGGAGCCCTTGAACGAAGCCATAGACAGCTTCGGGAGGAGACTAAATCTTAGAGGTTGTAAGCACGTTCGCCGTGGGCTGTAGTATCCAGACCTTCGCGTTCGTCTTCTTCTTTCACACGCAGACCGATTGTCAGGTCAACAATCTTGTAGCAGATGAAAGCAACCACACCGGACCAGATCAATGTCGTCAGCACGGCTTGTGCCTGAATCCACAATTGACCGGAGATGGTTGTATCAACAATGGTGTTGTTCACGTAGTCAACGATACCGGTGCCGCCCATGTGCCAAGTGTTAAACACACCGGTGAGCAACGCGCCCAGAATACCGCCGATACCATGGATACCGAATACGTCCAGCGCATCATCCGCACCCAGCAGCTTCTTCAGACCAGTTACACCCCAGAAGCACACTACGCCTGCCAGAGCACCGATCACCAGACCGCCGCCGATACCGACCCAACCGCAAGCCGGAGTAATCGCAACCAGACCCGCTACCGCGCCGGAAGCCGCACCCAACAAGCTGGGCTTGCCGCGCAACAGCCATTCAGCCGCCATCCAGGTCAACACTGCCGCTGCAGTTGCAATCAAAGTGTTAGCAAAAGCCAGCGTTGCTGTACCGCCCGCTTCCAAAGCAGAACCTGCATTGAAACCGAACCAACCCACCCACAACAGCGAGGCACCAATCATGGTCATCACCAGATTGTGCGGAGCCATTGGCTCTTTGCCGTAACCCACACGCTTGCCAATCAGGAAAGCACCTACCAAGCCGGCGATAGCTGCATTGATGTGCACCACTGTGCCGCCGGCAAAGTCCAGCGCGCCTTTTTGGAACAACCAACCTGCTGTCGCATTCGCTGCATCAGCCGCAGCTTGGTCGGTGTAAGCATCAGGACCCGCCCAGAACCAGACCATGTGTGCGATAGGCAAGTAAGCGAAAGTGAACCACAGTGCGGAGAACAACAACACAGCGGAGAACTTCATACGCTCGGCGAAAGCACCCACAACCAGTGCCACGGTGATAGCCGCGAACGTCGCTTGGAAAGCCACAAAAGCGAACTCAGGAATCACGACACCTTTGCTGAAGGTCGCGGCATTGGCAACTGCACCAGTGACCGGATCAAAGATACCCTTCAGGAACAAACGGTCGAAACCGCCGATGAAAGCATTGCCGGTGGTGAATGCCAGCGAGTAGCCATAGATTGTCCACAACACAGTGATCAGTGCAAAGATGGCAAACACTTGCATGAGCATAGACAACATGTTCTTACTGCGCACCAGACCACCGTAGAACAAAGCCAGGCCGGGGATGGACATCATGATCACCAACAGGGTCGCTGTCAGCATCCAAGATGTGTCGCCCTTGTTGGGAACAGGTGCCGCTACCGGTGCCGCCACTGCCGCCGCGGGAGCTTCCGCTGCAGGGGCAACTGCCGGAGCTGCTACCGCTGTCGTTACCGCCGATGCGGCGGCTTCTTCAGCAAAAGCCGGGACGTTGATCAGGCAGAGCCCGAAGCAAAGCGCGATGAGCGCCAAAAACTTTTTCATGGTCATCTCCTAAATTAAAGTGCTTCTGGACCGACTTCGCCGGTACGGATACGCAACACCTGCTCGAGGCTTTGCACGAATATTTTGCCGTCGCCGATCTTGCCTGTTTGTGCAGCCTTTTCGATGGCTTCAACGACCTGATCCAGCATGTCAGCCTTGATAGCCGCTTCCAGCTTGATCTTAGGCAGAAAATCCACAACATATTCCGCGCCGCGATACAGCTCGGTATGTCCTTTTTGACGCCCAAAGCCTTTAACTTCGGTGACGGTGATGCCTTGCACGCCGATGGCGGAAAGCGCTTCACGCACTTCGTCGAGCTTGAACGGCTTGATGATTGCAGTGACCATTTTCATCTTTAAGTCTCCTCAAAAAAGGGGCGGCAAGCCGCCCCTGCGTGATTAGAATGCGTGAAGTACCGACAGGGCAACAGTGCTCTTACCCCATTGTTCGCCGTTGTAAGTCCATGCCGCAGTAGCATTGGTATTGGTATAAGCCAAACCGACGACATAACCACTGAAGTCTTTGCTAGCACTCAGCTTGTAATCACTATAACCAATATCGTTACCGGCAGATTGTGTCGTTCCAACAAAAGTTTGCTTGCCGTAATGCGCACCGATAGTCACACCGGAATCAGCCAGCGGGTAGTTGACGCTCAAATCGATGTAGTTTGTACCTTTGGTGCCTGGAACGGTCAGGAAGCCATCCAACAGACTGTAAGAATACTTCAACGATACAATCTTATAAGAACCTGCAACATATGCCTCAGCCGTGTCTGCATTGTTGAATCCAGATGCCGGTGTATAGGTACCCAGATAGTTGTAACGCACATAACCCACGTCATAGCCAAAATCTGTGGCAACGGTGTTCTTGAAACCGAAATAAGTATCCAGCTCAATGTTGGAGTCACCGGTAGCGATTGCGCCGCTGTCCTTGATCCAGCTTACATTGGAAGCCCATGCACCGACATACAAACCGCTAGCGTGCGCATAATCAACCCCGCCTTGCAATGCAGGCTTGTGGCTGGTTTGTGTGAGGCCACGATAGATGTAATTTGAAACAGCGCCAACGTTAAAGGAAAGAGGCGATGCTGCAGGTGCATCTTCAGCCATTGCAGGAAGAGCGAACGCTGCGCCCAGAGCGATAACGAGCAACTTTGTCTTAAACATGGTATTTCCTTTTCTAGGTAGTTAAAAAACGGGATTCAAATCAATTCATCCGCAAAATTGTTACAGCAGATTCCGTGCCAGACAAAAGATTCCTGTAGATTCAATTGGTTTGCGCCAATGCGCAAGCTCATACAGACATAATCGCACCATCTCTAAGCGCGTTTTTTGCATCGCGCACCCAAGCGGTGCACATCTGACATTTCCGGTTAAAACAGATTAATTCATTTGTGCGGCGGCTTACGCTTGCAACGACTCCGACTTATTGCGTCGCCTAGATGTTGAGGCTACTCGTGCCAATGCGGAAATAGCCTTAGTGAGCGGAAGAATTCCATGTCATGGTTGGGCCAAAGCTGGGCGTGTTCTTGCTGCCCCAGTTTTTTCAACTTGCGAATACTTTCCAGCGCCAGGTCTTCGCGGTCTTGCCAGCACAAGCCGGGGGCGATTTCTTTTTCCAGATTCTCCTTCAGGTCGGCCGCATCCCCGCACAGCACTACAGGATCGCCTTGGGGGAGTTCAACCCATAACGACATGTGTCCTGCGGTATGCCCGGGTGTAGAAATCGCGCGCACTCCGGGTAGCAAATCATATTCTCCCTGCTTGATCTGCCACGGGTAGTCACCTGCAAAATCGGAAGCAAAGTAGGCTACATCTTCGCCCGTCTGTGCTGCCGCCAGTTCGTCCTGTTGCACATGCACCTCGGTGCCACAGACATCACACAGGCCTCCCGCATGATCGAAATGCAAATGACTCAAGAACACCACATCCACGTCAGCCGGTGTCAATCCAAGTTTGCTTAGATGATGGGGCAAACGTTGCGGCTCTTGCATATCGGGTGCGCCAAAAGAAAAACTCTCTTGGTCATAATAGTTCGCACGCAAAAATGGATCCGCAATCTTGGCGTAGTCACAACCGACATCGAACAGGATACGTCCGTTCGTAGTTTCGATCAGATAAGCCAGAATGGGTGCCTGAATGATCTTGCCTTTGCCGCGATTGCGTGTGGACAAAGATTTGTCGTAACGGTGGGTGGCCGTCAGTAACGGCCACAGACGCAAGACCTGACTCATGACGATACCTCCCATGTGTTGATGACGGATTGCGTAGCGGCGACCCGACCGAAGATGCCACCTTCGACGGCAACCATCTGCAAGGCGGCCTCATGCAAGACCGGATGGGCGGAGCCACAGGCATCTGCCACCAGCACACACTCAAATCCACGGTCTACCGCTTCGCGTAACGTGGAGTGCACACAGACTTCGGTGGTGACGCCGCAAAGGTACAGGCGGCGGATACCTCGCGTTTCCAATATCTGTGCGAGATCCGTTTGATGGAAAGCGCCATAGCCCGGCTTATCCACCACAGGCTCACCAGTCAGCGCTTGCAGTTCGTCAATGATGTCGTGCCCGTATTCACCGCGCACCAGCAGCCGGCCGAGCGGCCCCTTGCTGCCGATCTCGGCACCGGCCTCACGGCTGCGCGCAAGTTTTGCTGGCGGACAATCGCTCATATCGGGACGGTGTCCTTCGCGCGTATGCACCACCAACATGCCACTGTTACGCGCCTGATCCAGCAACATGCGGACAAATGGAATCGGTCGGCGCAAGGCAGCGACCTCCATGCCCGCCTTCGCCGCATAGCCCTCGGGAGCCAGAAAATCCCTCTGCATGTCGATCACGATGAGTGCGCTAGGCTGTCTGTTCATGCGTCCTCACAGGAGCTTCTGTGCCCGCTTCGATCACGGCAGCAGAAAGGATCAAAGTGCCACCAAGCACTTCGCGCCAAGACAGATGCTCACCGCCGATCACCACCGCTGAGAACACCGCCACCACCAACTCCGACAGCAGCAAAATAGCTGCCTTACCGGCATCCAGACGTGCGACGCCATAGAACGTGGCGAGCGTACCCGGCAATATCCATAACAAGCCGAACACCAGCATTGACCCCACCTGAGCCACAGCTAGTGGCTGTATCGGTTGCGCGCCAAACAACAGGAATCCCAGAGCGATCAGCGCGCAGCCACCTATCATGGCGGTCGCCCGCACCGAGTCCGCTAGACGATGGCCGATTCGTACCGCCACATTGTTGAGGGCGAACGCCAGTCCCGATGACAATGCCAACAAGTCGATCATCGAGAGTGGCGTCGAAAACAGTTGCGGGCCGCCCAGGGTCGCCGCCAGTCCAAGCAGCGCCAGTAGCAGCGAGACGAAACGCATACGGGTAAACGCTTCGCCCAGAAAGATGCGTGCAGCAAGAATGGTCCACACCGGTGCCAAGAAAAACAGCAACATCACGCGCACGACACTTCCCTCACTGAGGGAAGTAACGAGTGAGGCATTGGCCCATCCGCCCATCAAGGTGATGATCGCCAGCACGCCCAATTGCCCGCGCCATTCACGCATACTGCGTAAAGCGAACGGCAGCAGGATCAAAGCAGCAAGGCCATAGGCAAACACCTGCACGATACTACCGGAAACGCCGATCCCGCCCAATGCCTTGAGTGGCCACCAGAGCATGCCCCAGAACAGCGCGCCCACCAGCACCGCAGAGATTGCCTTGCCCTCGCGGGAGGCATAGATGGCTGTCGTCATATCACACCGCAGTCAGAAAAGAGACTGACACCGCTCCGATGAAACCATCCGCTTTTCCGGCAGCGGTATCGACCACACCGTAATCGTCGGACAACACGCGCGTCACCCGATGCCGGTGGAAGGGCAATAGCAAACGGGACATGGGGATGACCTGCCGGTTGTTGTCACCATACAGCTTGTGATGCAGCGCAGGGAGACGATACCAAGGCAGCGCCAGTTGTTCATGGTGCGCATTGTGGTAAGGAAAATTGAGGATCAACAGATTCAACCAGGGCCAGCGCACACTGACCAAATTGGTATAGGTATTGGCCTGCTCGTAAGCCTTGTCGCGCAGCTTATCTTCCGGCACCTTGTCGCTTTCCAAAATGGCATAGGCATCGTAGGTGTGCTGGAAAGCATCAGCGAAACGCAACACGGTGACCATGATCAGGTAGGCGATGACATACAACAGCAAAGCCTGTATCGAGTAATACGCCAGCACAGTGAAAGCGGAGATGCGCACGAGCAGGATAAATGCCGCACGCTTGCGCTCCCTATGCCGCTCCTCGTGCAAAAAGGGTAAGGCGATGACAAAGGCATGCATCAACAATTCGATTGCCGGGATGTAACACCACTCCAGCAGCAATACGCAGCGCCGCAACAGGACAGGTGAAGACTGAATCAAGACCTTGGTATCGAGGCTGATGACATCAGCCCGATCCACATGATGGCGCACATGTTTGCGCCGAAGATGTTCGTATCGTGCGTAACAACTGCCCGTGAGCCAGGTCGTCAATACTCCGCCCCAATGATTGGCTTCGTGGCGGGCAAAGACCGTATCGTGAGCGAACTCATGAAAAAGATATGCGGCGATGATAAGCGCGTGGGCGAACCACAGCGTGGCCGCTAATGCGAGCAAAAGGTCGTGACTCATCATCAGCCACAAACCGACCCCGTAGCCACTCAGGGCATACGTGATCGCTAGAGAATTCGGGATGACGCCATCTGCGTGACGAAAGATGCGCGAACGCATAGATACTCCTTTGCAGTGAGGTCTCCCGCCAAACCTGCTGACGGGAGACGCACACATCTTTACTTCAGCACTGCTTTGACGAAGCTGTCATCGATGGTGGCGGAGATCGCGACTGCCTTTTTGATCTGACCACTCTTCAACAGAATCTCATTGATCACTTCACCGCTAACAAAATACGACTTGGTGTCTTTACCCTTGGTGAAGGGCTGTTTCATCTCGCTCGGCGGGATGTTGTAAACACCGTCCAGTTGCTCCAACACTTCCTTGCCGGACACGCCGATGGCCTTGCCGATGATCTCGGAAGCTTCTTTGGGATGTGCCTTCATGTAGGCCAGACCATCCAGATAGGCTTTCACCACGCCGGTGATCTCTTTACCGTTCTTCTTGATGTGCTCTGCGTCGAACACCAGCACGTCGGCGATCAAACCCGGCGCTTCTTTCGAAGAATAGATCACGTGGAATTTCTTGCCGCCTTCCAGCGCGAGGATCTGCGACACGTTCGGCTCATAGGTCACGCCTGCAGGAACGGCTTTGGACGCCATCGCCGAAGGAATCGCTTCCGGTGTCATGTTGACCGGACTGATATCCTTATCCGTCATGCTGTTGATCTTGAGCGCATAGGAAATCAAAAAGTCGGAAGGAGACAAAGGTGCGTAGGCGACCTTCTTCCCTTTCAGGTCAGTGATCTTGTTGATGGACATATCCGCCAGCACTGCATCGCCACCGTTGGAATAATCGATGGGCATCACCACCTTGAGCGCTTGGCCTTGTGCAGCGGCACCAATCACCTGGTCGTAAGTCATCAACGCACCATCGACCGCTTTGCTCGAAACCGCAGAGGGCAGCATGGCCGGATCGGAGAAAGTCTGCAACGTCACTTTCAGATTGTATTTCTTGTACATGTCCATACCGTCGGCCACATAGAACGGTGAGTAACCGATCCAAGTGGTCAATGCGAGTTTAAACGGTGTTGCTGCGCAGGCAGAAAATGATGCCGTCAACAACGCGACGGTGGCGATGAGTTTCTTAATATCCATCTTGGCACTCTCCTAAAATTAAAGTTAACGAATCACTAATGAGGGTGGTGTTCGCCCTCTCTGTCTTTCCTACCTTTCGTAGCAGGTTGTATGCCAACCATGCTGCGCGGCGTTCTGGCTTGTTTCACCGTTACAACCACTGCTTGATGCAGATACTTGTGCACCCGATTCGGGCATGCGAGATTGCATATGCACGATGTTGAACATTCATGTTTTTTCCTCTTGCGCGATACGCGTGCGCCATTCTTGAAAATGCATGTGTTCCGTCCTAGCCACCCAAGCGTTGATCTCCCACAGATCAGCGACCGGTTGTTGCGTGAACGGCATCGTATGCAGATAACCATCCGGGCCGAATTCCGGTGTCATACTGGTAAATGCGCGGCCACTGTTATGCTGCACCCTCCAGATCGCTTCCCAATAGCGCTGATGGGATGCCAGTGCAGCGGCGTATTCCGGCGCAGCCGGATGCGGCACCTGCGGTCCCTGGTCGTAACCGACACGGGCATGGATATGCTGCGCATGCTTGGCTACTTCCAACACCGCATCCCAGTCGTCGTCCAGTTGCCGTTCCAGCACCACCACCCAGTGGCTGAAATCGCAGGTGAGACGCAGTTCGGGCAGACGCTCCAGCACGGCCAGCGTGACCCACGGGTTGAACAGCGAGCGGCTACGATGTGTCTCAAAGCTGCACACGATGCCCATGCGTGCCGCGATCTCTTGCGCCTCGCCAAAAAAACGCACACTCTGTTGCAGTGACCACGCATCGCAGCCACCGATGATGGTCACCTGTTGCGGATGAAGCGCGCGCCCCAACTGCAACTGTCGTTCTACATCGGCGATGTGTTGCTCCACCGTGTCGTGACGACGCGGCACATAGTTGCCCGCCGTGACGATCTCTTGAATGTAGGCCAATTGATGCGACTGCAAAACCGAATGGAGATCATCGCGCGGCAGCCTGTCGGCATTACCTTCGAGTCCGACGAACCCGGCTTCTACCGCCTGATCGCCTGCAGCAGCCAATGCACCGGTATGTCCCCACAATGTTTTGAACAATTGCAGTTCCATCATTTTTCCTTGCTTGCAAGGTACGCGCGCCAACCGCCGAAATGTGTGATGTCTTCGGCATCGGCAATCGCATACTGCTCGCACACGAAGCCCTGCACTTTTTCACCGCCCGCCAACATAATCGTGCCGATACCGAGCGGCGAGGGGATACCGGCAACAAAGGAGCCGAACTCCGTTGCTGCCATTTCCCACACTTCCACTTCGATGGCGCTGCCGCTCTCGCCTTGCTTCGCTCGCACCATGCCCGGCCGATACGGAGGCCCTCCCGGCAGTGCATACAATTTGTAATCTGCTGAACTTTTGGTGCTGGCGACCAGGTGCGCGCCGCGCGAGGTGAGTTGATGATTGAGCGGTAAACCTTCGAGGTGTGCGCCGCACACGGCGACACGGATCCTGCCGGGTAGCAATGCCTGCACTGTAGGATTTTGCCCTCCATCGAGTAGCTTGCTCGCCAGATGCAACAAGGGCACATCCTGGTGCGCGGGGGCAAGCAGTGTGATACCGAATGGCAGTCCGTTACTTTGAAACCCGGCCGGAACCGCGACCGCTGCGCAATCCAACAAGTTCATGAAGTTGGTGTAGTAGCCCAGATTGGCGTTCAAGTGGATGGGGTCAGCCAGCATCTCGTCGATGCGATAGATCGTGCCTGCGGTCGGTGTGACCATGCAATCGATCTTGCCCCAGACCAAGGCGGCTTCTTTACGCAGCGCTTCCAGCTTGTACATACCATCGAAAGCATCGGCTGCGGAGAATCGCTTCGCACCCGCAATGATCTCGCGCACCACCGGATGGATAGATTCAGGCCGCGCATCGAAGAATTCGCGGATCGCTGCGTAACGCTCAGCGACCCAAGGCCGTTCATACAACAAACGCGCTGCCTTTAAGAAGGGCAGAAAATCGATCTCGACCTTCTGACCACCGCTGTCTTGCATTGCCGCGACACTTTTTTGGAACAGCGCGGCTGCTTCTGGATTACCGAAGAATTGCAATTGATCGGCGCGCGGCACACCAAAGCGAAAAGTCTTGGCTAGTCCAAAATCGAATCCATGCGTCAGCATCTGGCGTGAGTAGGCATCCTGTTCGTCGTAACCGGCTGCCACCGCCAACACGCTGTGAGCATCCGCCGTGTTGAGTGCAAAAAGGGAGACACAGTCCAGCGAACGGCACGCCGGGACGACACCGCGCGTGGAAAGCCAGCCACGCGTGGGTTTCACGCCAACCAGATTATTGAACGCAGCCGGTACACGACCGGAACCGGCAGTATCCGTACCCAAACTGAAGCTCACCTGTCCCAGTGCTACAGCCACCGCCGAACCGGAGCTGGAGCCACCGGAGATGTAATCCGGGTCATAGGCATTGCGGCACACACCATAGGGCGAACGTGTCCCGTTCAGCCCGGTGGCGAATTGATCGAGGTTGGTCTTGCCGATGGGGATCGCACCTGCATTGATGAGATTGCGCACGACGGTCGCGTGGTGCTGCGGATGATAGGCGTACTCGGCGCATCCCGCCGTGGTTGGCACTCCCGCCAAATCGATGTTGTCCTTGATCGCGAACGGGATGCCATACAAGGGCAGCGTAGCCGGGTCTTTATCCTGCAGCGCGGTCACGTATTTTTTGATCTCATCGAACGACAGACGATGTATCCAAACATGGTGGGTATCGTCACCAATATGCGCGAGGATATCCTGCACCACATCGAGAGGATGCAGCTCCCCCGCCAGATAGCGCCGACGCAGCGAGACAATATCAAGATCATATTTCATGGCGCGCTCACTCTTCACTCTGAATGACCAGGATGTCCTGACCCGCCGCGACTTGGCCTCCCGTGCGGCAATTCAACTGCACGATCTCGCCGTCACACGGCGCAACCACGGCAATCTCCATCTTCATCGACTCGATCACCACCAGCGTATCGCCCGCTTTCACCTTGCTTCCAAGCTTGGCCGGAATCGCCCACACATTGCCTGCCACATGGGCGGCGACGGCACGACTGCCCGGCGGCAGATCGAGTTCGCTGTCCACACCTGCTTCAGCCACGAGACTGTCGCTAGCGTATTCGGCCTGACCGTTGGCTTTCCACATCTCGCGCTCCGCAGCGAAGGCGGCGCGCTGTGTGTTGCGGAACGCGCTGATCTCTTTGTCGTTGGCTTCCAGATACCGGTTGTATTCCTTCAGGCTGAAGGTGGTTTCTTCGATCTTGAGTTGGAAGCGTCCGGCTACAAAGTCCTCGCGCATCTTGAGCAGTTCCTGCTCCGATACGGGGTAGAAGCGAATCTGGTCGAAGAAGCGCAGCAGCCACGGCTTGCCTTGCTCGAAATCTTGCGTCTGCTTGTAGCGGTTCCACATCTGCACGGTGCGCCCGACGAACTGATAACCACCGGGGCCTTCCATACCGTACACGCACATGTAAGCACCGCCGATGCCGACCGCATTTTCAGGCGTCCAGGTTCGCGCCGGGTTGTATTTGGTGGTGACCAAGCGGTGACGCGGATCGAGCGGCGTTGCTACCGGTGCACCGAGATAGACATCGCCCAGACCCAGCACCAGATAACTTGCATCGAACACGATGCGTTTTACCTGTTCAATATCGGGAATGCCGTTAATGCGACGAATGAACTCGATGTTGCTCGGGCACCAGGGCGCATCCTTGCGCACCGACTGCATGTATTTCTCGATCGCCAGTTTTGTCGAAGGATCGTCCCATGACAGCGGCAGATGCACGATGCGTGTCGGCACTTCCATGTCCGCGATGGAAGGCAGCTTCTTCTCCGCTTTGACGAGTTGCTTCACCAGTTCCGCGCGCGACAACACGCGACTATCAAAATGGATCTGCAAAGAACGGATTCCCGGGGTCAGGTCGAGGATGCCTTGCAACTTGCCTGCTTGCATCGCCTGCTCTACCCATTGCATCAGCGCATGCACACGGAATCGCAGATTGATGTCGAGTACCAGCGGGCCGTATTCGACCAGCAGATTGCGATCTCCGGATTGGCGATATACCACCTGCACCTGCTCGCCCTTGGCGGGGATGCTATGCACGACGGGGCTACCCATCTTCTTGGCGAGCGGGAACGCATCCCATTTTTTGGGCAAGCGCAATTGCGCGATGGTTCTATCCTGCAAAGCTTCCAGATAGTTGGCTTGCTCCAGGGACATGAAGTGGAAGCGCACCGTATCGCCCGGACGCAACTGGCCCATTTTCCACAACTCGGCATGAGCGATGGTCACCGGACATACGAAGCCGCCGAGACTGGGGCCGTCCGGCCCGAGGATGACCGGCATGTCGCCGGTAAAGTCCACGGCACCGATAGCGTAAGCGTTGTCATGAATGTTGGACGGATGCAGTCCCGCCTCGCCGCCATCCTGGCGCGCCCATTCTGGCTTGGGACCGATCAGACGCACACCGGTACGGCTGGAGTTGTAGTGCACTTCCCAGTCGGTAGTGAAAAAGGTCGTAATGTCGGATGGCGTGAAGAAATCGGGTGCACCATGCGGGCCGTACAACACCCCAATCTCCCACTCCTTGCTGTAGCTCGGCACCAGCTTGGATGGCAGCGTGCGCGGCACATACGCTTCAGATGCAACACCCAGATGCAGCACATCGCCGGTGCGCAAGGTGCGCCCACCGTGACCGCCAAACAGGCCCAGCGTGAAGGTCGACTTGCTACCCAGATAATCCGGCACATCGAAGCCGCCCGCAACGGAAAGATAAGTACGGCATCCGCCGCCCACCACCGCGCCCAGTCGCAGCACACTGCCCACCTTCACCGCATGACTGCGCCAGAACGTCAGCGGCTCGCCATCCAACTCGGCTTTCATCCCCGCGCCGGTCAAAGCGATGACGGTGTCCTTGTTGAATTTCAGCGTTGGCCCCGACACCGTCAGCTCCAGTCCGGCTGCATCTTCAGCATTGCCCACCAACTGATTGCACAGGCGGAACGCCAATGCATCCATCGGACCCGACGGCGGCACACCAATGTTCCAGTAGCCGAGACGGCCGGGGTAATCCTGAATGCTGCTCTGCACGCCGGGCTCCAGAACATCGATGGTATGCGGCTGATAGTGGAAAGCGTTCAGGTAACGCGTGGTCTGGCGACCTTCGCTGAACACAGGATCGGCCACGATCTGGCGCAGATAATCGAGGTTGGTTTCGATACCGTCTACACGTGTCTCGGCCAGCACATCGCGCATCTTTTCTAGGGCGGCATCACGGTTCATCGCCTTGACGATAATCTTGGCGATCATGGGATCGTAGTAGGGAGGCACTTCACTGCCGCGCTCCACCCAGGTTTCATTGCGTGCATTGCCGGAAAATTCGACGCCGCTCAGCACTCCGCTGGAGGGCTGGAAGTTCTTGTTCGGGTCTTCCGCGTACAGGCGCACTTGTATCGAAGCGCCTTTGGGTTTGATCTGCACTGCATCCAGGCCATGCAATTCGCCCGCTGCCTGCAATACCATCCATTCAACCAGGTCGACACCGGTGACTTCTTCGGTGACGCCGTGTTCGACTTGCAGACGTGTATTCACTTCGAGGAAATAGAATTCGCCGCTGAGTGCATCGAACACGAACTCCACCGTGCCTGCCGACTGGTAACCCACGGCTTTTCCCAAACGCACTGCAGTATCCAGCAGATGCTGCCGGACTTCCGGGGTGATGTTAGGTGCGGGTGTTTCTTCGATTACTTTCTGATTGCGGCGCTGCACCGAGCAGTCGCGCTCGCCCAGTGCGATCACCGCGCCCTTGCCGTCGCCGAACAATTGCACCTCGATGTGACGGGCATGTTCGACGTATTTTTCCAGATAGATGCCAGCGTCCTTGAAGTTGGCCCGGGCCAGACGCTCCACCGACTGGAACGCCTCGTTCAATTCGTCCGCGCTCCAGCACAGACGCATGCCGATACCACCGCCACCGGCAGTGCTCTTGATCATCACCGGATAGCCGATGCGTGCTGCCTCGGCGTGCGCGTGACCGACATCGCTCAGCAGTCCGCTACCGGGCAGCAAGGGCACTCCGTTCTGTTCGGCAATTTCGCGCGCGGTGTGCTTGAGCCCGAAACGGCGCATCTGATCCGGTGTCGGGCCGATAAAGACCACGCCTGCTTGCGCACACTGTTCGGCAAAGCCGGCGTTCTCAGACAAGAAACCGTAGCCGGGATGGATAGCTTGTGCGCCGGTGCTCAGCGCGACTTCGAGGATGTGTTCGCCACGCAGGTAGCTGTCGGCCGCAGCGGCGGTGCCGATGCACACGGCTTCGTCTGCCATCTGTACATGCAAGGAGCGCGCATCGGCTTCCGAGTACACCGCCACCGAACGGACACCCATCTTGTTCAGGGTGCGGATGATGCGGCATGCGATCGCACCACGATTAGCTATCAAGACTTTATCGAACATGGTTCTTCACCTGTGTTGCAGGTCGTCCTGCGTATTTGTCATGCAACCGGTCGTCCGGCCACGCTGAATTAATGAGTAAGCGCATCCCAGATCAACAGCTGCACCGGTGTCGGGTTGTAGGCGTTGCACGGGTTGTTCAGCTGCGGGCAGTTGGAGATCAGCACGAACACATCCATCTCGGCGCGCATCTCCACATACTTGCCGGGCGCGGAGATGCCGTCGGCAAAGGTCAGTTCGCCCTGTGGTGTCACGGGCACGTTCATAAAGAAATTCACATTGGCGGTGAGGTCGCGCTTATCCATGCCGCAATCGCAATGGCCGAGTGCATGCAGAAAACTGTCGCGACAACTATGCATAAATTTTTTATCGATGGCGTAGCGCACCGAGTTGCTCTCGGCTGCGCAGGCACCGCCCAAGGTGTCGTGACGACCACAGGTATCAGCAACAATCGTCATCAGTACATTGCCTTCGCTGGACAACAACTTGCTACCGGCGGTCAGGTAGATGTTGCCCTGTTCGCGGATGGTATCCACCGCGCTGTAGCGCTCTTCCGGATCACGGGCGTTGTAGAACAAGGTGTCCACGGCCTGATTGCCTTCCAGATCGAGGATGCGGAATACCTGGCCGCGCTTCACTTCATGCAGCCAGGATTCGCCGGCGGGCAGCACCCGGTCGTAACTTGCCTGCTGCGGGGTCAATTTGCTTTCAATAATGCTCATGATCTCTCCTCAGCTCAACGGAACAACAGTTCTGTGTTGTGGAAGCCGCGCACATTCTCGGGACGGAAATTGCGGCATTGGTCTTGTTCATCCGGCGTGCCGCAGTGCCATGCCTGCAGCAATACCGGCTTGGGGGCGTAGTCCGGATTCGGATCGAGCGGATGCTGGGTGGCGGACAGCAGCACCAGCACATTCATCTCGAAACGCAGTTCGACGTAGTTGCCTGCTTTGGAATGATCAATCTCGTAGTGCATGGCACCGGCATCGTCCGCGCTCACCTTGCTGAAAAAATTCACGTTGGGCACGATGTCGCGCTTGCCCAGCCCCCACTTGCCGAGCTCGATCAGCATGCTGTCGCGTGCGTTACGATGCATGGCGTTGCGTGCCTGCTGGTAAGTCGCCTTGCCGTATTTATTCTCGACCAGTGCGGCGTTGCTCATGCCGCTGATGGTGTCGTGCCAGCCCACGCTGTCACCGATGACTGAAGCCAGCACGCGCCCCATGTCCGAATACAGCACGAAGCCAGTGGTGAGATGCGCGGTGTGCTGCGCCTTCAGCGTATCCGGCATGTTGTAACGTTCCAGCGTCTCTTCCTTGTTGTAGAACAACGCGGATAAATTGGCCCCGCCTTTCACATCGGTGATGCGCAATGCGGTGCCGCGCTTCATCTGAAAAGACCAATGCGCGCCGCCGGGAATGGTTTCTTCCCATAGAAGGTTGGTTTTAGATAAGGGTTCGCTCATGTTGTATTTCCTATTCCATGTCGTTTTGTTGCTGGGCTTGCCGGGTCATTTTTTCCAGCAGCTCATAATCGGTGCGCATGCCGGCGGTCTCGCGGATGCGCGACAGAATTTCTTTTTTCTGTTGTAAAAATTCTGGCGCAAGTTTCATGTCCTGATCGCGCCGGGCGGGCAGATTGACCGGATAGATGCTGTCAATTCGCCCAGGTCGCGGTGCCATCACGACGACCCGCTGGCCGAGATAGATTGCCTCTTCCACGTCGTGCGTGACGAATACGATGGTGGTCTTCTCCAGTTTTGACACATGCAGGATCAGGTCGTGCATCACTTCGCGGGTCTGTGCATCCAGTGCGCCGAACGGTTCGTCCATCAGCAGGATTTGCGGGCGAGGCAGCAAGGCCCGCGCAATCGCCACACGCTGTTGCATGCCGCCGGAAAGCTGGTTGGGATAAGCATCGCGCACATGAGTGAGTCCCATCAGATCAAGCAGAGCATCTGCCCGGCCGGATGCCCTTTCGACATCTGCGGAAGTAAGGTTTTCACGGCCCGCACGCAACAGGCGAGTGAATTTGATGTTGTCTATCACCGTCAACCAGGGGAACAGACTGTAGTGTTGGAACACCATGGCCCGGTCAACGCCGGGGCCGCTAATGGGCTGCCCCTCAATGCTGATACAGCCCGAGCTTAGTGTTTCCAATCCGCCGATACAGCGCAGCAAGGTGGATTTTCCGCACCCCGAAGCTCCGACAAAAGTCACGAACTCGTTATTGCCTATAGTCAGGTTTACATCCTGCAAGGCAACGATGTTGCGATTGCCATCGGCGAATATTTTGCCTGCCGCTTCAATATTGATTTTGCTATTCATCATTTCCGCCTATTTTTTGTACAGCCACGGAAAATTTTTCCGGTGCAGCCAACGGAACAGTTGGTCTATTGCGAGTCCGATCAGCCCGATCAGGATGATTCCGGCAAAAATTTTGTCGGTCTGCATAAAACGTTGCGCTCTGAGTATGGAATAACCCAGACCCGAATTTGCGGCGACCAGTTCGGCCACCACCAGATAGGTCCAAGCCCAACCCATGGTGACACGCAGTGTGTCGAGCAATGCCGGCTTGGCCGATGGCACGATCACCAGTGAAACGATTTCGCTGCGGCTGGCTCCCATGGTTTGCGCTGCTTCAATCTGGGTGATAGGAACGCGGCGGACATCTTCGGCCACCATCAGCACCATCTGAAAAAATGTGCCGATGAAAATAATGGCGATCTTGGAACTCTCCTCAATGCCTACCCACAACATAACCAGCGGAATGAAGGCGACAGCGGGCATATAGCGGATGAAGTCGGTCAGTGGCTCAAGCATGGCTTGCACCGGACGGTACGTGCCGATCATGAGACCCAATGGAATGGCGAGCAGCGCAGACAAGGTAAAGCCTGACACGACGCGGTAAGTGCTGATCCAGATGTCATGCAGCAGATTGTCATCCTTGAGCCAGATATAGGTGCGCGACAGCACATCCAGCGGGCCGGGCATGAAGACTTTGTCCATCCAACCACTGACGGATATTCCCCACCATGCGGCCAGCGGCAACAACATGCCGACGAGTGCAAATAGTAGATATGTCCGGCGGCTTAACTGGCCGCGCACCACCCAAAGGCTGCACCACCCGGCGATGATTTTGTGACGTGATGACATTACATGCTCCTGAAAATAAAATAGCCCGAGAGGGTGCCAATAGAATCTTGGGCACATCCTCCCGGGCTTTTATCCCTCCGTGGAGCCTTGTCATCGACAAGACCGAGAGCTCTCGGTCCAGACACCGTCAATGATTGAAAACGGCCGGAACCCTAGCTCTTCTGTAAGCGGCCGATCAGCAATAATCGACACCCTCGCCATTTACTAAGCAGTAAGCGTGCCACGCCTCAAAGGCTGCATGGTTATAAGATTCCATTAATCGACACTCCGTTTCTTGCACCCAATCGGTGCAAAGTGTTAAATAAATGCACCAAGGAAGTGGCAAGGACTGGCGAGTAATCACACCATGAAGCAAAGCGGTATACCGTGGCAAATTTGCTACACTTGCCGCACCATTGATAGCAACCCAGGAGAAAAAATCATGTTGAACCCAAAGTTTTTTGAAGACATGTCGTCAAAACTGAACGATGCCATGAGCAACAGTCCGGCCAAAGATTTTGAAAAGAATGCCCGTGCACTACTGGCACAAGGTTTCGCCAAACTCGATCTGGTGTCACGTGAAGAATACGAAGTGCTGGAGCAACGTCTGAATAAACTGGAAGCACGTCTCGCCGCGTTAGAAAGTCAAAAGTAATCCGTCATGGGACTGGCTGTTCTATACAGCAGAGGATTGGCGGGCATGGAGGCCGCGCTGGTCACCGTCGAGGTGCACCTTGCCAACGGCCTGCCCCAATTCACCATCGTTGGCTTACCCGAAGCCGAGGTGAAAGAAAGCAAAGACCGCGTGCGCGCTGCGTTGCAGAACTGCCAGTTTGAATTTCCCGCACGCCGCATCACTGTGAATCTCGCGCCGGCCGACCTGCCCAAAGAAAGCGGGCGCTTCGATCTTCCCATCGCGCTGGGCATCCTTGCTGCATCAGGACAGATTCCCGCGGAGCACTTGAAAGATTACGAATTCGCCGGTGAACTGGCGCTGACCGGCGAGCTGCGCGCGATACGCGGTGCATTGGCGATGACCTATCGTGCGGCCAATAGCGGACGTGCCTTCATCCTGCCCGCCGTGAACGCGGAAGAGGCGGCGCTGGTGGAAGATGCCGTTGTCTATCCGGCGCAATCACTGCTGCAAGTCGCGGCACACCTCGCCGGACGCGATGCACTGACCCGCCACATTCCAACCACGCAAGCAGTTGCACCCCATTATCCCGACATGCGCGAGGTTAAAGGACAGTCACAATCGAAACGTGCGCTGGAAATTGCGGCCGCGGGCGGACATAGCATCCTGTTGTCCGGCCCGCCCGGCACAGGCAAGAGCATGCTGGCAACACGCTTCCCCGGTATTTTGCCCGCCATGACACAGGAGGAAGCGCTGGAATCCGCCGCCATGCAATCGCTGGGCGGCATGTTTGAAGTGGCCAACTGGAAACGCCGCCCCTATCGTTCGCCGCACCATACCGCATCGGCGGTGGCACTCGTGGGAGGGGGAAGCAATCCGCGTCCCGGTGAGATTTCCGTGGCCATGCACGGTGTGTTATTTCTGGACGAATTACCTGAATTCGACCGCGGCGTATTGGAAGTATTGCGCGAGCCGCTGGAGAGCGGACGCATCACCATTTCACGCGCCGCGCGCCGTGCCGATTTCAAAGCGCAGTTCCAACTCGTCGCCGCCATGAATCCCTGCCCCTGCGGTTATCTCGGCCATTACAACGGCAAGTGCCGTTGCACGCCGGATCAAATCGCGCGTTATCGCGGCAAAATCTCTGGGCCGCTGCTCGACCGTATCGACATCCAGATCGAAGTGCCCGCCGTACCCCAGGAAGAGTTACTCAAACACGGCGACGGGGAGAGCAGCGCCACGATACAGGCACGGGTGGAAGCGGCGCGACAACGGCAGCTCAGCCGCCAAGGCAAACCCAATTCGCAGCTCTCCGTTAGCGAGATCGACACGTTCTGCGCGGTCGACACACAGGGAGAAGCCTTATTACGGCAGGCGATCAGCCACCTGAATTTGTCGGCACGCGCGTATCATCGCGTGCTCAAAGTGGCACGCAGCATCGCCGACTTGGAGAACAGCGAACATATCCTGACTGCACACATCGCCGAAGCGGTACAGTACCGGCGCATGGATAAAAACTAGACTCCCAGCAAGAAAAAACCTATTTCAATTACCCGGATGCCCCGCCATGTTCGAACAGAAACTTATCAATAGCATGAAGAATTTCAATCAGCTTATCCACGTTTTGCTGGCGCTGGCACTCGGTGTGGCATGCGTGATGGTGATCTGGGATTTCGGCCTAAAAGCCGCCGAAGCATGGCAGGCGGGAAATGCGACCAGCGGATTCTTCCATGCACTGGGCTCGTTGTTCATCCTGTGGACACTCTCCACGCTCATCTCGGCCGAGATGAGTTATCTGCAAACCGGACGCATCTATGTGCGCGTGTTTGTCGAAGTCGCCATGATTTCGGTGATACGCGAAATGATTGTGCAACCGGTGCAAGTCATCAGCAGCCCCGGCGGCAGCGAAGCGAATTTCAATCCTCTGCATTACGGTTTGTTGCTTGCCGCGCTGCTGGTAATCGGTCTCGTTTACAGGCTGGTGAGCGACCCGCAGATCGCTCGCGATTCCGAAGATTGAAACCCGAAGCTATTTGAACAAGCGCGCAAAGAATCCTTTTTTCTTTTCCACAAAATCGCCCTGCTGTTGCAGATAAACTTTCACCGTCTCGACATAGTCGGCATCGTCGCGCTTGATGTGGTTGAACAACCAGGTGACCAGCATGCTGTTCAGCGCCTTGGAAACATCCTCGCCTTGTTCGAATTTGGCCTGATATTCGCCCACGCGCTGGGCAAACAATTCATGCACTTTTTTGTGCGATTTGATGAACGGATATTTCGCCTCTTCCTGCATACTTTCTTCAAAGCCGAAATGCGAGATGGTGTAATCCACCAGATCGTTTATCAGCCAGGTCATTTCTTCGCGCGAAGCCCCGTTGGTGCGGGCATCATCCAGTTGATTGATATATTCAACGATTCTGCGATGCTGCTGGTCGATCACCTCGATGCCGATATTCAGTTGATCGGTCCAAACAAACTTGCTCATTAAGCTCTCCTAAAAATATCGCCAACCCCCGCATTGAAGCAAGGCATGGGGTATAACCATGTGGATGGTATTGATTTATTCGGCGCATATCAAGCACCGTGACTCGCATGCTAAAATCCGCGCTCATTTTTTGAGTCTCGTACTATGAACCCCACACCACACCGCATCGAAAAACTTCTGCAACAACGCATCCTCATTCTCGACGGAGCCATGGGCACCATGGTGCAGCGTTACAAACTGACCGAAGCGGACTATCGTGGCACGCGTTTCGCGGACTGGCACCGCGACCTTAAAGGCAACAACGACCTGCTGGTGATCACCAAACCGGAAGTCATCAAAGCCATCCATTGCGAATATCTGGCGGCGGGTGCGGACATCATCGAGACCAACACCTTCGGCGCAAATGCCACCACGCTGCACGCCTACGGCATGTCATCGCTCAATTACGAGCTCAACGTGGCGGGAGCTAAGCTGGCCCGTGCAGCTTGCGACGAATACGCCACACAGGACAAGCCGCGCTTCGTGGCGGGCGTGCTCGGCCCTACCGACAAGACCTGCACCATCTCGCCCGACGTGAACGACCCGGCCGCGCGCAACATCACTTTCGACCAACTCGTGGCCGACTACTCCGACGCGACACGCGGCCTGATGGACGGCGGTGCAGACACCATTCTCATCGAAACTATCTTCGACACGCTCAACGCCAAGGCCGCCATTTTCGCGGTGCAGTCGGTGTTCACCGAACGCGGCACCTCGCTGCCCATCATGATCTCCGGCACCATCACCGACGCCTCCGGGCGTACGCTCACCGGCCAAGTCACCGAGGCTTTTTACAACTCGCTGGCTCATGCCAACCCCATCTCCATCGGTTTGAACTGCGCGCTGGGTGCGGAAGAGCTGCGCCAATATGTGCAAGAGATGTCGCGCGTCGCCAACTGCTATGTGAGCGCGCATCCCAATGCCGGACTGCCCAATCCGTTGGCCGAATCCGGCTACGACGACACGCCGGAGAACATGTCCGGCCACATCAAAGAGTGGGCGAGCAGCGGTTTCCTCAACATCATCGGCGGTTGCTGCGGTACTTCGCCCGCCTTCATCAAAGCTATCGCCGAAGTCGTCAAAGACATCCCGCCGCGCAAGATACCGAGCAACCCGGTCGAGTGCCGCCTGTCCGGTCTGGAGCCGTTCAACATTAGCGACGAATCGCTGTTCGTCAACGTGGGCGAACGCGCCAACGTCACCGGTTCGGCTAAATTCAAACGCCTCGTGCTGGAAGGCAAATACGACGAAGCACTCGAAGTCGCCAAACAGCAGGTAGAAACCGGCGCGCAGGTGATTGACGTGAACATGGATGAAGCCATGCTCGACGGCGAAGCCGCGATGGTGAAGTTTCTCAACCTGATCGCGTCCGAGCCAGACATCTCCAAAGTGCCGCTGATGATCGACTCCTCCAAATGGAACATCATCGAAGCCGGTTTGAAATGTGTACAGGGCAAGTCCATCGTCAACTCCATTTCGCTCAAAGAAGGCGAAGAGAATTTCATCAAATACGCCACGCTGGTACGCAAATACGGCGCGGCCGCCGTGGTGATGGCCTTCGACGAAGCGGGTCAAGCCGATACCTACAAGCGCAAGATCGACATCTGCAAACGCAGCTACGACATCCTTGTGCACAAAGTCGGCTTCCCGCCCGAAGACATCATCTTCGACCCGAATATCTTCGCGATTGCCACCGGCATCGAAGAGCACAACAACTACGCGGTGGACTTCATCGAAGCCTGCGCGTGGATCAGAAAAAATCTGCCTTACGCAAAGATTAGCGGCGGTGTGTCCAACGTGTCGTTCAGCTTCCGCGGCAACGAGCCGGTGCGCGAAGCGATCCACACCGTGTTCCTGTACCACGCCATCAAAGCGGGTATGAACATGGGCATCGTCAACGCCGGACAACTCGGCGTGTACGAGGAGATTCCGAAAGACCTGCGCGACGCGGTGGAAGACGTGGTGCTCAACCGCCATCCCGATGCGGGCGAAAAACTAGTCAAGATGGCCGAGTCTGTTAAAGGCGGTGGCAAGGAACAAGTCGAAGATTTGGAATGGCGCAAAGGCACGGTGCAGGAACGCCTTTCACACGCCTTGGTGCGTGGCATTACCACCTTCATTGTGGAAGATACCGAAGAAGCACGCCTGCAAGCCAAACTCCCGGTCGAGGTCATCGAAGGCCCACTGATGACCGGCATGAACGTGGTCGGCGATCTGTTCGGTGCAGGCAAGATGTTCCTGCCACAGGTGGTGAAATCCGCGCGCGTGATGAAGCAGGCCGTGGCGCACCTCATTCCCTACATCGAAGCGGAAAAATTGCGCTCTGGCGATACCAGCACCAAGGGCAAGATACTGATGGCGACGGTCAAAGGCGACGTGCACGACATTGGCAAGAACATCGTCACCGTGGTGTTGCAGTGCAACAACTTCGAAGTCATCAACATGGGCGTGATGGTGCCCGCCCAGCAGATTCTCGATGCGGCGCGTGAACACAAGGTCGATATCATCGGTCTCTCCGGCCTCATCACCCCGTCGCTGGAAGAAATGGCGCACGTGGCGAAAGAGATGGAACGCCAAGGCTTCAAGATACCGCTGCTCATCGGCGGCGCGACCACTTCGCGTGTGCATACTGCCGTGAAAATTGAACCCAACTACCCAAGCGGCACTGTGGTGTACGTCACCGATGCCTCACGCGCCGTTGGCGTGTGCAGCAACCTGTTGAGCAACACCACGCGCGACAGCTACATCCGCGAACTCAAGGCCGACTATCAGGCGGCGCGCGACCAGCACGAAGGCAAAAAGGGCAAAGCAAGTTATGTCTCCTTGGACGAAGCACGCAAACATGGCTTGAAGACCGACTGGAAAAAAGTCACCCCGACCAAACCCAAGCTGCTCGGCGTGCAGAAGCTGGAGAACTATCCGCTCGATATCCTCGTGGACTTCATTGACTGGACACCGTTCTTCCAAGCCTGGGAGCTGGCCGGACGTTACCCGAAGATTCTGCAAGACGAAGTGGTGGGCGTGGAAGCGAGCAAGCTGTTCGCCGATGCACAAGCCATGCTAAGCAAGATCGTCAAAGAGAAATGGCTCAGCGCCAACGCCGTGTTCGGCCTGTTCCCTGCCAACACAGTGAACAGTGACGACATCGAAATCTACACCGACGACAAGCGTAAGAACGTGGCGATGACATGGCACAACCTGCGCCAACAAACCAAAAAACCAGCCGACATCCCCAACTACTGTCTGGCCGATTACATCGCGCCCAAAGACAGCAAGGTGCAGGATTACATCGGCGGCTTCGCGGTTACCACCGGCCTCGGCATCGAAAAGAAGATGAAGGAATTCGAAAAAGCCAACGACGACTACAGCGCCATCATGCTGCAAGCACTGGCGGACCGCCTCGCCGAAGCTTTCGCCGAACACCTGCACCTGCGCGTGCGCCGCGAGTTCTGGGGCTACGCTGCAGATGAAGGCTTAAGCAACGACGACCTCATCACCGAAAAATATCGCGGTATCCGCCCCGCCCCCGGCTACCCCGCCTGCCCCGAGCACAGCGAAAAAGGCCCGCTGTTCGAGCTGCTGCAAGCAACGAAGAACGCGGACATCACGCTCACTGAAAGCTTCGCCATGCTGCCTACCGCAGCGGTGAGCGGCTTCTACTTTTCGCACCCGCAAGCGCAATACTTCGCCACGGGCAAGGTGGATAAGGATCAGGTGGCGGATTACGCCAAGCGCAAGGGCTGGACGGTGGAAGAGGCGGAGCGGTGGTTGGCACCGGTGTTGAGTTATTGATGGAGTAAGAGAATGGAAACAGTTAAAGAATTTATGCAAAGTTTCTTCGCGGAGCGAGCGGCAATAGATAGAGCCGCTGAAGCAAGAGGCGCTCCATTCGTGGAGAAGTACTATACAACTGAATACTTGGCCGCTAGCAGAAGAGTTCATGACAAAGCGCATACCTACGGAAAATTGATTCCGTCGGTTATTTTGCAAGTGAATATCAGCGATAGCACTGCGACAGTTATTACGTCAGAACCAAGTTATGAGACTTCGGAACGCCATATCTATAAGTTGCGCAAAGCCACTAAGGGCTGGCAAATTGATCAGCGAGGGGACGAGTGCTATTTATGTGATGGAACAGGTGTATTCCAGGGTGAAACTTGCAACAAATGCGATGGAAAGAAATGGAGGTATTCCTCGGCATCCGAAGGACGAGATTGATGTATAACTTAATAAATTTGGACGAGGCGAAATATGAACTTGTTGCCTCGTTTCGAAAGGTAGCTGCGCTGGCGGGTGTTCTTTTACCAGAGGATGCTATTGAGATTAGCCATTGGGGCACCCAACATATAGTAAAGCCCCTCAGCAAGGACAACATGGCTATTTACGTCTTTGTATTAAATGGCAGGTGTTTAAAGGTCGGCAAGGTCGGATCGAAAAGCCAGGCTCGATATATCAGTCATCATTACAATCCTCTGAGTTCCAAAAGCAATTTAGCAAAATCAATACTTGAGCATCGCGATGACTCTAATTTTTCTGGTGTAACTGAGGAGAATGTTGGCGAATGGATCAAGAAAAATGTGGATCGCGTGAATTTTATTTTGAATAAAGAGGCGGGGATTTCTACACTTAATTTATTTGAATCGTTCCTGCAATGTCGACTGAACCCTTTATTCGAGGGCTTTCAAAGCCAGCGATAGTCAGGGTGGGCACTCGTGCCCACGCGGAAAGAATCGGTGGGCAACGCCGCGCTTTTGCCCACCCTACAATAATCATCAACCATAGGGAACCAGCATGACTACTCTCACCATTATCGACACCCAACTTGGCGAAGGCGCGGAAGCGCAAGCCGGACAAACCGTCATCGTGCATTACACCGGCTGGCTGTTCGACGAAAGCGCACCGGACAACAAGGGCGCGAAATTCGACAGTTCGCTCGACCGCAACGACCCGTTCGATTTCCCGCTCGGCGCGGGTCATGTCATCCAAGGTTGGGATGAAGGCGTACAAGGCATGAAAGAAGGCGGACACCGCACCCTCATCATTCCCGCAGAGATGGGGTATGGCGCGAGCGGTGCGGGCGACGACATTCCACCCAATGCGACCTTGGTGTTTGAAGTGAAGCTGCTCAAAGTGATCAAGACCGACATCACCGACACCAAGCTCGGCGAAGGTGAAGAGGCCACGGCTGGACAACAGGTAACCGTGCATTACACTGGCTGGCTGTTCGACAAGAATGCCGCAGACAACAAAGGCACGAAGTTCGACAGTTCGCGCGACCGCGACGAGCCATTCGATTTCCCGCTCGGCATGGGTCGCGTCATCTCGGGTTGGGATACCGGCGTGCAAGGCATGAAGGTGGGCGGACAGCGCACACTGGTGATTCCGCCGGAGATGGGTTACGGACGACGCGGCGCGGGCGGCGTGATTCCACCGAATGCGACGCTGGTGTTCGATGTTGAGCTACTGGGTGTGCAGTAACGCACCGTTCTTACAATGAAAAAATTGAGATTCAAATGAAGAAATTTCCCAAGTTGTTACTCGCGCTGTTGCTATCCGCCGCATGCGTGACCACCGCCTGCTCGCAGCAGGATTTAGCCCCTATGGAGAACAGTAAAGTGGCCGAACTCATCAAAAACGATATGACCAAAGGCGATGGCGCGGAAGCCAAAGCCGGCCAACAGGTGACGGTGCATTACACCGGCTGGCTGTATGACGAGACCGGCCCAGAGAACAAGGGTAAGAAGTTCGACAGCTCGCGCGATCGCGGCACGCCGTTTGCTTTTTCGCTCGGCGCCGGGGAAGTCATCAAGGGCTGGGACGAGGGCGTGCAGGGCATGAAGGTGGGCGGTCATCGCACGCTTGTCATTCCGCCCGCGATGGGCTACGGCAAGCGTGGTGCGGGCGGTGTCATCCCGCCGAATGCAACGCTAGTATTTGATGTCGAGTTACTGGGCGTGAATTAATACAATTTGCACTGCGTAATTTTGATGCAGTGAGAGTTGTATAATGAGCCTAAATGTTTGCAGGGAGAATCCAATGCAAGTCGCCAAACAACAAGTCGCTTCAATGCTTCAGACGCTGCCGGACGATTGCTCACTGGAAGATATTCAATATCACCTCTATGTCATTGAGAAGATAAAAAATGGCGTGGCGCGAGCCGAAACAGAGGGTGCGATTTCTCAGCAAAACGCAGAGCAGCAATTGGCCAAATGGGTACGCGAGTAAGTTGGTCGCCAGAGGCGATTGACGATGTAGATACCATCGCGGCTTATATTGCCAAGGATTCGCCATACTACGCTTCCGCAGTGGTGAAGAAAATTCTCGATACGGCTAATAGCCTCAACAGCTTCCCGTACATTGGCCCGATTGTCCCCGAACTTGGCGAGCCGGAATTTCGTGAACGATTTGTTTACAGCTATCGGCTGATTTACCGCGTGCTTGATGAAGAAGTATTGATCGTTGCGGTGATACACGGACGGCGATTGCTCGATCCGGTAACGTTGTTACGGTAACTACGCAGCAATAAAGAAGGGCAGCCTAGGCTGCCCTTCTTTATTGCGCAACACACGCTGCAGCGTCAATCTTCCCAGTCGGGATAGTTGGGAATCTTCACTGTGTCTTCGTCGAATACGCCTTTGGCCGCCTGGGTGTGGCAGGCATCGCAGTAGCTCAGCGATTTCACGTCTTTGTTGCCCTTGATCATTTTGTCGGGAATCTCGTGGTGCTTGCGTTTGATGTAGCGTACTTCGGTAATGCGCAACGGGGCTTCGATGTTTTCCATGGCAATGGCGATCTTGCGCGAGCGTTTGTGGTAGCTCTTGTCCGCCGCATTCGCCAATGCATAGTCGCGGATGACCTTGAGGGTGTCGGCATCCAGTTCTGCATTTTCACCGAAGTGTTCGCTCAGGGCTTTGTCGTTAAGCAGCTTTTCCCACGACTTGCTCGGCAGCAAGCCCGGCTGGTAAGCGAAGTGGCAGGAGCCGCATTCGTCCTGGTATTGTTTGTTGTCGACGGGCACGAGTTCTTTTTGACGGAACGGGGTGACCACGGCTTGCAGCAGGCTTTCCTCGGCCACGGCGATGCCGCTCAGGCTCAGGAGTCCGGCCAGCAGTACGGCGCTTTTATATCGCTTGTTCATTCTTGTCTCTCCAATATCACCAGGTTAGTTTGATCGCAACGGCCATGCCCAATGCGCCCAGTTCGGCGATACCCGCGTGGCTCACCTGACCGGTACTCTGGCTGGCGGATTTTTGCACCGCATAAGCCATGAGTGCTGCACCGGCCACACCCAGTAATACGTGCAGATTATCTGGGTCGCTCCAGCCGTCTTCCGTGCTGAAATCCCCCCAGTGCGAGATCAGACCGCTGGTGATGGTCGCAGCAGCCATTGCCGTGGTCGCATAAGCCAGCTTTGCATGAGTGCTATTCAAATCGCGCGTCTGGTTGGCCGGACAGTTGTGTTCACAGCCTTCCGATGCCGTCATCGCAGTGAGTCCCGCCAAGACCACCGTACCCAAGCCCAAATATTTATGCGCATTGCTTCCCGAGAGCAGCGGTGCATCAAACTCCGCGGCGGGAGCTACGGCTGCCGATACGTCTTTGGCCTTTGCCGTTTCTTCCGTATTGGCCGCCAAAATAAACGACTGCCCGGGGGCATAGAATCGCTGTGCCGGCAAAGTGAGGTCTAGCGTCTGCTCCGCGGCGGCGACACTTCCGCCCCATGCGGCCAGACAAAATATCGCGGCCCATTGCCACGGTGTGGAATTCATCTTCATACTTCTCTCCATTATTCCTGTTTCAGATTGATTTATCCTAAACGCCTTCAGTGCACCACAGGCAGGGGATAGCCAAGCTCTTGTATTGAATACACTGGCCACCATAACAACGTGGTTCGCGTTTCCTCTCTGCATCCCCGTGGTTGGGCGTTTAGATTTATTGATTTTCCAGCTGACCGGAATGTGTTCAGCGTGCCCCTGAATCCAAGGGAGGCACTATGGTAACAGAGCCAGCATTTTTGCAAACTTGACAAGCCACAGCACCTGATCTAGCTGAACATCCCGAATCGGGGAACTCTGACACACAACAACATTATTTGGTTCCAATGCAGCAAATAAACCCGCCCTCGCGTAAAATCATCCCCGTATGTTTTTGTTCTTACCCTGCCCCGCGCTTTATTTAGACCCATAACCCTTGCTCACTTCCGAACAACTTGCCGCCTTGTTTTCTCCCGCTGGAGCATTGTCCGCGCACATCGAAAATTTTCGCGCGCGGCCGCAACAGGTGGAACTCGCGCAGGCCATCGCCGAAGCCATCAACAGCAACGGCCAGCTGATCGCCGAAGCGGGCACCGGCACGGGTAAGACCTTCGCCTATCTGGTTCCCGCCCTGCTGGCCGGGGGCAAGGTGGTCATCTCGACCGGAACGAAAAACCTGCAGGACCAGTTATTCCAGCGCGACTTGCCCACGGTGCGCGATGCCCTCAAAGTTCCCGTGAGCATCGCACTGCTCAAAGGCCGCTCCAATTATGTGTGCCACTACCATCTGGAGCGTGCGCAAACCGAGGGCACGTTCAAGACTCGCGACGACATTCGCCATCTGGGCAAAATCACCAAATATACCCAGATGACGCAATCGGGCGACAAGAGCGGGCTATCCGACGTGCCGGAGAACGCACCGATCTGGATGCAAGTGACTTCCACGCGCGAGAACTGTCTGGGTCAGGAATGTCCGCAGCACAAAGAATGCTTCGTATTGAAGGCGCGCAAAGAGGCGATGGAGGCCGATGTAGTGGTGGTCAACCATCACCTGTTCTTTGCCGATGTGATGCTGCGCGACGAAGGCGTGGCCGAACTGCTGCCCGCCTGCAACACGGTCATATTCGACGAGGCGCACCAGTTACCCGAGACTGCCAGCCTGTTTTTCGGCGAGAACACGTCCACCTCGCAACTGCTGGACCTCGCCCGTGACAGCCAACTTGAGGCGCTCACCAGCGCCAAAGATTTCGCACCTCTGCCTCCGGCCTGCGACGCGCTAGAAAAAGCGGCACGCGATCTGCGTCTGGTATTCAAGAAAAACGAGGGGCGCATGCCCGCCAATGCCGCGCTGGAACTGTCCGGCTGGACGGATGCGCTCAGCGCATTGAACAAACAACTCGCCCTGCTGAATGAGCTGCTGGAAAAACAAGCCGAACGCAGCGAAGGTCTGGAGAACTGCCGCCAACGCGGGCATGCATTGGCAGTGCAACTCAAACAATGGCAGGACGGAGACGTGGTGGACAAGGTGCGCTGGCTGGAAGTATTCCACCATGCGGTGGTGCTCAACACCACCCCGCTGTCCATCGCGGAAATCTTTGCCAAACAGATCAGCAGCCATCCGCGCGCCTGGATATTCACTTCCGCCACACTGGCGGTGAAGCAGAGTTTCGGGCACTACCAGGCCGAAATGGGCTTGCCGGATGCGCGCACCGCCTGCTGGGACAGTCCGTTCAACTATCAGGAACAGGCGCTGCTGTATGTGCCGCAGGATATGCCTGAACCGAACAGTCCCGGTTACACCGAAGCCGTGATGCAGGCCGCGATGCCCCTGATCGAAGCCAGCAAAGGGCGCGCATTTTTACTGTTCACCAGTTTGCGCGCCATGCAAACTGCCTACGACATTCTGCAAGCCGAGTTTGACCGCAAAAACCTTAAGTACCCCATCATGATTCAGGGCGAAGGCTCGCGCAACGAACTACTCAGCCGCTTCCGCGAACACGGCAACGCGGTATTGCTGGGCAGCCAATCGTTCTGGGAAGGTGTGGACGTGCGCGGTGAAGCGTTATCACTGGTCATCATCGACAAGCTGCCGTTCGCCTCGCCGGACGATCCGGTGCTCGCGGCGCGCATCGCGCAGATCAGCAAGCAGGGGCGCAACGCCTTCATGGAATACCAGTTGCCGCGCACCATCATCAACCTCAAACAGGGTGCCGGACGCTTGATTCGCGACGAGAGCGACCTCGGCGTGCTGATGATCTGCGACCCGCGCCTGATTTCCAAGCACTACGGCAAACGCATCTGGCAAAGCCTGCCACCGTTTAAACGCACGCGCGACGCGGGCGAAGCCGTTGCGTTCTTTTCCAGATAGACTTTTTCTCCCCGCATACACCGTCACGAACGGCTATCGTTTAAAAACAGGATTTGACAACCGCCCTCCCACTCCGCCAAAATACTTAGCAAGCCAACAATTAGCAGGCCAACAATATCCATGAAGTCGCTGAACGAACAATTTTCGGAATCCATGTTTCTGATAAATCACGCCTGGCGTACCGAGCTGGACAGGCGGCTGCGCCCCTTGGGATTTTCGCATTCGCGCTGGCTGCTGCTGCTGCACCTGTCGCGCCATGACGGTTGCACCCACCGCGAGCTGGCGCAGTTTATGGGCATAGAGGCCGCCACACTGGTCAGATCGGTCGACCACATGGAGCAGGAAGGCTTACTCAAGCGTTGCGGCAGCGAAACCGACCGCAGAGTCAAACATCTGCATCTGAGCGATGCGGGAAAAAAAGTCGTGGAAAATATTCGCAGCTACGCCGCAGATTTGCGCAAAGAATTGCTGGCAGGAGTGAGCCAGGACGAGATCAAAACCGCACTCATGGTTCTAAACAATATACGCAGCAAACTGGGAGCACTCGCATGAAACGTATCCTCTCGAACAAAAAGCCCGTCATCATCGCGCTACTGCTGCTCGCTGTCCTCGGTGGCTTCGCCTATGTGCATTTCTCCGCCGCCACGCGCAGCACCGAAAATGCCTATATCAATGCCGACGTGGTGAACGTGGCCGCACAGGTATCCGGCCGCGTCACCGCGGTGCATATCAAAGACAACCAGTTTGTGCACAAAGGCGATGCCCTGATTGACCTTGATGCCGAACCTTTCACCATCGCGCTGACCCGTGCCCAGGCCGATCTCGCGCTTGCCCAGCAAAGCGCGCGCCAGGACAACGCGGAGATTCGTGTGGCGCGGGCACAAGTCGCGCAGATGGAAAGCGATCTCGCCAATGCACGCGCCAGTCACGCGCGCAACCAGGAATTGGTCGCGCAAAATTTTCTTACCCAACAGGCGGCCGACGACACCCATGCGCGCGTGCAAGCCTTACAGGCATCCCTGAATCAGGCCCGTGCCAAACTGAGCAAAGCCCTCTCCGCGCCGGAGAACATTGAAGAGCGTGGTGATGTGCTAAAGGCGCAAGCCGCCATCGACCAGGCTAGACTGGATCTGCAACACACCCACCTCAGCGCGACGCAAGACGGGCAGATCAGCAATCTCAGCCTCGCCGCCGGTTCGCTGGTCAACAACGGCACGCCACTGTTCGCGCTCATCGCGCAGGACAGTTTCCATATCGATGCCAACTTCAAAGAAACCGAACTGGCGGGCATCCATCCGGGACAGAACGCGGACATTCAGATCGATATGTATTCCGGCCAGCATTTCAAAGGCACGGTGGAAAGTATCAGCGGCGGCACAGGCACGGCGTTCTCGCTGCTGCCCCCGCAAAATGCCACCGGCAACTGGGTCAAGGTCGCGCAACGCGTGCCAGTGCGCATCAAGTTTGCGCCCACGGATGCCGGTCATCCGCTGCGCATCGGCGCAACGGCGACTGTGACTGTTCAACTTAAATAATTCAAACTTCAATTCAAGCCACAGAGTTCACAGAGAGAGTTGAGCCAAGCTTATAAACCTATGGTTTTCTCTGTGACCTCGGTGTTCTCTGTGGCTAAATGTTTCTTCAAGGATATATTCCATGAGTAAAAGCCGCTTACTCACCAGCGTCGCCGTGATGGCTGCCACCATCATGCAGGTGCTGGACACCACCATCGTCAATGTGGCGCTGCCCAGCATGGCGGGACAGCTTGATGCCACACCGGACAATATCAGCTGGGTGCTCACCTCCTATCTGATTGCATCCGCCATCTTCATGCCGCTCACCGGTTTCTTCACCGACCGTCTCGGGCAGAAACGTTTTCTGCTCGTCAGCATCGCCGGTTTTGTCATCACCTCGGCGCTGTGCGGCATGGCAACCAGTCTCGCGCAAATGGTGCTGTTCCGTTTCCTGCAGGGCGTTTTCGGCGCGGCGCTGGTACCCCTGTCGCAATCCATCATGCTGCAAACCTATCCCGCCGAGCAGCGCGGCAAAGCGATGGCCATCTGGGCAATGGGGGTGATGGTCGCGCCCATCCTCGGCCCGACACTGGGCGGCTGGCTCACCGAGGTCATCAGCTGGCGCTGGACCTTCTATATCAATTTGCCGGTCGGCATCGTTTCCTTCTTGCTCGCCGTGCGTTACGTCCCGGACACCGCAGTGCGCGAACGGCGCATGGACTGGTTGGGTTTCGCCTCGCTGGCGCTAGGCATCGGCGCCCTACAGCTGGTGCTGGACCGGGGCAATCAGGACGACTGGTTCAGCTCGCAGAACCTGGTTGCGGCGGCGATTATCGCGGCACTGGCCTTTGCCTTTTTCATCGTTTATACACTCACCGGCAAACACCACCCGCTGTTCGATCTGCGCCTGTTCAAAGACCGCAACTTTCTTGTGGCGAGCCTCATCATGACCACAATCGGTGTGGGTTTCTTCGGCGGCATGCTGCTGCAATCCCTGTTCATGCAAAATTTCTTGGGCTACCCCACCTTCGAAGCGGGGCTGTATATGGCACCGCGCGGACTGGCCTCGCTGTTCGTGATGATTTTTGTGGGGAAATTTTCCGGCCGATTTCCGCCGCGCAATTTCGTGCTCGCGGGCATCTTTTGCAGCATAGCGGGCAACTATCTGATGACCCGTTTCACCGGAGACATCACGGCGGGCGATTTGATTCTGCCAATGATTCTGCAAGGCATGGGCATGGGACTGATCTTCGTTCCCATCTCCACGCTGGCATTCACCACACTGCCCAAAGAACTCGGCGCGGAAGCGGCTGGCATCTACAGCCTGATACGCACCGTAGGCTCGGCACTGGGAATCTCCGTACTCGCTACATACTTTTCGCGCAGCAGCCAACAAAGCTGGGGGCTCCTGCGCGGCGACATCACCCTGTACAACGATGCACTGCACAGCTATCTCGCCCCGCTCCATCTGGATATATCCGATCCGCAGGGTATTGCGCTCGCCGCCAAGGCCGTTCTGCATCAGGCGCAAAACGTCGCGTATATCGACAGCTTCTGGTTCGCCACGCTGAATTTCGTGCTGATGCTGCCCTTGCTACTACTGCTGCGAGCTCCGGCCAAAGGCGTTGCACCTGCGGCCCACACCAGCCCGGAATAAACGCGCTAGACCACGCTTACCCGTGCCGCACCCGGGTCAAGTTTGCCGATGACACAGGCACTCACAAAACCGTCCGCATGGAAGGCCGCCAGCACCTCGTCTGCCGTTTCCTCGGCACAGGCGACCAGCAGGCCGCCACTGGTCTGCGGGTCGCACAGCAATTTGCGCTGCCATTCCGGGAAGTCCCGCGGCAAATCCACTTCTGCTCCGTAACTGCTCCAGTTGCGCTCTGCCGCACCGGTGGCATGACCTTGTTGTGCCAGATGCAAAGCAACAGACAGGAAAGGCAACGCGGCAAAAACGATCTCCGCTCCCAGCTTGGAACCC
>JAGVIV010000131.1 GCA_020055845.1 Betaproteobacteria bacterium
ATGAGCCAAGCCGAACTACAGCTTATTCCGCGCGCACTCATCCACGGCGAACCGCTGCTGGAGATGCCGTCCGATCTCTATATTCCACCGGATGCGCTGGAGTTGGTACTGGAGACGTTTCAGGGGCCGCTCGACCTGTTGCTGTATCTGATTCGCAAGCATAACCTCGATGTGCTCGATATTCCGATGGCGCAGCTCACCAAGCAGTACATGACTTATATCGAGATTATGCAGCGCAACCGTCTGGAGCTGGCTGCCGAGTATCTGCTGATGGCGGCGGTGCTGATTGAGATCAAGTCGCGCATGTTATTGCCGCGTCCAAGTAAAATAGGGGAAGAGCTTGTCGAAGATCCCCGGGCCGAGCTGATGAGGCGCTTGTTGGAGTATGAGCAAATGAAGCTCGCGGCGCAGAGCTTGAATGAATTGCCGCAAGCCGGGCGCGATTTCGAAGTGGTACAGGTGTTGATCGAGCGTACCGTGGTTGAGCGTTTGCCGAATGTGAATGTGGATGATTTGCGCGTGGCATGGATGACTTTGCTCACGAGGGCAAAAGTGAACGCGCATCACAAAGTAAGGCGCGACGAGCTTTCGGTACGGGAACAAATGACGCGCCTGTTGCGGCATTTGCGCCACGGTGAGTTCGAGCCGTTCGAGAATCTGTTTGACCATACCGGCGGAGTCCCTCAGCTGGTGGTCACCTTTATTGCTATTCTTGAACTGGCCAAGGAAACTTTGGTTGAGATCACGCAAACTGAAACGTTGGGGAATATTTATGTCCGAACAAGCCGCCTCACTCTTGAATGAGGATCAATTGCCTGTAGCAGGCTCCGCTGCCGGGATCTCGGTTGATGTCGTGCAGTTAAAGAAGATATATGAAGCTGCCTTGATGACTTCACAGGAGCCTCTGTCCTTGTCCGAGCTCAGGAAGCTTGCCAATGAGCCGCTGGAAAACCGTGTTATCGAGGAGTTATTGCAGCAGCTGGCGGAAAAATATGCCGACAGCGGCATCGAGCTGAACCGTGTTGCCAGTGGTTGGCGCTTTCGTGCCCGTCCTGAAATGCAGGCCCATATCGAACGTTTAGACCCGCAAAAGCCACCGCGCTACTCGCGTGCGGTGATGGAGACACTGGCTATCATTGCCTACCGTCAGCCGGTGACACGCGGGGATATTGAAGAAATTCGCGGGGTTGTTGTTTCTGCGCAAGTGTTAAAGACACTGGAGTCGCGTGCCTGGATTGAAAGCATCGGCACGCGAGATACACCGGGCAAGCCTGCGCTGTATGCGACCACGCAACAGTTACTGGATGATTTGAATTTGCGATCACTCAGCGAACTGCCCGCGTTGGAGGAAATGGGGAATTTGTTGGAGCCGTCGAATCAAAATGAGCCGGTTTGATGGCGACTGTGAAACATATTTCTTCGCGCGACAATCCCTTCTTTAAAGAACTGAGCAAACTGGCGGGATCGTCGCGGCAACGGCGCAAGTCAGGGAAGACACTGCTGGATGGCGCGCATCTCGTGCATGCTTATATGCAGTCGGGCCAAAGACCATTGCAGTTGCTGGTTAATGCAGCGGCTGAATTTGATCCGGAGATTGCGAACTTGCTGGTGCAATTGCCTGAGGTTCCGGTCATCTGTTTGGATGACACTTTATTCGGCGAGTTGAGCGAGCTGAAAACGCCGAGCGGTCTGCTTGCGCTGATTGACTTGCCGCAGCCGCATGTCTCCCCATCACATAGCCATTTTTGTATTTTGCTTGAGGATGTACAGGATCCGGGCAATCTCGGATCTATATTGCGTACGGCCGCTGCTGCCGGATGTGATGCAGCTTTTTTATCCGCCGGTTGTGCCGATGTGTGGTCGCCCAAAGTATTGCGTGCCGCAATGGGAGGGCATTTCGCTATGAGTGTCCACGAGCATGCCGATCTCTTCAATGTGGCTGCAGTCTTTGAGGGGAATATACTCGCCACCGAGCTGCGGGCCGCGAACAGTCTTTATCAAACCGAGCTCGTAGGTAATCTTGCTTTCGCTTTCGGTAATGAAGGTGCGGGCTTGAGCCATGCGTTGGCTGCGGTTTGTCGACAGCGCATCTCGATTCCGATGCCGGGCAAAGTAGAGTCTTTGAATGTTGCGGCGGCCGCAGCGATATGCCTATTTGAAGCGGCACGCCAGCGTGCTTAATCCGCTTTCCTTAAGGCAAGCGTCCATTGCGAAAGAGGTTGATTAGATTGTTGGTCGACGCATCGTGTGTTGTGACCGTCTCGTGCGCCCGTAACTCCGGCAAGAGCTTGTTCGCGAGTTGCTTCCCGAACTCCACTCCCCATTGATCGAAGGCATTGATATTCCAGATGACACTCTGCACGAATATTTTTTGCTCATATAGCGCTATCAGCATCCCAAGCGTGTAAGGATCGAGTTTGTCAAAGAGCAGCGTGTTGCTTGGACGGTTCCCAGGGAAGATTTTGTATGGCAACAGTGCTTCAATGGCATTGCTGGACAACCCCTGTTGCTGCAGTTCAGCGCGAGCCTCGGTTTCGGTTTTTCCGAGCATCAGTGCTTCGGTCTGCGCAAAGCAGTTCGAGATCAGCATGGTGTGATGCTCGCCGATGGGATTGAGGCTGCTGAGCGGAGCCAGAAAGTCCGTTGGAACCATGCGTGTACCTTGATGTATCAGCTGGTAGAACGAGTGCTGACCATTCGTGCCCGGCTCGCCCCATACGGTAAAGTGGGTGTCGTAATCAATTAAATTGCCAGAGCGGTCTATGCGCTTGCCGTTACTTTCCATCTCAAGCTGTTGCAAATAAGCAGGGAAGTGCTGCAAGTATTGGTCGTATGGCAGGATGGCATAGGAACCTACGGCGAAGAAATTACCGTACCAGATGCCCAGCATAGCCAGAATGACAGGCATATTTTTCTCTAATGGGGCTTGGCGGAAGTGTTCGTCCATTGCGTGCCCGCCGGACAGAAGGCGTTCAAAGTTCTCCATGCCGATATACAGTGCGATAGGCAGGCCTATCGCCGACCATAGCGAATAACGCCCGCCTACCCAATCCCAAAATTCGAAAACATTTTCCGGGTCGATACCAAATTTTGAGGTTTCGCTCAGGTTGGTTGAGACGGCTGCAAAATGTTTTGCTACGGCAGCTTCACTACCCAGATGCTCGACCAACCAGGCGCGAGCAGTACGTGCATTGGTGATAGTTTCTTGTGTGGTAAAGGTTTTTGAGCTGATGATGAATAACGTAGTTTCGGGGTCGAGTTGTTTTAGTGTTTCGGCTATATCAGTGGCATCGACGTTGGAAACAAAGTGCGCGGTCAGGTCGGCGCTGCCGTAATGTTTGAGCGCTTCACAGGCCATGAGCGGGCCAAGCGCAGAGCCGCCGATGCCAATATTAACGAGGTGGCGGATTTTTTTTCCGGTATGTCCGCGTACGGCACCGGAGCGAACATCTTCGCTATAGCGGCGCATATGGTCGAGTACACGGTGTACGTCAGCAATGACATTCTTGCCATCCAGCGTGACATTCGCATTGCGCGGGCTGCGCAGTGCGGTGTGCAGTACGGCGCGGGCCTCGCTGGTATTGATCTTGTCGCCGTTGAACTGGCGCTCGATCCATTCGTGCAATTTGGATTGCCGCGCCAGATTAAGAAGTAGCGTCAGCGTTTCTTCAGTAATAAGGTTCTTTGAATAGTCGAGTAGCAATCCGTCTATTTGCAATGAGAACTTGTCAAAGCGAGCAGAGTCCGCAGCAAACATGTCGCGCATAGTTTTTTTGCGGATGTCTTGCTGATGAAGGGATAAAGCTTGCCAAGCGGCAGAGTGGGTGAGGTTAGACATTAGACGACTCGAAATTATTTTCAGCCCGCCCTGTCGTTACTTTGGGCGGGAGATTAGTGAATGTAAAAAAGCAATTGCATTGCTGCAATCCAAACTCGCTTAAGACTTAAGTTGTACGTCGATTTCGGCCTCGGCAGAAATCCAATCTTGCATCTCATATCCACCGGCAAATCCACGTCGTTCTGCCTGGTAATATGCAGCGGTAGCAATCATGTGATAGCGATGTTCCGGAGACACCGAGATGTCGGCTTTCTTGGCTCTTGTTTTTTTGACTGCGGGTGGTTTTTCAAGTTTGTTTGTAGTCGTGGCGGCACTAACAGTAGGCGTTTTGCGGGTGGTTTTTGTGGCACTGGCAGCGGGTTTGAGGATGCTCTTGTTTGTATCTGCGGCCTTTGCGCCTTCCAGTTTTTTAGTCGTCTTAGGGGCTGTAATCTTAGCTGCGGCAGCCGTTTTTTTTGTTGCTGTAGCCATGATATTTCCTTTGCTTAAGTGTTCGGTAAGAGATTGTTGCAAATCGTGATGGCAATAATATTACACCTTCTATCTCTATGCGGGTATCAGCAAAACGGCCGCGAGCGGGGGAAGTTCGATTTCGGCAGAGAAGGGTTGTCCCATCCACGGGGTGTGTTCGGCACGGATGCTGTTGCCAGTACCGAGGTTGCTACCCCCATAATATGTTGAGTCACTATTGAATATTTCGCGATAAACGCAATCATTTGGTAAGCCGATTCGGTAGCGATTGCGCGGTACGGGAGTGAAATTGAAGGCTGCTATCACATTGGCCCCATTGCGAGCGCGGCGAATGAAAGACAGCAGAGTGTGCTCAGCATCCTGACAGTCTATCCATGAAAAGCCCGCTTGTTCAAAATCAAGCTCGTGGAGTGGCGACAAATCGCGATATAAGCGATTCATATCGCGTACCAGATTCTGTATACCCTGATGCGGCTCCATTCCGAGTTGCCACCAGTCGACCTCCCACGCAGAACGCCATTCCGGACCTTGTCCGATTTCATTCCCCATAAAAGTTAGCTTTTTGCCGGGGCTGGCCATCTGATAGGCGATAAGCAAGCGCAGATTGGCAAATTTCTGCCACGCATCCCCGGGCATTTTGCTTAACAAAGAGCCTTTGCCATGTACGACTTCATCATGGGAAAACGGCAGAATAAAGTTTTCAGTGTAGGCGTAAAGCTGGCTAAAGGTAAGCTGGTTAAGATGGTAGCGGCGGTGTACCGGATCTTGCTGCATGAATTTGAGGGTGTCGTTCATCCAGCCCATATTCCATTTCATCGAGAAGCCGAGTCCGCCGAGATACACTGGGCGTGATACGGCCGGCCATGAGGTCGATTCTTCGGCCAGCGTCAATGCGCCAGGGAAGGCTTCATGCACCATGATGTTGAGTTCGCGCAGGAAGTCTATGGCTTCGAGATTTTCGCGCCCGCCATATTTATTCGGCAACCATTCGTTTGCTTTGCGTGAATAGTCCAGATATAGCATGGAGGCGACCGCATCTACCCGCAGGCCGTCGAAGTGAAACTC
>JAGVIV010000053.1 GCA_020055845.1 Betaproteobacteria bacterium
ACAAGCGACCTCATGACGGTGCTTAAGGTGCTTGAATACGTGGTTAGAAAACGTCTGGATGGCGAGGCACATCCATCAAAAATTTCAAAAGATGATGTCATTAATTCGGCGAATCTCATAGCAGCAATTGCCGAAGCGAGCGCTTATCGTAGAGGCGTATTGCTTCAGTCTTTGATTAAAATCATGAATGACAATCGATTGTTGGCAAGGCCATTTTCTTGGGCAAGTCGACGCAAAAAGCCGCTTGAATTGCGTATGGATATTTCTGCGGAGGCAGAAAAGCGACGACAAGAAAAAATGCCCTCTCAGCGGGCGACTCGAGTTCTTATCCAGCTTGCTATGTGGGTATTTGAGGGCTGCATGTACAAGAAGAGGCCTATTCAAACATTGAATGAGACTGGCGAATCAAAAATTAAGCTCA
Source organism: Betaproteobacteria bacterium (assembly GCA_020055845.1). Classification (GTDB taxonomy): domain Bacteria; phylum Pseudomonadota; class Gammaproteobacteria; order Burkholderiales; family Gallionellaceae; genus PALSA-1006. The sequence continues at coordinate 422 of JAGVIV010000053.1, forward strand.
GGGAATATAGTGATGAAAAGGACGGGCCTCTGGTGCTCGGGTTGGCTTTAAATGCGCTTGGATTAAATTGCAGAATTTCAGAGCTTGCTCTAATGCCTTACGATCCAGAATCATTCACTTTATCGAAAGGGGAGCTTGATTCGGATGGCATGGCTGAAGATGAGGACAGATTTGCTTTGAAGTGGAAGCCAGTAAAGGGAGGTAATCAAATGGTTAAGCCATTTGCACGCCAATTTGCATCATTTGCTGAAATGATAATTATAAGACTTAAAGAATTTAGTTCTGAGTCTAGGCGGGTTGCTAGGCATTATGAGTTAAATCCTCGAAAGCTATATCTGCCATCCATACTTGAACATCTTCGCAATGAAGAGTGGATAACAAAAGAAGCTGTGGCGAAGATAGTTGGAATCGAAGAGAGAAGTATTGCCGGGTGGGTAAACCGAAACAATTTAATAACTAAGCACATCCATTCAATGGATGGCGCAGTCGTCTATCAATTCAAAAGCCTTGAAGATGCACTTCTTAAGCTGTTGCCAAAAGGCTTCCCATATATCGTGGGTAAACTTAAATATAGTGAAGCAATGTTTTGTTGTTTTCATAATCAAACGCATGCATCACGAGGTACGTGCAAGGTTATTCCATCGCATATTGGGCAAATATCTTTCGAGCAAGCACTGTCAGCGAGGCCTACTGTAGAAGGTCATCAAACAGTCTTTGAGCAATATGGATTCTATGAGGAAGATGGCTCAAAGATTGATTTGGGAACACATGAATTTCGACATTTTTGGCAAACTCAGCTGAAAAAAGCTGGTGTTTCAGAACTCATCTCAGCTTATGCGGCTGGTCGGGCAGATGTGAAGCAGAATGAGGCTTATGACTTAAGGTCGCCAGCTGAAGCTGCAGACCTGTCATTTGAGATAGTTGATCAATCTAAACACAGAGTGTTTGAACAAAGCGCATTGGCTATCGCTCATGAAGTGCTCGAGTCTGCGATTACTTCCGGATCATCTGGGAAAATTGTAGTGGTGTCCTTTAGCAAGGATGCGATTGTTACTTTTGATACGGATAGTGGCGCATTGAATGTTCAAGGTTGCCACCTAAATGAATATGGGGTTTGCAAACATAGCTATATTTCATCCGGCTGCAAAAAATTTAATGAGTGTCTGGATTGCAGTGAATTGCTGTGCGTAAAGGGGATAAAAACCTTTGAGAAAAATGCACAAAATAAAGCAGAAAATCTTCGAGCAAGTCTTGAAGAGTATCAACAACAGGTTCTTGAAGATGTTGAGGATGGGATAGATGGGGCTGATCAGTGGTTAGATAAGACCAAAAGACAATTGGCAAAATTGGATAGACTGATAAGCGAGTTTTACATGAACAAGGATGTTCAGAATGGGGCAGTTGTTCAATTGTCTTCAGAGTTGAAAGATAGTTCTGCATTAGCTGTAGTGCTAATTGAGAAACTAGGTCTCGTTATGGAGCAGCGTAGCTCGGTGCCAAAGTTGGGAATTGAGGGGGCTGAAAATGAATAAACGAGCCAGCAACATTACTCCGGAGTTAGGGCAACGAATCGTTCAAATAATAGACGCCTTCTCTGAAGAGATTTCATGGGGACTGGTGATTGCCAAAATCGATAAGGAAATAGGGCAACGATATACTGAACAAGGGCTGCGGAAGCATGAATTGATTGCGCAGTCATATCGTGTAAAAAAAGTGCTTTTGGCTAAACAAAAAGAACTCGGTGGGAATAAGAAGTATCGTGTAGCCACAGCAAAGAGACTTCTTGAACTTGAAGCTGAAAATGTATTATTAAAAGAGCAAAATAACCGATTGATTGAAAAGTTCGTCCTTTGGGCGCACAACGCTACGGGGAATAATGTAACTGAAGATCAGCTGAATGAATCTTTGACTGTGCAAAGCGTACACAACTAGACTTGTCGTTTTCTTCGTGGGTGAAGTAGCTCAATTTTGAGAAAGTACCTATTTGCGGAGGGTGTTGATGGGTGTGTCATGTATGCAACAACGCGGTACTATTCTGGAAGATTGCTTGTTGTCAAAGTAGAGGCAGGATGGAAATGTAGTATTTCAATCTAGATTGTAAAACGCGAAAAGAAATGGAACTTGATGCTCGACGATATTAAAAAGACCCTGTGGGCTGCCGCCGACAAGTTGCGCGCTAACACCGATGCCGCCGAATACAAGCACCTCGTGCTCGGCCTGATCTTCGTCAAATACATCTCCGACACCTTCGCCGCCCGCCGAGCCGAGCTGGGCCGCCGCTTTGCCGATCCCAAGGACGACTATTACCTGGACGATGCCGGGCTGGTCGCCGCCGAGCTGGAAGACCGCGACTATTACAAGGAAGTGAACGTATTCTGGGTGCCTGAAAGCGCGCGCTGGGAAGCCATCCGTGCCGCCGCCAAGCAGCCGGACATCGGCAAGCGCATCGACGATGCGCTCTCCGTCATCGAAGCGGAAAACCCCAAGCTCAAAAACATCCTCGACAAACGCTTCGGCCGCGCACCGTTGCCCGATGGCAAACTGGGCGAGCTGGTCGATCTCATCTCCACTATCGGCTTTGGCGACGATCCGCGCCTGGCGCGCGATGTGCTGGGGCAGGTGTACGA
>JAGVIV010000078.1 GCA_020055845.1 Betaproteobacteria bacterium
AGAATTCAAACTCAAGGGTATTAACATGGAAGAGCAAATGCAGGCTGGCGTATGGCATATCGTGCTGGAAGCCGAAGGTGAAAATCCCATAATCCTCGATCAGGACAACCATAAAATTGCGTCAATTGCGGACGCTATTAAAGAGAAGATGCTTGCGCGAGCAAGCATGATTGCCGCAGCGCCGGATTTATATGAAGCGGTGGATGTGGCCTTGCAGGTTTTCAAGGCAATGGCTTTACATGCCAAGGGTGAAGCCGCATTAGCCGCACAGGATATGATTCCGGTGCTGGAGTCTGCTTTAGAGGCAGCCAACTTTCTGGGCGAAATCACGCCAGAAAAACTGGTCGGTCAATAAGAATTGGCGTCATTGGCTCCGGTAATAGTTACCGCTACAACTCCAAAAATACGGTAGCGGGACGCACCAGTCGGGACAGGGGTAGCATCACTTTTCTTTCGATGGTGTGCAGCCGATAGGGGGATCTTTCAATCCGACCGACTTCTTGGCTCCCTCCTGCACCACCACATGCGCCCGCTCGATCTCGCGGTGAAAGCTCACCGGAATGCGCGCCCAATCCATCACATCCACGCGGATCGGCAGGTTGCTTTCGGTGAAGGCTTCCTTGAGTTCGGATAACGCGGCGGTTTCTTCTTGCTGGTTTTGCGGGTTGCGCAGTACGAGGTCGAGGTCGCTGGCTTCGTGGCCGCTGCCGGTGACGCGGCTGCCATAGGCCCAAACTTCCGCGTGCGGGACGTGGGCGCGCAGCAGAGCTTGGACTTGTTCCAGATATTTTTGCGGCAAGTCGAGCGAGATGGTTGGGGATGCGGGCATGGTGGCGCTATTCTTTGTCGCTGAATCGGGCGCGCAGGACGGCTTCTAGTGTTTTGGCATCGGCAACAAAGCTGGGCAGGAGCGCTAGCGTTTCTTTGGCGAAGCCTTCGCCGTAGTCGTGGGCGGTGTCGTTGCGGTTGTCGCGGTAGGCGAACCAGCGCTCGACTTCTTCCACGGTCATCAGGCTGTGGGTGGCGGCGAGGCGCAGCAAATCTTTCACAGATGTGGCGTCGAGTTTTTTTCCGCCGTGGCCGTAGTCTTTAAGCGCGCGCTTGATGAGCTTGAAGGCCGTCTCTTGGGCTAGTTCGTAGCCCTTGACGATGGCGTTGCGGAACACTTCCTGGTCTATGCTGCCCGGTTCGGATTTTTGATAAAACGCAAGAGAGGATTCGAGCGTGCCTATGCAGCGTTTGAGGTGGTCGGTGTTGAGCAACATGTTTCCTCCTGTGTGGCATAACCTAGGGCTGCAAACATACAGCTAACAAAGCCCATCTCTCGCACCGCGTGGGCAAACGATGAGGCCGTTTGCACACCCTACGCAAGCTGAAAAAAATAGTTGTCCGCAGATTGCGCAGATTATCGCCGATTAAAGCAAACCATTACCTCGATACTTTTGCCCACCTTTGGGAGGATGCAGTCTCAGCTGATAACGGCACAAAAATCTGCGTTAATCTGCGAAATCTGCGGATAGAACTGAGATTTTTGGCTACACCCCTTGCTTCAAACTAGCCGAAATAAAATCGTCGAGGTCGCCGTCCAGCACGCCCTGTGTGTTGCCTACTTCGTGGTTGGTACGCAGGTCTTTGATGCGCGATTGATCCAGCACATACGAGCGGATCTGGTGCCCCCAGCCGATGTCGGTCTTGCCGTCTTCCATTGCCTGTTTTTCGGCGTTGCGCTTGCGCAGCTCGGCCTCATACATGCGCGACTTCAGCATCGCCATCGCCTCGGCACGGTTGCGGTGCTGCGAACGGTCGCTCTGGCACTGCACGACGATGCCGGTCGGGATATGCGTGATACGCACCGCCGAGTCGGTCTTGTTGATGTGCTGCCCACCCGCGCCGGAAGCGCGGTAGGTGTCGGTGCGCAGGTCGGCAGGGTTGATGTCCACCTCGATGGTTTCATCCACTTCGGGGTAGATGAACACGCTGGAGAACGAAGTGTGGCGGCGGTTGCCTGAATCGAACGGCGACTTGCGCACGAGGCGATGCACGCCGGTTTCGGTACGCAAATGGCCGAAAGCATATTCGCCGCTCACCTTGATGGAAGCGCCTTTGATGCCGGCGACTTCACCATCCGACTGTTCCAGAATTTCGGTTTGGAAACCCTTGCGCTCGCAGTAACGCAGATACATGCGCAGCAGCATGGAAGCCCAGTCTTGCGCTTCCGTGCCGCCGCTGCCCGCCTGGATTTCGATAAAGCAATTGTTCGCGTCCATGTTGCCGGAGAACATGCGGCGGAACTCCATATCGGCGACCAATTTTTCGGTCTGCTCGATGTCGGCGGCGATGCCGTGCAGGCTGTCGTCATCATTCTCCGCCAGCGCCATTTCCATCAATTCGCCTGCATCGCTGAGCGACTGCTCGACGTTTTGCAGATTGAGCACGACACCTTCCAGCAT
>JAGVIV010000290.1 GCA_020055845.1 Betaproteobacteria bacterium
GTGGGTGGTGTTCTGGCCTTCACCCGCCTCGCCTATACCGTAACCTTTCACCGTCTTGGCGAGGATCACGGTCGGCTGGCCGTTGAGCTTGGTGGCGTGGGCGTAGGCCGCAAACACCTTGAACGGATCATGGCCGCCGCGGTTCAGACGCCAGATCTCGTCGTCCGACATGTCGGCGACCAGTTCCAGCAGCTCGGGATATTTGCCGAAGAAATGCTCGCGTACATAAGCGCCGTCTTTGGATTTGTAGGTCTGGTATTCGCCGTCGACCACTTCTTCCATGCGTTTGAGCAGCAGGCCGCTCTTGTCCTTGGCCAGCAGGCGGTCCCAGCGACGACCCCAGATCACCTTGATGACGTTCCATCCGGCACCGCGGAATACACCTTCCAACTCCTGAATGATTTTGCCGTTGCCGCGTACCGGGCCGTCCAGACGTTGCAGATTGCAGTTGATGACGAAGATCAGGTTGTCGAGTTTTTCACGACCAGCCATCGAGATCGCACCCAGCGATTCCGGCTCGTCGGTCTCGCCGTCACCGAGGAAGGCCCACACCTTGCGGCCATTGGTTTGCGCCAGACCGCGGTGTTGCAGATAGCGCATGAAGCGCGCCTGATAAATCGCCATCAGCGGGCCGAGGCCCATGGACACGGTGGGGAACTGCCAGAAATCCGGCATCAGCCAAGGATGTGGGTAGGAAGACAATCCTCCTCCGTCCACTTCTTGGCGGAATTTGTAGAGTTGTTCTTCGCTCAATCGACCTTCGATGAAGGCGCGGGCGTACATGCCGGGCGAGCAGTGGCCCTGGAAATACACCATGTCTCCGCCGTGGTCGTCGGTCTTGCCGTGGAAGAAATGGTTGAAGGCAACGTCATATAAAGTGGCTGCCGAGGCGAAGCTGGCGATGTGGCCGCCGAGTTCGGAAGATTCTTTGTTGGCATTGAGCACAATCGCCATCGCATTCCAGCGCATCAGCGCGCGGATGCGGTGTTCCAGCTCGAAGTTGCCTGCAGAGCGTTCTTCTTTGTCCTGGGGAATGGTGTTGATATAAGGCGTGGTGGCGCTGATTGGCATGTCATCACCAGCCAGACGCGCGTGATGAATAAGCTGGTCGATGAGGAAGTGCGCGCGATCGCTGCCTTCTTTTTCCAGTACCGACTGGAGCGAATCCAGCCACTCCTGAGTTTCTTGCGGATCGTAATCGGGTAAGTTCGCCATGCTGCTCTCCACTCTCAAAATTGCAAAATCATTCATTGATCTGCGCGTCTATCCCGCACAGAAGATCGTTTCTTGTTCTGTTATCAGCCACTGCACCTTGCGGTCGGTATCCTCTTGCGGGATGTATTCGACCACTTGCACGGCAAATGCCGCCGCGACCAACACCGGTTGATGTTTGATGCGTTCAAGCAACTTGTCGTAAAACCCGCCGCCGTAACCCAGTCGCGCACCATCGCGGGAAAATGCCACGCCCGGTAGCAAAATCAAATCGACCGATGCCAATTCGTCCACCTTTTCGCACTGCCCAATTCGCGGCTCGGGAATATCCCACAAACCCGGTGCCACATCGCGCGCCAGATTGTTCACCTGATAGAGCTCCAGCTGTCGGGTGTCGCGGTTCACCTTGGGTAACAGCAGCTGTTTGTTATCCAGCAACGCCTGCTGCACAAAAACTTCCGAGGCAAACTCTGCGCCGAAATTCATATAGCCCAACACGGTCGCGGCGGCACGGTAAGCATCAAGCTGCGTGATACGTCGCGCAATCACGCGGCTCATTTCCTCCCGCTCCGATGGCGCGATATTCGAGCGGGCGGCGATTATACTTTGTCTAAGGCTCTGCTTCCTAGTTTGGATGCTCACTGGCTGGCCGCCTTTCTTGCCCAAAGCGACAAACGTTCGCTATCTTCCAGAATATCGACCGGAACTTCGCGGTAATTCTTCAAAACCTGTTTTTCTGAGGGCGCAAAAACAGCCGCGTGATGTTCCAGATATTCTGCCAAAGTGCTGGGATGTGTTTTGAAATACAGCCGACCGTCGAACACGATGCCAAAAAATACTTCACCCGCATATAAACCGTAGCCGCCGAACATGCGTTTGCAGCGCAGGCCGGGGAGGGAGGCGAGTTGTTCCAGAACAAAGTCACGGAAGGAGTCGGGGCGAGATGGTGCAGACATGCTCACGGCTCTGTCTTCATCCGGGAATCCGCCTAGTGATATAGATATAGGTGGTCATTAGTTTTCAATTCGTTCCACCCAATAATCGGGTTGGCGATGCTGGTGCATGATGGCAAGTACAACGATTTGTTCGGCCTGAATCATATAGACCATTTTGTACGGGAACCGGTTGAGCAAGAATCTTCTGGCGGGTTCAATTTCAATTTGCCATGCCAGCGGGCGCTCCAGAATGAGCCTGGCCGCAGCTTCGGCTTCTCGTTTAAATGCGTCGCCTAATCCTTGTTGTTGCCGGCTATAGAAACGTTTGATTTCGGTTAACTCGTCGCGGGCAATGGTTAAAAAAGTCAGCCGCACTATAGGTTCCTGAAAGTCTCTTCCATTGAGACAGTCTCAATCCGCCCTTCGTCGAAGGCTTTTATCCGGCGCAAAATTTCCTCGTGCCATATCTGGTCGATTTCAGGATCGGGCTTGTCCAGACTGGAGTGCAATATTTCCAGCAGCAAATAACGGTCAGCTGATTTTAATTTCAGCGCCTGTTCTATCACCTCGGCTGTGCTCATGTTTGCTCCTTTTTCATGTTCGCGGATTTTAGCCCAAGAACAGCTGGTACGCCGGATTGCCGCTCTCATCCCAATGCGGGTAACCGAGTGTGTCGAGGAATTGCTTCAGCTCTTTTTTATCCTTGTGCGGCACTTGCATGCCGACCAGCACGCGGCCGTAGTCTGCGCCGTGGTTGCGGTAGTGGAACAGGCTGATGTTCCAGTTGTGGTTCATGCTGTTGAGGAAATTCATCAGCGCGCCGGGGCGTTCGGGGAACTCGAAGCGGTAGATGATTTCATCTTTGGCTTCGGGTGCGCGGCCGCCGACCAGATGGCGCAGGTGCAGTTTGGCCATTTCGTTGTCGGTGAGGTCGAGCGTGTGCAGATTGTTTTTCTCCAGCGTGGCAACCAGTTTTTCCGTTTCGGACGGGTCTTTGACCTGCACGCCGACGAAGACTTGCGCCACGCTCGGGTCGGCATAGCGGTAGTTGAATTCGGTGATATTGCGACTGCCCAGCAATGTGCAAAATTTGCGGAAGCTGCCCGGGATTTCGGGAATGCTCACAGCGAGCAGGGCTTCGCGTTTCTCGCCGATTTCGGCGCGTTCGGCCACGAAACGCAGACGGTCAAAATTCATGTTCGCGGATTTTAGCCCAAGAACAGCTGGTACGCCGGATTGCCGCTCTCATCCCA
>JAGVIV010000337.1 GCA_020055845.1 Betaproteobacteria bacterium
AATAAACATCCGAAGATATTTTCATTTCCTGTCCGCGTGTACTTTCAGGACACCGATGCGGGTGGGGTGGTGTATCACACCAACTATGTGAACTTCATGGAACGCGCGCGCACCGAGTGGTTGCGCAGCTTCGGCTACAGCAACGCGGCCATGATGAAAGAATTGGGCATGATGTTCGTGGTGCGCTCGATCAAAGTGGACTATCTGAAACCCGCACAACTGGACGATCTGTTGACCGTGACAGCCCAGATCAAAGACATGGGACGCAGCCGCGTGACGCTATTGCAGACCGTATCGCGAGATGGCCAACTGCTCACCGAGGGCGAGGTGCATCTGGTGTGTGTCACTGCGGACAAATTCAAACCGGTCAGTGTGCCGGACGTGTTGCGTAAACAATGGAGCTAAGACAATGGATGTGATGCAGGATTTATCGTTTATTCATTTGATCCAGAACGCCAGCATCCTGGTGCAATTGGTCATGGGGCTGCTGCTGCTGGTCTCGCTCATGTCATGGTGGTATATCTTTCTCAAGATGTTCACGGTGCGGCGCGCCGTCAAACAATGCGCGGCCTTTGAGGACGAATTCTGGGCGAACTCCGACCTTAACCAGCTCTATCAAAAAATAAAACATGCCGGTGATGAAGCGGGCAGCATGGAACGCATATTCATCGCCGGCATCAGCGAATATGCAAAATTAAAAAAGAAGAGCAACGTGGATAACAATGCCGTGATGGACGGTGCGCGCCGCGCCATGCGCGCCACTTACCAGCGTGAAATGGACGACCTCGAGTCGCATCTCGCGTTTCTGGCCACGGTCGGTTCGGTGAGCCCCTACGTTGGTTTGTTCGGCACGGTATGGGGCATCATGAATGCCTTCCGCGGCCTGTCGAATGTGGGACAGGCCACGCTGGCGCATGTTGCGCCCGGCATCGCCGAAGCGCTGGTCGCCACGGCGATGGGTCTGTTCGCCGCCATCCCCGCCGTGGTCGCCTACAACCGCTACGCCCATGACGTGGGTCGTCTGGCCTCGCGCTTCGAGAGCTTCATGGAAGAATTCTCCAACGTCTTGCAGAGACAGCCATGACAGCGCGCGCCGTATCAAGACAACATAAAGCAGGGCCCTGCGGGAGGCGGCGATGAGCAGCCAGCGCCGCGCGCGTCATCAGCCTATGAGCCAAATCAACGTCGTGCCCTATATCGACGTGATGCTGGTGTTGCTGGTGATTTTTATGATCACCGCACCAATGATGAATCCCGGCCAGATCGACCTGCCCAGCGTTGGCAAATCATCCGCTCCGCCCGTTGCGCCTATAGAAGTCATCATCAAAAAAGATACCACGTTGGCGCTGCGCGACCATAGCCAGGGCGGACGGGAATACCCGGTCTCCAGAAGTGAGCTGAGTGCTTTGCTGAAAAAGAAACAATCCAAGAATGCCGATCAGCCCGTGGTGATTTCTGCCGACAAAAATGTGCGCTATGAAGAGGTCATCAATGTCATGGACATGCTGCAGCAACAGCAGATTAAAAAAGTCGGCCTGTTCACCAAATCCCGCTGAGCATGGGCGCGCAGGCTTATTCCGAACCGCATAAATTCTCCGCAGGCGCACTGGCGCTGGCGGTGCACGGCGTGTTTTTTTCCCTGCTTTTTTTCGGTTTTAATTGGCATGTGAAGCCGCCCCAAAGCATGGTGGTGGAAATGTGGGATCACTTGCCAGATCCGGTGAGCGAAGTCATACCCGAGCCCCCCGCTCCTCCCGTCTTACCACCGGTAGAAGCCCCCGCCCCACCCAAGCCGGTCGAAGCCGTGATCGCCCCCAAAGCCGAGATTGAGGTCAAGATCAAGGATAAGAAAAAAAACGCCAAACCTAAAAAAGATACCGAGTCAGCCAGCAAAGCCGCTGCGGCCAAGGTCAGTGCGGAGCAAGCCCGACAAGCGGCTGATAAAAAACAGGCGGCCGACGCGCGCGCGGCACAGGAGGAAGAGCGCATCCAGACGCTTAGGGCTAAAATGCGCGCGGAGATTGATGCGGCGACCCAAGGCGAAGTGGCGCGTTATACCGACCTGATCCGCGCCAAGATTAAAAATAACATTGTTACCCCGCCGGATGTGGCGGCAAATGCCGAAGCGATATTCAGAGTCGTCGTATTACCCGGAGGCTCTGTCATGGACAATGTGAAACTGGAAAAAAGCAGCGGCAATGCCGCCTACGACAGCGCCGCTGAACGCGCCATCTACAAAGCGCAACCCTTGCCTTTACCGCAGGATCCCGCAATCGCGCGACTGTTTCGCGAATTACGTTTATCAGTTAAACCCTAACGATTGGCTTTAAGGAGATACCCGATGCTGCGTCTCAGCAGTTTGCTTATTTTGTTGTGTATTGCATTTCCCGCCCGCGCGATTCTCGATATCGAAGTCACCGGTGCCGGTGAACATCAGCTTCCCATCGCCCTTATCCCCTTTGAAGGCGAGGCGGCACTCGACCAACATCTCACCGAGATTATTGCGAACGACCTGATTCGCACCGGCCTGTTCAAACTCGTAGACCCCATGGGTAAAGCGCCGCATGACACCAAAGAAGTGAAATTTTCCGAATGGGGCGGAGTGGAAGCACTATCCATCGGCAAGGTAAGCAAACAGGCGGATGGGCGTATCGAGGTGCGCTTCCGTTTGCTGGATACCGTCACCAAGACCGAACTGCTCGGTCAGGCCATCTCGTCGCAGGCGGAGCAGACGCGCGCGATCGCCCACCGCATCGCCGATACCATCTATGCCAAGCTGACCGGCACTCCGGGCGTGTTCAGCACGCGCATCGCCTATATCAATCGCCAGGGCAAACACAACCGTCTGGTGATTGCCGACAGCGACGGCTACGGGGAACAGACCGTGCTGGAACTGAATCAGCCCATCATGTCTCCCGCATGGTCACCGGACGGAAATTCACTCGCGTATGTCAGTTTCGAGCAGGGCCGCGCGATGGTCTACACGCAATCGCTGCTCACACATAAACGTCTTCTGCTGGCTTCGTTCCCCGGCAGCAACAGCGCACCGGCATGGTCACCCGACGGCAAGATGCTCGCACTGGTACTCACCCACGAGGGCAGCTCGCAAATCTATCTGGTGCATACGGATGGGCGCGAGCTGCAGCGCATCAGCTTTAGCGACACCATCGACACCGAACCCTCGTTCACGCCGGACGGACGCTTTCTGCTGTTTACTTCGGACCGCGGCGGCAGCGCGCAGATCTATCGCATGCCAGTGAGCGGCGGCAGCGCGGAACGCCTGACTTTCGAGGGCAGCAATAACTTCTCGCCGCGCATCAGTCCGGACGGCAAAAGTTTTGTCTTTGCCCATTACAAAGAAGGCCGGTTCTACATCGCTACAGAAGATTTTGAGACCAAACAACTACAGATTCTCACGCCCGGAGGATGGGAGAAAAAACCCAGCTTCGCCCCCAATGGAAAACTCGTCCTATTTGCCACCGAGGTACACGGGCGTGGTATATTGGCCACCGTGTCGAGTGACGGTCGGGTGAAACAAAAGATGACCTCACAGCAAGGAGATATACGCGAACCGACATGGGGCCCGTTTTATCAACCATAATTCTTCCTTGGAGTAACCATGAAAAAACTAATTCTGAGCATTGCCCTCCTGAATCTGCTGAGTGCCTGCGCTTATTTTCAGCCTAAAAAAAATGTCGCGAAGCCTGATGCAGAACCCGCGGTCAGCGCCCCTGTACCGGCCGCAGAAAATGCCGTAGTCGGCAACGCGAACGCCGCCGATGTCAATGCGCAGGACTTGGCCAAGGCCGATTCAGCCGCCCAAGCCAATACCAACGATACAAACAAGACCGAATCCAACGATGCCGCCGCACTGCCCAAGCGCAGTGTGTATTTCCCATTCGACGTGGATGCAATACAGGATAGCGACAAAGTTGTCATTCAGGCCCACGGCGCTTATTTAAGCGAACACCCCGAAACCAGCGCACGCACCGAAGGCAATGCGGACGAACGCGGCAGCAGCGAATACAACCTCGCTCTCGGCCAGCGCCGCGCCAACAACACCAAGAAAGCACTGGTGCTGAGCGGTGCCAAAGCGAGCCAGATTGAAGCCATCAGTTACGGTGAAGAGAAGCCTCAAGCGACCGGCCACGATGAAGAGTCCTGGGCACAGAATCGTCGCGCGGACATCAGCTACAAATAAGCATGCCCCGGCTACAGCTTTTCATTCTCAGTGTTTTGCTCTTCACCACAGCCCCGGCTTCTGCGGGGCTGTTCAACGATGACAAGGCACGCAATGACATAGAGCAACTGAAAGCACGTCTTGACACGGCGGAAGCCTCTTTGGCCAAAGTCGAGGCCGCCTATCAGCGTCAAACCAGCGCCCTGTTGGATTTGCAGATTGCTATCGATGCGCAAAATACCGAGCTGCGCAAACTACGCGGGCAAAACGAAGAGTTCACGCACGCACTGCAAGACACCGAGAAACGTCAAAAAGATTTCTATGTAGATCTGGACGGGCGTCTGCGCCGCTTTGAAGCCGGAGATGTGGCCACGGCCAACAAAGCCAGCGGCGCAAAAGACAAAACCGATGATCTGGTCACGGAAAATCGCGCGCTGGAAGCCGCGCTTGGTTTCTATAAGGCGGAACGTTATCAGAATGCGGCGAGCGCGTTTCAGGAGTTTCTCAACAACTATCCGCAATCCGCACACGTCGCCAACATTCGCTACTGGATGGGTAATTCGTATTTCATGCTGAAGGACTACAAAAGCAGCCTGGAGAACTATCAAATACTGGTGAGCAAATTCGACACACACCCCAAAGTGGCCGAGGCATTTCTCATTATCGCCGACTGCCAGGAACTGCTGAACAACAAAGAAGCCGCAAGAGCCACGCTCAAACAAGTCATGGCAAAATTTCCCGACAGCGAAGCCGCCGGCAAAGCCAAGAAACACCTATCCACTCTTAAATAGTTTTTGAATAGTCATGCCATCCTCCAGCGCGGGCACATCGCTACGCATCAGTGAAGTTTTCTATTCGCTACAGGGCGAGACCTCGCGTGTCGGCATCCCCACCACCTTCATTCGCCTGACCGGCTGCCCGCTGCGCTGCGGCTACTGCGACACCAGCTACGCCTTCACCGGCGGCAGCAGTATGTCTCTGGACGATATTATGCACACGGTGCACGCCCAACCGACACGCCACGTCTGCGTCACTGGCGGCGAACCACTGGCACAAAAGACTTGTATCGCGCTTTTAAAACGCCTGTGCGACGAAGGTTACAGCGTGTCGCTGGAGACCAGTGGCGCTTTGGATGTAAGCGCGGTGGATACGCGCGTGATGAAAGTGCTGGACATCAAAACACCCGCGTCAGGAGAAGTATCCAAGAACCTGTGGAGCAATCTGAAACACCTCCAGCCGCACGACGAGATAAAATTCGTACTGTGTGACGAGGACGATTATCAGTGGGCAAAACAAACATTGCTGGCGCACCCGCCGGCCGCCGGTTGCGCCATCTTGTTCTCTCCCGCGCAGGGACAAATAGAAGCGCGCGAACTCGCCGAATGGATATTGCGCGACGGACTGCAGGTGCGATTGCAAGTGCAGTTACATAAATTGCTGTGGGGAAATCAACAGGGAAAATGAAGAACGCAGTCGTATTACTTTCCGGCGGACTTGACTCCGCAACAGTGCTCGCGATGGCCCGACAACAGGGTTACTCCTGCTACGCGCTCAGTGTCGATTACGGGCAACGCCATCACTCCGAACTCGCCGCAGCCCAGCGTGTTGCGCACGCACTCGGGGCGACCGAGCACCGTGTCATCAACATCGACCTCACCGGCTTCGGCGGCTCGGCACTGACCGATGCGAACATTGCCGTCCCCGAGCAAACCAGCGCCGGCATTCCGCTCACCTATGTGCCCGCGCGCAACACCATCATGCTATCGCTCGCTCTGGCGTGGGCCGAGGTATTGCAGGCTCAGGATATTTTTTTCGGTGTGAATGCGGTGGACTACTCCGGCTATCCTGATTGCCGCCCGGAATATGTAGCCGCGTATGAACGCATGGCGAATCTCGCCACTCAGGCCGCGGTCGAAGGCAAACCACTGACACTGCATGCACCGCTGCTGCATCTGAGCAAAGCCGAGATCATCCGGCAGGGCATTCAGCTCGGCATCGACTACGGTATCACCGTCTCTTGTTATCAGGCCGACGAACAGGGACGCGCCTGCGGGGTATGCGATTCATGCCACTTGCGCCGCGAAGGATTCAAACTCGCGCAGATTCAGGATCCCACGCCATATCGCAACACCGCATCGCGTTGACAGTGACGGGCAAATCCGTATAATGCGCCCTTCCTTTTGGGATGCGGGACGTTAGCTCAGTCGGTAGAGCAGCGGACTTTTAATCCGTTGGTCGCCAGTTCGAATCTGGCACGTCCTACCAGTCGTTTTTCAGCTGGAAACCCACACCCAATCGCCTCGTTATTTCCTGCAGCAATCCAACTTAAGCAAACTCGTCAACGCGCCTAGTTAAACGGCACGGATACGCCTATTCCCCAGTTCACATGATTCTGGTTGTAATCGAGCAGGGTCTCGCCGTAACCGCTGAAATATTGCAGATGGATGTTGAGATTACCCTCCTCCGCCCCGTCCAGCATGAACCAGGTCCGCCATGGAGCGGCGACATCTAGCTGTATCGATTTACTGCGTGCAATGGCATCGACCTGCCAGCCTCCGTCCTGGACGTAGCGCAACTCGACCTCGCGATACCCCAAAAAATCCGCGATATCCGGATTGTCGTCGCCAGCCAAAGTCTCCTGCGTTCTTTGCCACCAGCGCACTTGCAGCAGCAAGCGATTACTGCCATCGTTGATGATTTCGATACCGGGCTGTATGTATACGCGGTTCCAGCTGCGCGAGCGCGGATTGGATTCGCCGTTGGATTGATGCACCGCACCCAGATTCAAAATACTGAAATCGGTCGGGCGCAAAGAGTAGATGAGTTCAGGTTCATAGACGGTTTCCCGGAACGGCTGGGAATTGGTCTTGTTGTAGAACTGCCAGAGCGACAGTTGTGTGTATCCGAACCACACTGCGCCATATTCCTGAAAATCAGCCAACGCATATTTCAGGCTGATCTGAAACTTCACATCACGATTGTCCAAAGCATAGGGAATCAATACCTGATTGAGTGGATTCGGGCTGGTGGGAAGATTGTTCGGCTGCGATGAATAGGTATACAGCAGCAGATAGTTTGATTTGTAAGGCTTGAGTTCGAGGCTCGGCTCCCACTCCTGGGCCAATCCTTTGGCACTCGAGTGTGATGACGATTTTTTGGCTTTAGACGATGATCTGGCCGCTTTGCCTTTTGCCGCGTAAGCCTGCTCAGGAAATCCCGCGAGACAGAATATGGCGATCAGCACACCGCAGCATTTGTGTATCAACTCTCGTCTCATTTTCATCTGACCGGCTCATGAGCACTGCACAGCGGCGTCACCTGGCATCAAAAAAAACCGGGCTACAGCATCGCACCCTTGGCTCAAAACTTCTGTCCAGAGCATAGGTGCGGTGATAGTTGCACATAGGCACGGGCACAGCAAACCCCGTGCTACCGTTACAACCTGCCGCACAAAGCCGCACATACGCGAGCAATCCCGCTCAGACGCTGTCTTGATTTTCTTGCACAACGCTTAGCGCAAGAGTGTCAAGACAGTGTTCGGCGACTGGTTCGCCTGTGCCAACATCGCTGTACCAGCTTGCTGCAGAATTTGGGCACGGGTCAGTGCGGCAGTTTCTGCGGCATAGTCGGCATCCATGATGCGGCTGCGCGAAGCAGTCTGGTTTTCCGCCGCAATCTGCAAGTTGGAGATAACCGACTCAAAGCGCGATTGCACAGAACCGAATGTAGCCCGCAGCGAAGCCACTGCCGCGATGTCGGTATCCAGTTTGGATATTTCGCCTTGGGCCGTCATCGAAGACTCGCCCAGCGTGGTCGAAGTCGGTGCCAGTGCTGCGGGTGTCGTGATGGTGATGTCATCGACGCCGGCGACGCTGTTGGCGCCCACTTGGAAAGTCTGATTCACTGCTTCGGACAACAGCGGAATGTTGTTGAACGATGTCGCCTGAATCACGCGCACGTTTTCAGCATTCAGCTGTGTGTACTCGGCATCAATCGCCCCGATATCGGAGTTCGATGTCGCATTGGCCGCCTGCACTGCCAATTCACGCATACGCGCCAAGTTATTTTGAATCGCACCCAAAGCACCTTCGGCCGTTTGCGCAAGCGAGATACCGTCACTCGCGTTACGCACCGCCTGGTTCAAACCGCGAATCTGACCTTCCATGCGCGAGGCGATGGCCATACCGGCCGCATCGTCCTTGGCACTGTTCACACGCATGCCCGAAGACAGACGCTGCAAGGAAGTATGCAAAGCACCTTGCGAGCTGTTCAGGTTACGCTGCGCATTCAACGATGCGAGGTTGGTATTAATATATGAAGGCATTTTATTTCTCCTTTAACTTTGATTTTGTTGATTCGACACTATCGCCATTGCTTCCAGATTACATTTGGTTACAAGGCAGATAATCTGCCGTTGGTCCAGTTATCAGAGCATCCAAAAATGCCCTTCTCAATTACATCTGCCACATTTTCGATCCCGACGAAGCCAATCCAGCCCGGACTCAGCGCTCACGAAACTTAGCAATGGTTGCAATTTATCCTAGTTTTCCAAAATCCAAACTTTGATTAGCGGGGTTTTTCCCGCTTAATTCGATTTTTTAATATGCGATAGATACGCCGCACAAATACACTCCCCTGCATAATTAGCATCCCGTTAAGCAGGTAACTTCTTTACAATACCGCGCTTAAGCAAGGATGGCGGTGATGACTGAGATCAGCAAGGAAACGCACTACACCGAGAACGTACAGGAACACCTCCAACAGGTTCAACGTCTGCTGGAGAAGCATGCCCTAGTGACGTCTGTCGCACAGCAGCAGGAGATTCCGCGCGCGGAACGCCAGGAACTGGTCGATTTGCTGTTGCAAAAACGCCACCTCAGCGAATTGCAGGAAAAGCTCAACGAACTGCACCCCGCCGATATCGCCTTTATCCTGGAAGCCATGCCCATAGAGCAGCGGCTGCTGGTATGGGATCTGGTCAAAGCGGATCGCGACGGCGAGATTTTGATCGAAGTGTCCGATGCGGTGCGCGAATCGCTGATTGCCGCCATGAGCCGCGAGGAATTGCGCGAAGCGGCCGAACAGCTAGACACCAACGAGATTGCCGATCTGGCCCATGATCTGCCGCAGTCCGTGATGCGCGACGTGTTCAAGTCGCTGTCCATAGAAGAACGTGAACAGCTGCGCGCCGCCATGTCTTACCCGGAGGATGCCGTCGGTGCATTGATGGATTTCGACATGGTGACCATCCGCGAGGATGTGACACTGGAAGTGGTATCGCGTTACTTGCGCCGCTTTGACAACCTCCCCGACCACACCGACCAGCTATTCGTGCTCGACCGCGACGACCAGTTCAAAGGGGTACTGCCTCTTAATCAGCTGCTGCTCAACGAACCCGAAATGGCGGTTTCGGCCCTGATGCTCACCGACACGATCACCTTGCACCCCGATGACAAAGCGCAAAAAGCCGCGCAGGCATTCGAACGCTACGATCTGGTCTCGGCTCCGGTGGTCGACGAGGACGGCAAATTGCTCGGGCGCGTTCCCGTCAATGCGGTGGTGGACTTTATCCGCGCCGAATCAGAAAGCGACGTTTTGAATCTAGCGGGTTTGCGCGAAGAGGAGGACATCTTTGCGTCAGTATGGAAATCCGCGAAAAACCGCTGGATGTGGCTGGCGCTCAATTTATGCACCGCCTTCTTTGCCTCGCGCGTCATCGGTGGCTTTGAACATACCATTGAGAAATTCGTCGCACTTGCCGCGCTAATGCCCATCGTGGCGGGCATTGCCGGCAATTCCGGCAACCAGACCATCACCATCATCATCCGCTCGCTCGCGCTCGGACAGATTAATCCCGGCAACGCGCGCCAGCTACTGGCAAAAGAACTGGCAATCAGTCTATTAAACGGCTTGGTATGGGGGGGGATCGCCGGCGGTTTTGCCTACCTGCTATATAAGAGTGTGCCGCTAGGGCTGGTGATGACCGGTGCAATGCTGCTCAATCTGCTGCTAGGCGCGCTGGTCGGTATGCTCATTCCGCTCACCATGCAGCGACTCGGGCGCGACCCGGCGATAGGCTCCAGCGTGTTGCTGACCGCCATCACAGACAGCGGCGGCTTCTTCATTTTCCTCGGGCTGGCGACCATCTTCCTGATTCCCTAATCGGCGGCCGCCGTTAGCAGACTAAGCTCCTTGCCGCTTCAAGCACGCCTCAGTGCGCGGAAGATGGCGCGACACTCACCGCTGAAGCAGCAGGAGGATGCTGGCCCACAATTTGGAAAAACACCTCATCGCGCTTGACCATGCCCAACTCGCTGCGGGCGCGTTCTTCGATGGCTTCCGTACCTTGTTTCAGATCCCGCACTTCGGCATCCAACACTGCATTGCGCATACGCGTCTG
Source organism: Betaproteobacteria bacterium (assembly GCA_020055845.1). Taxonomy (GTDB): domain Bacteria; phylum Pseudomonadota; class Gammaproteobacteria; order Burkholderiales; family Gallionellaceae; genus PALSA-1006. Next base: position 10,581 of record JAGVIV010000337.1, read on the forward strand.
CTGGTTAATCTGCTTCTGTGCCTCGACCTGACGGTCCACATCCCACACCTTGAGCCAGCTGCCTTTACCCAGCCATAGCGGGTACTGCAAAAGCAGGATAATGGCTGCCAGTATCAGTGTGACAGGACGCAGCATCAGGCTGGCTTAGCCCAGCTGGTAATACGCGCCGCGCCCAGGATAGGAAGCGCTTTCACCGAGGTCTTCCTCAATGCGCAACAGTTGGTTGTACTTCGCCATGCGGTCGGAACGCGAAAGCGAACCGGTCTTGATTTGCAGCGCGTTGGTGGCAACAGCCAGATCGGCAATCGTAGAGTCTTCGGTTTCACCGGAACGGTGCGAGATCACAGCGGTGTAGCCCGCGCGCTTGGCCATTTCAATCGCGGCGAAAGTTTCGGTCAATGTACCGATTTGGTTGACCTTAATCAGAATGGAATTGGCGATGCCTTGCTTAATACCTTCCTTGAGAATCTTGGTATTGGTCACGAACACATCGTCGCCCACCAACTGAATGTTTTTGCCGAGGCGATCAGTCAATGCCTTCCAGCCGTCCCAATCGTGCTCGCTCATGCCGTCTTCGATACTGATGATCGGATATTTGTCCACCCAAGTGGCGTACAGATCGATCACTTGCTGTGTATTCAGCACCAGACCGTCTGCCTTGAGGTGGTATTTACCGTCCTTGTAAAACTCGGAAGCGGCGCAATCCATACCGATGGCGACATCGGCACCGGGCACATAACCGGCGGCTTCGATGGCTTCCACGATTACTTTCAATGCACCTTCATTGGAACCCAAAGCCGGTGCGAAACCTCCTTCGTCGCCTACGGTTGTTGCCAAGCCGCGGTCATGCAAAATCTTTTTCAGGTTGTGGAACACTTCGGCGCCGCAACGCAATGCTTCGCGGAAGCTGGTCGCGCCCACCGGAATCACCATGAATTCTTGGATGTCCGCGCCGCCTTCGGCGTGCGCGCCACCGTTGATGATGTTCATCATGGGCACGGGCATTTCCATGCGCGCCGCGCCGCCAAAATAGCGGTACAGCGGCAGGCCGGATTCTTCGGCTGCGGCTTTGGCAACCGCGATGGAAACCGCGAGAATAGCGTTTGCGCCCAAGCGCGATTTATTTTCTGTGCCGTCCAGGTCAATCATGGTCTGGTCGATGAATGCTTGTTCGGCAGCGTCGAGACCGACGATGGCTTCGGCGATTTCGGTGTTCACGAATTCAACCGCCTTCAGCACGCCCTTGCCAAGGTAACGGCTCTTGTCGCCGTCACGCAATTCAACAGCTTCTTTGGTTCCGGTAGAGGCACCGGAAGGCACGGCCGCACGGCCCATTACGCCCGATTCCAACAACACATCCGCCTCCACCGTGGGATTGCCACGGGAATCCAAAATCTCACGCGCTACGACATCAACGATTGCACTCATTTTTATTTCTTCCTCAGTTTTTAATAGCCACTAAACGTTACGCAAATCTAACTTTTCTTCAATCAAACCCTGTTGTTTCACTGCCGCATCGAGGACGCGCATGGTGCGCAACAACTCCTGCAGATGTCCAAGCGGGAAAGCATTCGGGCCATCCGACATCGCCTGCGATGGATTCGGATGTGTTTCCATAAACACGCCCGCAATACCCACCGCAATCGCGGCACGCGCCAGCACCGGCACGAATTCGCGCTGGCCGCCGGAGCTGGTGCCCTGCCCGCCCGGCAACTGCACGGAATGCGTGGCATCGAACACCACCGGGCATCCGGTATTGCGCATCACCGCCAGCGAACGCATATCCGACACCAGATTGTTGTAACCGAAAGAAGCGCCGCGCTCGCACACCATGATGTTGTCGTCGCCGCTGACTTCGCGCGCCTTGTCCACCACATTTTTCATATCCCAGGGCGACAGAAACTGTCCCTTCTTGATATTCACCGGCTTGCCTGCCGATGCGGCAGCATGAATAAAGTCCGTCTGACGGCACAGGAACGCTGGTGTCTGCAACACATCCACCACGGATGCCACGGGGCCGATCTCTTCGATGCTATGCACATCGGTCAGCACCGGCACACCAATCTGCGCCTTCACTTTTTCCAGAATCTGCAAACCCGCTTCCATGCCGAAGCCGCGAAAGGTCTTGCCGGAGCTGCGATTGGCTTTGTCGTAAGAGGATTTGTAAATGAAGTTTATCTGCAACTCGTTACAGATTTCCTTCAATTGCCCCGCGGTATCCAGCGCCATTTGCTCAGACTCAATCACGCACGGTCCCGCGATGAGAAAGAACGGCTGATCGAGACCTGCATCAAATCCGCACAGCTTCATACCTTCCCCTTGTATGCCACAGCGGCTTCGACGAAGGCCTTGAACAAAGGATGACCTTCGCGCGGCGTGGAGGTGAACTCTGGGTGGAATTGCACACCGACGAACCACGGGTGCATCGTTTGGGGCAACTCCATAATCTCCGGCAGGTTCTCGGATGGAGTGCGTGCCGAAATGATCATGCCCGCCTTTTCCAGCGCCGGCACATAATGATTATTGACTTCGTAACGGTGACGATGGCGCTCGTTCACGTCCGCGCCATAGATGCTTGCCGCCAACGATCCGGCCTTGATCGGACAACGCTACGCCCCGAGACGCATGGTGCCGCCCAAGTCGGAATCCGCACTGCGCGTGGCGACCTTGCCATCACGATCCAGCCATTCGGTGATAAGCGCTACAACCGGATGCTCTGTTTCTAGATCAAACTCGGTGCTGCTCGCATCGTTCATCCCCGCGACATGGCGCGCGTATTCGATCACCGCCAGCTGCATACCCAGACAGATACCGAGATACGGCACTTTGTTCTCGCGCGCATAACGGATTGCCGCAATCTTGCCCTCGGTTCCGCGCTTGCCGAATCCGCCCGGCACCAGAATCGCATCGAAATGTTTCAAACCCGCACGGTCGCTGGCCTCGAACACTTCGGAATCGATGTACTCGATATTCACTTTGGTCAGCGTGTGGATACCGGCATGGCGCAAAGCTTCGATCAGCGATTTATACGACTCGGTCAACTCGACATATTTGCCCACCATGCCGATGGTAATCTCGTGCGTGGGATGCTCCAGCGCGTCGATCAATTTCCGCCACACCGACAAGTCCGCGGGCTTGGGATTAATCGCCAGCTCTTCGCACACGATGCGATCCAAACCCTGCTCATTCAATATCTGAGGAATCTTGTAGATGCTATCCACATCCCATACCGAGATAACAGCTTCCTCGCGCACATTAGAGAACAGCGAAATCTTGGCGCGCTCGTCGTCGGGAATGGGGCGGTCCGCGCGGCACAACAAAGCCGTCGGGAAAATACCAATCTCGCGCAACTTCTGCACGCTGTGCTGGGTAGGCTTGGTCTTCAACTCGCCCGCGCTGGCGATATAGGGAACCAGCGTCAGATGCACGAAAGCGGTGCTGTTGCGCCCGCGGCGCAAACTCATCTGGCGCGCCGCCTCAAGGAAAGGCAAAGACTCAATATCGCCCACCGTGCCGCCAATCTCGACAATCGCCACATCAGCCTGGCCCTCGTAAGATGCCGCCGCACCGCGTTCGATGAAAGCCTGAATCTCATTGGTGATATGCGGAATGACCTGCACGGTCTTGCCCAGATATTCACCGCGGCGCTCCTTACGGATCACGCTGTCGTATATCTGACCGGTAGTGAAATTGTTTGATTTGCGCATCTTGGCGGTGACAAAACGCTCGTAATGCCCCAAATCCAGATCGGTCTCTGCACCGTCTTCCGTAACGAACACTTCGCCGTGCTGAAACGGGCTCATAGTGCCGGGATCGACGTTGATATACGGATCCAGCTTGAGCATAGTGACTTTAAGACCGCGCGATTCAAGAATCGCAGCGAGGGAAGCGGCGGCGATACCTTTGCCCAAAGAGGACACCACGCCGCCAGTAATGAATATGTATTTGATCATGGGTCGCCATGATACCGTAAAACACCAGCCCCACAAAACCTATACAGGCAGCCCCGAGTTTCCGCCGTCCACAAACAAAAAAGCCCCGCCGGAACGCCGGCGGGGCCTTCAAGTTCAAGCTATCGACTTAACGCACAGACTCCAAATCGACCGAATTCGAATGGATATCCACGTGGTTGGTCTCTTTGACAAAGATCATACCAATCACGAACGTCATCAAGGCGAAGCCGACCGGATACCACAGGCCGAAATAAATATCGCCCTTCCATGCCACCAGTGCAAAAGCCACCGTAGGCAGGAACCCCCCGAACCAACCGTTACCAATATGGTAGGGCAACGACATGGAGGTATAACGAATGCGAGTGGGGAAGAACTCAACCAGCATTGCCGCAATCGGACCGTAAACCATCGTCACATAAACCACCAACAGGGTTAACAACAACAGCACCATCGGATAGTCGATATGATTCGGATCTGCCTTGGCTGGATAACCCGCTTCCTTGATCGATGCAGTGAGCGCATCACCGAACTCCTTGCTCTGCGCCTTGAATGCATCTTTGTCCAGGCCGCCCCCTTCAAAGCTGGCGATGATTTTCTCGCCCACCTTGATAGAAGCCACCGTACCTGCCGGAGCGGCCTCATTCTCATAAGAGATACCGGACTTAACCAAGGCCCCCTTGGCGATGTCGCACGAGCTCAGGAATTTCGCCTTACCGACAGGGTCGAACTGGAAGGTACAGGTCGCCGGATCGGCAATCACCGTGATGGGAGATTTTTGCTGCGCCACTTCCAGTGCGGGATTGGCGAAATGCGTCAGCCCCTTGAAGATTGGGAAGTAAGTCAGTGCAGCGATCAAGCAGCCCGCCATGATGATTGGTTTACGTCCGATACGGTCCGACAAGGAACCGAACACCACGAAGAACGGCGTGGCGATGATCAGTGAGGCGGCAATCAGCAAATTCGCAGTTTGCGCATCCACCATCAACGTCTTGGTCAGGAAGAACAGCGCATAGAACTGGCCGGTATACCAAACCACCGCCTGACCAACAACCAGACCGAACAGGGCGATCAACACGAAGCGCAGATTCTTCCATTGTCCGAACGATTCAGAGATTGGCGCCTTAGAGGTTGTGCCCTCGGCTTTCATCTTCACAAAAGCCGGAGACTCGCTCAAAGACAGACGTATCCACAGGGAGACACCCAGCAACAGAATGGAGACCAGGAACGGGATACGCCATCCCCACACATCAAAATCAGCACCGGTGAAGTTACGTGTCAGCAAGATCACGATCAAGGACAAGAACAGACCGAGGGTTGCGGTCGTCTGTATCCAGGCCGTGAACGCGCCGCGTTTATTGCGCGGGGCATGTTCTGCCACATAGGTCGCGGCACCGCCGTACTCACCTCCCAATGCCAGCCCCTGCAACATACGCAAGCTGATCAGGATGATGGGCGCCGCAATGCCGATACTCGCGTAGCTGGGCAGCAAACCCACCACAAAAGTGGAAAGACCCATGATCATAATGGTGACAAGGAAGGTGTATTTGCGCCCGACCAAATCGCCCAGTCGCCCGAACACCAGCGCGCCGAAAGGACGCACGGCAAAACCGGCAGCGAACGCCATCAAGGCGAAGATGAACGCGGTTGTCTCGTTCACACCCGAGAAGAACTGCTTACCGATTACCGCCGCAAGCGAACCGTAAAGATAAAAATCGTACCACTCGAATACCGTCCCTAGAGAAGATGCAAAGATGACCTTTCTTTCTTCTTTTGTAATTACATGTTTCTTAGCTGCAACAGTCATGCGCCCCCCTACCAAGAGTTAATGAACCTAGAAAATCTGAGTGTGCCCAAACACACTGCGGCCGCGAGAGTAACATGCTCCACCGCCATTTCAAACAGCCCGCGATAAAAACCTGCGCGCCTGTAATCTTCCCGTAAAGAAGACTAAGAACATAGGCTTGCAAATTCCATGGATAAAAAAGCCCCTCCCGAAAAAGGGAGAGAGTGGAAAGCGGGGAGGGGCTAAAAAAAGTTGCCGCATCATCCCGGACAATCGCTTCCGGTGAGCTGCCTGTATCAATGTCTAACCTTTCCGCTTGCACCCAACTTGCGCCAGGTTTCCACCAGCGTGTCGGGATTGAGCGACATAGTTTGAATACCGGTTTCCATCAGCCATTCCGCGAAATCGAAATGGTCCGACGGGCCTTGACCGCAGATGCCAACGTATTTGTCCAAACGATTGCAGGTAGTGATCGCCATCTTCAGCAACGCTTTCACAGCGGGGTCGCGTTCATCGAAACGGTCCGCCACCAGACTGGAGTCTCTATCCAGACCCAGCGTAAGCTGGGTCAGATCGTTGGATCCGATGGAGAAGCCGTCGAAAAACTGCAGAAAGTCTTCGGCCAGCAGCGCATTGGAAGGTATCTCGCACATCATGATGAGACGCAATCCGTTCTCACCGCGCTTCAGCCCGTGCCGCTCCAGCGTGGCAACCACTTCACGCGCCTCTCCTACCGTGCGCACAAAGGGAATCATCAATTCGACATTCGAGTAGCCCAATTTTTCGCGCACCCGCTTCATCGCACGGCATTCGAGCTCAAAGCAGTCACTGAAGTTGGGAGCGACATAACGCCCCGCTCCGCGAAAACCAATCATCGGATTCTCTTCCATGGGCTCGTATATCTCGCCGCCCAGCAGCTTGCGGTACTCGTTCGACTTGAAGTCCGACAGACGCACGATGACAGGCTTGGGCCAGAAAGCCGCCGCCAGCGTGGACACCCCCTCGGTTATTTTTTCCACATAAAACTCCACCGGATCGGCATAACCGGCGGAACGGCGCAGCACGGCATCATGCAACTTGCCCGGCAATTTATTGTGCTCCAGCACGGCCTTCGGATGAATACCAATCAGATTGTTGATGATGAATTCGAGACGTGCCAAGCCGACCCCCGCCGACGGCAGCTGTGCAAACTCGAATGCCAGCGTAGGATTGCCGACGTTGAGCATGAGCTTGACCGGAATTGCGGGCAACGCTTCTTCGCCGTGCACGACAATCTCGAACGGCAACTTGCCGTGATACACATATCCCGTATCGCCTTCGGCGCAGGATGCAGTAACGGTTTCCCCCTCCTGCAAGGCCGTAGTGGCATGGCCGCAGCCGACGATGGCGGGAATACCCAGTTCGCGCGCAATGATT
>JAGVIV010000230.1 GCA_020055845.1 Betaproteobacteria bacterium
AGCATTCAAAAAATGCCCTTCTTTATTTACATCTGCCACGCTTTCAATTTGCTTTGCGACCGATCCATCCAAGCCACACCGCCCACGAAAATTAGCAATGGCTGCAATTTATCCTATTTTTTAAAAATCAATACATCGATAAGCGGGTATTTTCCCGCTTATTTCATATTTTTCCGTATGATCCGCTGCGGCGCCTGCAAATGATGGATCCCATTATTTGCCGCACGCCTTTCTTTCAATTTCTTTACAATACCCGCAGCAACGAGGGATTGATGTGATGAGCGATACCAGCAAAGAGCCGAATTATACCGAGAACGTGCAAGTACACCTCCAGCAGGTGCAACGTCTGCTGGACAAGCATGTCTTGGGAACGACGGTGGCACATCAACCGGGAATCCTCCGCACGGAACACCCCGAATTGGTGGATCTATTGTTGCAGAAACGCCATCTGAGCGAATTGCAAAACCTGCTCAACGAATTACATCCAGCCGATATCGCCTTCATATTGGAGGCACTACCGATCGAACAGCGCTTGCTGGTATGGGATATGGTCAAAGCCGATCGTGATGGTGACATTCTGATCGAAGTTTCAGATGCGGTGCGTGAATCACTGATTGCCGTCATGAGCCGCGAAGAACTGCGCGAAGCGGCCGGGCAACTCGACACCGACGAAATTGCCGATCTCGCTCCCGACTTGCCGCAATCGGTGATGCGCGAAGTGTTCAAATCGCTCTCCATTGAAGAGCGCGAACAATTGCGTGCCGCCATGTCTTATCCGAATGATTCCGTCGGCGCACTAATGGATTTCGACATGGTGACCATCCGCGAAGATGTAACACTGGAGGTGGTATCGCGCTATTTGCGCCGCTTTGACGACCTGCCCGACCACACCGATCAATTGTTTGTGGTGGATCGCGACGATGTTTTAAAAGGCGTGCTGCCGCTCAATCAGTTACTGGTCAATGAACCGGAGATCGAGGTTGCCGCCCTGATGCTCACCGACAGCATCACGCTGCACCCCGATGACAAAGCACAACAAGCCGCACAAGCGTTTGAGCGCTACGATCTGGTTTCAGCCCCGGTAGTGGATGAAGAGGGAAAGTTGCTCGGGCGTGTTCCGGTCAATGCGGTGATGGACTTTATCCGCACCGAATCTGAAAATGACGTGCTGAATCTTGCGGGCTTACGCGAAGAAGAAGATATTTTTGCATCCGTCTGGAAATCGGCGAAAAACCGCTGGATGTGGCTGGCGCTTAATTTATGCACCGCTTTTTTTGCTTCACGGGTGATCGGCGGCTTTGAGGGCACGATAGAAAAATTTGTCGCGCTCGCCGCGTTGATGCCGATTGTGGCCGGTATCGCCGGCAATTCCGGCAACCAGACCATCACCATCATCATCCGTTCTCTGGCACTCGGACAAATCAATCCGGGCAATGCCCGCCGCTTGCTCGTCAAAGAACTCGCTATCAGCCTATTGAATGGATTGGTTTGGGGAGGCATCGCCGGCGGCTTTGCCTACCTGCTCTACAAGAGTGTGCCGCTGGGTCTGGTAATGACCGCTGCAATGCTGCTCAACCTGCTGCTCGGCGCATTGGTTGGCATGCTCATTCCGCTCACGATGCAAAAGCTCGGACGCGATCCCGCCATCGGCTCCAGCGTGTTGCTAACCGCCATCACTGATAGTGGCGGTTTCTTCATTTTTCTCGGACTGGCAACCATCTTCCTGACGCACTGATCCGCATCATTTGCTCCCCCGCAGATCAATTCGCTCTCGACAAGACCTGGCGAATTCATCGCGCCATCCCCGACAAGTCGGAGTCGAGCTCGCTCAAGCCGTTATATTGATCGTATTGCCGACTGATCCATTGGCTGCCGGTGGAGGTGCGCTGGCAACGGGAGCTGCTGGAGCAGGAGCAGGCATAGCCGCTGCGTTCACCGAAGTCATAGTGCTCGTCTGTGTTTTAGGGGCCGCAGGTGCAACAGCAGCTGCTTCCTTAGCCGGAGCCTGAGCCATCAGTGATGCCATACCCTTGATAAAATCTTGCTTCGACACGCTGCCGGTTCCACTGGGATCGAGCTTGAGATCGGAAGAGCG
>JAGVIV010000083.1 GCA_020055845.1 Betaproteobacteria bacterium
AAACAGGTGCAAGGCGGCGCGACCCAGGACATCAAGGTGGACGGTGTGTTCATCGCCATCGGCCACAAACCCAACACCGAACTATTCACCGGTCAGCTCGAAATGGACAACGGCTACCTCGTCACGCGCGGCGGCAATCGCGGCAACGCCACCGCCACCAGTATCTCCGGGGTGTTCGCGGCAGGCGACGTGCAGGACCAGATCTATCGCCAAGCTTGCACCAGCGCAGCGACCGGCTGCATGGCGGCGCTAGATGCGGATAAATATCTCGCCTCGCTGGGATAGTAAAAACGATTTCACCACAGAGACACAGAGAACACCAAGGAGAGAAGCTGTGACACCTCGACATGAGGGTGATTGCCACTTGCCTATGAGCACGTATATCCGTTTTTCTCCGTGTCTCAGTGTCTCTGTGGTGAAGGTTTTATTGTGAAAGAAAAACAGGAACAGGACACCGACTTGTTCCGGCAGTCGCTGGAAGGCGTGACACCGCTCAAACCGACTGACCGTATCGCCCCTGCCCGCGCGCCGCGCAATCTCATCCCGCGTAACACGCCTACTCAAAGCCAGCTCATCGACACGCTGTCCGACCACGGTGCCAGCGACACGCCTCCCGACGAATATCTGAGCAACGGTCTGAATCGCATGACACTGCGCAAACTGCGGCGCGGCCACTGGCCGCCGCAGGACAGTATTGATTTGCATGGTCTCAATAGCGACGAAGCCAGAAAGTTGCTGCAAGAATTCCTGCAACACGCGACACAGCAAGGCCTGCGCTGCGTCAATGTGATACATGGCAAAGGCTGGCGCAGCGAAGGCCGCGAAGGCGTATTGAAATCACTCACGCGCCACTGGCTGCAACAACATCCGCAAGTGCTGGCCTTCTGCGAAGCCCCCCAAAGCGCCGGTGGGGGCGGTGCGGCATGGGTGTTACTGAAAACTTTGTAATCAATATAACATCTCCATTTTTCTATCACTTTAGCGGCACTTTACAATGTAACAGATGTAAATTAGCCCAGCTTATTCCCTCTGTTCGGCAGACCAAATCCGATCTTTTCAAGCCACAATCCCGCCAAATGTCGCATCTGCAACATTTTATTTATCATGTTTTCGACAGTCGCCTGATAAAATGGCATTCGCTGTTAAAAATATAAAATTGCCCTAGGAGGGACTGATGTTTGCCGGACTATCACTCAATAGAAAATTACTGGTATTGGAAATTGTATCTTTCGCCATGCTTGTACTCATCGCGGCATTTTGCCTGATACAGCTCAAGAGCACGCTCAACGACGACACCGAAAATCTCAAGCGTCTGCATGCCGACATCGATGCCATGGGGCATATCGAGAGCATGAACATCGCTTTTCTGAAAGAGGTTAAGTTGGCAAAAGACGTTTGGATTCGCGGAGCAGATCCCGAAAAATTAAAAAAATACCGCGCCGAATATGTCGAACAAGCAGAACAATTCGAGAAACAACGTAAGCTCGCGAGCAGCACACTCCAAGAGCTGGCTCAGGAGCACAGCGGTTTTGAGGACTTCATCAAAACGCTGGATAGTCTAGCTACCGAACACCAAAACGTGAGTGGAAAATATCTGGCACAGATCGACGCGCATCTCAACACTGCCGACTCCGATGCCAAAGTGGCTGGAATAGACCGCGCCGTGACCAAGCAGATTACCGAGCTGCGCAACGGCTTCGCCACCTTCATCGAGACCAAGAGTAGCGAAAAAATCGAACTGGCCGAGAGCGGTTATCAGCAACGCCGCAACATCGTCATCATCGCCGTACTTGCTGCTTTGGGGACATCCCTGTTCCTCGGCTCTTTGATCATCCGCAGCGTATCGAGGCAATTGGGCGGCGACCCGGAAGAGGTAGCACAAGTCTTGCACATCATGGCTTCCGGCGATTTTTCCGTGACCGCGCACAAAACAGCCGTCTCCGGCAGCCTGTTGGCCAGCAGCTATGCCATGCGCAGCCAGCTATGCCAGATGATTAGCAACACCAAAGGACATACCGACGACCTGATTGCCATGTCACACACGCTGGCCTCATCCGCCACACAGATCGCGCGAAGCGTCAACGATGAATCCGATTCCGTCGCCACCATGGCCAGCTCCATCGAAGAGATGAGCGCCTCGACCTCGCACATCTCGGAACGCGGAGACAACGCCAAAGAGATTGCTTCGCATTCGCGCAAAAATGCCGAAGAAGGCGCAGCGATTATCAACCGCACCGTGAACGGCCTGCTCGCGACCGCGCAAGAAATAGAAGATGCTTCAAAAGATGTCTCCCATCTCGGCGAGGATGCCTCGCGCATCAGCGAAATCGTCAAAGTCATACGCTACATCGCTGACCAGACCAATCTGCTCGCGCTGAATGCGGCCATTGAAGCCGCCCGCGCGGGAGAACAGGGACGCGGTTTCGCCGTCGTGGCCGACGAAGTGCGCAAGCTGGCGGAACGCACCTCCAACGCCACCACCGAAATCAATGCCATGTCCAGCAAGATTGGCGATGTGGCATTACACGCCTTGAGCGGCATGGACAAAGTCGTGCAGACCACGCGCCAAAGCGTTGCCGAGGCAGAGACGGCACAGACTTCCATCGCCAGCATCCAGCACAACTTTGGCGAGGTCTCTACCGTTATCGACGAGATCTCCGACTCCCTCGCACAGCAGAACTCGGCGGCGAACGAGCTGGCAATCAACACGGAACGCATCGCCCAGATGTCGGAAGAAAACTCCACTGCTGCCGACAGTCTGCTGCGTCTGGCTCACGAACTGGAAAACAAAGCCTCCGAAGTGAGAACCACGGTAGATGTATTCAAAGTTTGACGCATCTCTCCGCGTATAAACAAGAAGGGCAGCCTAGGCTGCCCTTCTTTATTGCGCGACCCACGCTGCAGCGTCAGTCTTCCCAGTCTGGATAGTTGGGAATCTTCACTGTGTCTTCGTCAAATACGCCTTTGGCTGCTTGGGTGTGGCAGGCATCGCAGTAGCTCAACGATTTCACATCTTTGTTGCCCTTGATCATTTTGTCGGGGATCTCGTGGTGCTTGCGTTTGATGTAACGCACTTCGGTGATGCGCAATGGGGCTTCGATGTTTTCCGTGGCAATGGCAATTTTGCGCGAGCGTTTGTGGTAACTCTTGTCCGCCGCATTCGCCAGGGCGTAGTCACGGATGACCTTGAGGGTGTCGGCATCCAGTTCGGCGTTTTCACCGAAGTGTTCGCTCAGGGCTTTGTCGTTGAGCAGTTTTTCCCACGACTTGCTCGGCAGCAAGCCCGGCTGGTAAGCGAAGTGGCAGGAGCCGCATTCGTCCTG
>JAGVIV010000137.1 GCA_020055845.1 Betaproteobacteria bacterium
ATTACTCGCAAGCTCAGCTAAATGCAGTGGCGAGGAAATTGAATGAACGCCCGAGAAAAACATTAAACCACCAAACACCGGCAGAACGATTTGCCCAATCTGTTGCATCCACCGGTTGAATCCAAGGCACAACTGAGACACCCGCTTAAAACTCATCCGAACAGCCACTCATGCAAAAACACCTTGTAGCGTTTCATGCACGGCATCATCAAATAAGACAACTGAATTAAAGAGTGTTGATGAGGCTGTTATAACTGCCCGCCTGACCAGCGCTCGGAGTGAAACACGGCGGCGATTGCCTCGGCACGGGCTTCCTCTAATGACTCGCTCGCAACATCACTTGCCTCTATGTTTTCGCAAGCCATTAATGCAATCTTCAACAGTGCGGCCTTGGGATAGTCCCGTCCGGTGAAGCCAGGATAGGCGCGATAGTCGCAAGCGCACAGCAGCAGCAATTGTTCAAAGCGTTTCGTATTCTCAAACGCGCCCAGACGCTCCAACATGGCCGCCACCGGACCGGCGCGCACTTCCGACACGCGATGCACGCGCTCGCATTCGGCCAGCGCCAGAATGGCCATATCGCGGCAATCCTCCGACACACCGAAGCGCTCGCACATCTCATCAATGCGGATGCGGCCACGCTCGATATGGCGATAGTGGACGGGCAAATGTTCGGGCGGGGAATCGGACTTTCCGACATTCATCACCAGTGCGGCAAAGCGCACTGGCATGGGGGCGTTGCTCTGCGCCGTCTCATCGAGCACGCGCAACAGATGTCCGCCGATGTCGACCTGCGACGGGTCATTGGCGATTTGATGCACGCCGAACAGGGCTGCGGCCTCGGGTAATACGACTTTGAGTGCCCCGCAATCGTGCAGCGCACGGAACATATTCGAAGGGGTCTGTGCCATCAAACCCGCACTCAATTCCACCCACGCCCTGTCCGCCGCCACACTGCCAAGCACCCCGGAGCGCACCTGATCCGACATCAGCGTCAATGTCTCCGCATCCAACTGCCCGCGGCTCCCTGCAGACAAGGCTGCGAGACGCAGAATTGTGAGCGCGGGGTCGGTCGGCGACAGCAGGCGGGATTCGGAATTCATGGCCGCAAGGAAATCACCGGCCAGCCCTGTTGCTGCGCATGTGCGCGCAGCGTGGCATCGGGATCGACGGCCACCGGTTTCTTCACTTTGGCGAGCAGCGGTAAATCGTTCAGCGAGTCGCTGTAGAACGTGGTGTCGGCGAAGCTGGCCCAGCCCCAGCCGCGCTCGGCCATCCAGCTTTCCAAGCGGGTGATCTTGCCTTCGCGAAAACTCGGCACCCCCGCCACCCTGCCGGTGAATTCGCCGTTGATCTGTTCGGGGTCGGTGCCGATCAGATGCGGTACGCCGAACTCACGCGCGATGGGTGCGGTAACAAAACTGTTGGTAGCGGTGATGATGACGCAAATGTCGCCCGCATCGCGATGCTTGGCCACCAGCGCGCGCGCTGCATCTCCCATCATCGGGCGCACTTTGATGCGCATGAAATCCTCATGCCATGCGTCCAGCACTTTGCGCGAATGGCGCGACAAGGGCTGCAGCTGAAAATCCAGAAACTCCTGAATGTCTAATGTTCCGGCTTTGTATTGCTCGTAAAAAGCCAGATTCTTGGCTTCAAAAAGTTCGCGTTCCAGCACGCCCTGCTCGACCAAAAATCGCGACCACTCAAAATCGCTGTCGCCGTTCAACAGTGTGTTATCCAAATCAAATAAAGCCAGCTTCAATCGTTTTCTCCCGACACTTTCATCACCTCTTTCAACAAAGGCACGCTCGCTGCGCGTTTTTTCAAACGCAAACAATGCTCGTCCAATTCATCCAGGATGCCCAACAGATAGGGCATGTCGCGCCTGCCGTGGCGCAGCAAATAGTTCGTCACTTCAGCCGGCAATTCAAAGCCGCGCGCGGCGGCATGCGCATGCAGGGCCCGGGATTTTTCCTCGTCATTCAGCCCGTGAACCTGATAGACCATACCCCAGCCCAGACGGGTACGCAGATCGTCGCGCAAATTCAAATGCGCGGGCGCGGCTTGCCCGCTCACCAGCAGCAAGCCGCCGTTTTCGCGCATGCGGTTGTAAAGTTCGAACAGGGAAATTTGCGCGCTTTCCTCCAGCGAGTCCACGTCGTCCACGGCGACGACCTGAGCGGCCTGCGGTACAACAGCCCGCGCGTAGACCGCGCTTTGCCCCAGCGTCGTCGCGCGCGCAACGACCGCTTGCAGCAAATGACTTTTGCCGCTGACCGCCTCGCCCCACAGGTAAAAGCCCCGCTCGCCGCCGGTGCTGGCAAGTGCGTGGCGCAAGGCGCTGTGCAGCTCCATATTGCGCCCAATCACAAAATTATCCAGCGTGGGCTGCCATGGCGGCGCGATACCCAAAAGCAGTTGAGTCATAGTTGTCCGATAAGCAAGAGCATTGTCCGCACCGTGGACAGCGTGCGGACAATGCTCGGCGAAGCGTGTTCGAGTCATTTCAGGTAAAATCCGTCCGCTAAAAAATCGCCGGCCAGAACGGGCGGCACTTTACCTTTAAGAAAGCGAGAACTCAACTTGAGCCAGCCCAACAACAGCCTTTCCTACCGCGACGCTGGGGTCGATATCGACGCGGGCGATCAACTGGTCGAGAACATCAAACCCTTTGCCAAACGCACCATGCGCCCCGAAGTGCTTTCGGGCATAGGTGGTTTCGGCGGTCTGGTCGAAATCTCCAAGAAGTACAAAGAACCCGTGCTGGTTTCCGGCACCGACGGCGTGGGCACCAAACTCAAGCTGGCCTTTGAGCTGAACCGCCACGACACCGTCGGCATCGACCTCGTCGCCATGAGCGTGAACGACATTCTGGTGCAGGGTGCGGAGCCGCTGTTCTTCCTCGACTACTTCGCCTGCGGCAAACTCGACGTGCCCGCCGCCACCGAAGTGATCAAAGGTATCGCCAAGGGTTGCGAAGATTCCGGTTGCGCGCTGATCGGCGGCGAGACCGCCGAGATGCCGGGCATGTATCCGGTCGGCGAATACGACCTCGCGGGCTTCGCCGTCGGCGTGGTGGAAAAATCTAAAATCATCACCGGCGAACACATCAAGGCGGGCGACGTGGTGCTGGGCTTGGCTTCCAACGGCGCGCACTCCAATGGCTACTCGCTGGTGCGCAAGATTATCGAGCGTTCACATCCCGACCTGAACGCCAAATTCGACGGCGAGCGCTCGCTGGCCGATTGCATCATGGCGCCCACGCGTCTGTACGTGAAACCGCTGCTGAGCCTGATGCAATCCATCACCGTCAAAGGGATGGCGCACATCACCGGCGGCGGCATCACCGAAAACGTGCCGCGCGTGTTGCCCGCCAATGTCGTTGCCGACATCGACAGCAAGACCTGGCAGATGCCCAAGCTGTTCAACTGGCTGCGCGAGGGCGGCAACGTCGAGGCGCAGGAAATGTTCCGCACCTTCAACTGCGGTATCGGCATGGTGGTGATTGTCGCAGCGGCGGACGCGGATGCGGCGGTCAAACAACTGCAGACTGCGGGCGAAACTGTGTCGCGTATCGGCGTGATCCGCGCGCGCAACGGCGACGAGCATCAAACACAAGTCCGTTGAAGACGCAGTGAAAAAAATCGTCATCCTCATCTCCGGCCGCGGCAGCAACATGCAAGCGCTGCTGGAAGCGAAGCTGCCCTGCAAGATTGCGGCGGTTATCAGTAATCGCGCCGATGCACAGGGACTGCAGATTGCCCAAGCACAAGGCATCTCTACTGCCACGGTTGCGCACAAAGACTATGCCGACCGCGCGTCATTCGATGCCGCGTTAGCCGCGGAAATCGACCGCCACGCCCCCGATGTCGTGGTGCTGGCGGGTTTCATGCGCATCCTCACCGACGGTTTTGTGGAGCGTTATCGCGGCAAACTGGTGAATATTCACCCTTCGTTGCTGCCTTCCTATGCCGGGACCCATACCCATGAACGCGCCCTGCAGGACGGCGTGAAGATTCACGGTTGCACAGTACACTTCGTGACACCGACGCTGGATGGCGGTCCCATCATCATTCAAGCCGCGGTCGCCGTGCTGAGCAATGACACGCCCGATTCCTTGTCCGCGCGCGTCCTGCATGAAGAGCATCGCATCTATGCGCAAGCCGTACGCTGGCTGTGCCGCGAACAAGTCTGGTTAAACGAGGACGGACGTGTGGCTAGCAACCGTCTGGAGCAACCCGGCCCCGCGCTGGTTTTCCCCGGTCTGAGTTAGCGCCCCCTTGCAAGCCCCACTCCTCCGCGCCGCGCCGCCGTGATCAAATCTCTTGCCGCCCCGACCCTACGTATCGCCCTTGCAATCGTCTTGTCGATATTGCTGCACGGACTAGTGCTGTGGTTGCCCGAAGTCAAATTACCGGAACATGAAATCAGCCTGCCCCCGCTGATTGCAAAACTCGAGCCGCTGCCAAAACTGAGCGTGAAAGTGGGTGCGCATAAAACCAAGAAACCCCATCCAAAACCCAAGCCTGTCGCGCCCGTACCTGCGGCCGAAAATATTCCTGTGCCTGTAAGCGCCCCGTCCGCAGCAGAGGAAGTCGCCGCAAGCGCACCTGCAGTAACGGAAGAGCCTGCAGCTAGCGCGCCGGTCGCGACAGAAGCAGCCGAGCCGCCGCGTCCGCCCTTACCCAAACACGCGCGCCTTCATTTCAACGTCTATCAGGGACAGGGGAATTTCAAAATCGGCGAATCACAACACGAGCTGGAGGTCGTCGACGGACACTATACGATTAAAGCCAGCGTACATACCACCGGACTTGTAAGCGTATTAAAGAGCTACCGCATGGTACAGACCAGCAGCGGCACGGCAACAGCGCAGACACTCAAACCGGAAACATTTACCGAAGAGATCACCGACAGCAGCGGTACTCAATCCAGTCGCGCCGAGTTCGACTGGGCGAACGCCACGCTGCATTTCTCCCAGGGTGGAGAGGCCAAGCTTCCCGCGCACTCGCAGGACATACTCAGCATCCTGTATCAGTTCCCGCCTATGCGCGAGCAAGAGGACAGCGTTGTGATCCATATCGGCACGGGCAAAAAATTCGAGGAATACACATTCGAAATTCTGTTTGAAGAAGCGCTCGAAACCCCTATGGGCACCCTGCAAACTGTGCATTTCAGCAAGCGCCACGCCGCCAATGAAGAGGGGCTGGAGATCTGGTTTGCACAGGAATATCGTCTGCTACCCGTCAAGATGCGCCATATCGACCGCAGCGGAAAGATCGCGGGAGAAGCCATCATCACCGATATCCGCGTGTCGGACGAATAAGCAGTCGTTGGTTTATAGGTGTTAGTCGTTAGTTGGCACTGCCTTCTGCGCTGAACTGGATTTAACTAAGCACTGGCGACTCAGGGCTAACCACTCCCCCATCTGGTAAACTGCGCGACCTTGAAATCAGTCGTTAGTCCAACGACGCCCCTGAAAGCCCAGCTATGCTCATCACCGAATACCGTCTCGACCTCGTCATCCAAGCACTGCGCACCATCCTGCCGCTGGAGCATCCTGCGGACACCTCGCTGCGCTATTTCTTTCAGGCAGAACGTGTCGGCTCGAACGAGCGCGCGCTGATCGCCGAGACCGTGTTCGGTGTGTTGCGCCACCGCCTGCTGCTGGAGCATGCTTGCACCACCCCGGCCCTTGCCACCAACAAAGCCACACCGCGCCGCATGGCGCTGGGCTACTGGGTACGTTTCGGAGGCTACAACGTGCGCGAACTCGCGCCCGTGCTGAAAGCCACCGAAGCCGAATGGCTGGGGCAGGTCAAAGGCATCAAGACCGAGGAATTGCCGTTGTCTATCCAGGCCGAACTGCCGGACTGGATCATCGAGAAACTGCGCGCGCAGCGCAGCGACGACGAAATCCGCGAACTGGGTCTCTCCATGCAAACCTCGGCCACGCTGGATTTGCGCGTGAACACACTGAAAGCCAACCGCGACGAATTGCTGCACGGCCTTGCCGCCGAAGGCGTGCAAGCCGTCGCCACGCCGTGGTCTC
>JAGVIV010000061.1 GCA_020055845.1 Betaproteobacteria bacterium
AAAATGTTTGGCGGCCGTGCAAATGGAATTCCGTCCCAAAAAATTCGTGGGCGGTTATTGGATTGCTCCGCGCGGACCAGTATTTTTACCCGGCGTACCGGAGAATTTTTTTTCTTTGGCTCTGCAAGAGTTGATTGACCAGTTGCTCGAGGCGGGATTGGAGCGAGGTTTGTTTTGGCGCTTTGAACCCTTGGTGGAGTTGGGTCATCCCGAGGGCGTGATGCCGTTCAACTTTAGGCGCTATGCTCCGGTCAATCCGGCCTCCACCATCTTGCTTGATCTGACGCGGTCCACCGATGATATTTTGAGCGCTATGCATCAAAAGACGCGCTACAATATTCGCGTAGCTGCGCGCAAAGGCGTGGTTACGCGCATTGCCACGCGCCCGGAGGATGTAGAAACATTTCTTAATCTCATGGATGAGACTGCGCGCCGCGATAAATTCATCCAGCACGACCGCGCGTACTTGCAGGCTTTGTATAATTTTTTTCAAACCCATGGTTTGGCGCGCATTCGTCTGGCTGAATATCAAGACAAAGTTTTGGCCGCGAATTTGGAGTTGGTTTGCCGCAACACCGCAACCTATTTGCACGGCGCGTCATCCTCCGAATCCCGCAACCTCATGGCGCCATTTGTTTTGCACTGGGATGCGATTGCGCAAGCCAAGCGCGATGGTTTGCACGCCTATGATTTTTGGGGAGTGAATCCCATGTCCAAAGCCGCGTTTACTCATAAGTCGTCGTGGGAGGGGATTACACGCTTCAAAGAGGGTTGGGGCGGCAAGCGCGTGGATCTTTATGGCACCTGGGATTTGCCGTTTAATTTGCCGTTGTATCGTGCGGCATTTTGGCGCCAGTGGCGCGCGTGATATAATTGAACCGGTTTATTCTTTTATTATTTTTTATAAAGTGTTTTTCTCTGCATAAAGTCGCCGGAGT
This sequence comes from Betaproteobacteria bacterium, assembly GCA_020055845.1. Lineage (GTDB taxonomy): Bacteria > Pseudomonadota > Gammaproteobacteria > Burkholderiales > Gallionellaceae > PALSA-1006. The sequence continues at coordinate 939 of JAGVIV010000061.1, forward strand.
TTTAGTGATTATCGGCGGTTTAAATTGGGGCTTAGTCGGAATTTGGGATTTCAATTTGGTTAATACTTTGCTCTACGCTTGGCCCGCGCTGGAGCGCGCCGTGTACATCCTAGTCGGCGTGGCCGCGGTCGTGGCGCCGCTTAGCCTCTACTGCCGCGCCTGTAAGTTTTGTAAATAAAAAAAGGAAATGGTTTTTCATTTAATTACCCAAGTAAATATATAGCTGAGGGCAAGGGGCTCTGGACGGCTGAAGAATATAATCTTCACACCAAGACTTCGGGTCCATGTGATACGTGTCATATCCCGCATTATGAGATTGCCACCAAGAAAACCTCACAGTCTTTAGATCAATATATTATTGCTGATTTTGATCTTTCAGGGAGTACATTGGATGAGAATATAAACATTCCTCATCAAGAAGTGACTCTTGGCGGCAATAAGTTTATTAAGATAAGTGTCAGCGACCTTCATGATGTTACGGGATATTACACAAAGCACGGCAATCAGATTGTCGTTTTTCGTGTTTATTGGAGCGATCGCGATACGACAGAGTTGCAAGAGATAATTTCTACTCTGAAATTTGAATAGAGAAATAAAATTTGATTTGCAAGTAGAAAATCGATCAATCAAAAATATCTCCCCATCGGGAGATATTTTTTTGGTCGAACTTTGCTCGTGCGAAGCTTAGCTTCGCAACCTATTTAGCATAGGCAATCGAGCTCAGCTCGATGGTACGCCGACCGGGGTTTGAACCCGGGACCTTGGGCTTAAGAGGCCCCTGCTCTACCAGCTGAGCTATCGGCGCATTCTTTTTTCGAACGCCGCGTCGACAAGAGTCTCGCCGCAGGCGGGACGATTATCGGCGCAAATCCCTTAAATCGTGAGCGAATCGTATCTGATTTTATCTTCAAAGTCAATGGGAGCCCTTGATTAATCCGCCTTTTACTATTAATATCGTGCTGTCAGGCTTTAACCTGATTTCCCTTTTTCTGCCCCCATAGTTTAATGGATAGAACACAAGCCTCCGAAGCCTGTGGTCCATGTTCGATTCATGGTGGGGGCAAAGAAAGGGAAAAAATAATAAAAAAACCCGACGAGGCGTGTCGGGTCAAGTACATTTCCAAGCGCTATGGCTGGTTCACGTAGTACGGATTGCCAAAGACCGAGGCGTAGTATCCGTAGTTCGCAATTAGCCAGTTTTCTTCCCATCCGCCCAGAGGCTTGTTGTCCTGGTGGAACCAGACATACCCCTTGATCCAGGGAAAGTACAGGTTGAAATAGGGAAAACCTGGATTGTTACCGATGGCGAAACGATCCATCCACCAATTCTGATAACCGGCTGAGCAGGAATTCGAAGCCGCTGTCTCGGCGATGATGCAAGGCGCACTCGCGCAGAACTGGTCATGGAAGTTGTTATTTGGTTCTTTCAGAGCCCCCTTAAGGAACCAAATATCATTCGTCTCACGATTGCCGCCAAAGGCGCAGGCGTGTACAAAAACATTGTAACCAACCCAGTTGTAGTACACGCGATTGACGCTCCAGTCCGTGTACTTCTCACCTACGCCGTTGCCTCCCGAGCCATAGAACCGCATGTTGTAGTTGAGCCCAACGTGCACTTTGTTCGGCGCGGCTCGGATGAGCAGGTTTGCGACGAAGACGAAAGCGTCTTTGAAGGCGCTGACGCACTGCGTCTTGCTCCAATTCGGATTGCAGTAGGGGGACGGTTCGAGGTTCATCTCGTGCAACACGGCGATCGCGATTTCACCCGAGTATTCGTCCCTCACCCAGTAGGCGAACTGGCGCAACCGGTCGACGTGTGCTGGGGTGAGATAATGGTAGGGAAACTGATTCGAAAACGCATCGACGCGAATATCCAGCAGGGGGAGACGGCCGGAATTCCAAATCGTCTGGGCCGTGTTTGCGATGCTGGGCGCTCCGTTTTTCACGCCTTCGCCGCTGTCCAAGCTCCAATAGAACTTGTACAAGTAGTGGAACAGGCCGGTGGCGTTGTCCACTACGCCCAGGTGGTTGCGCCCTGAATCGCCGACTGATCCGCCGGGAAACACGCCGCGCAGTGCGCCATTCGAAGGTACGGGTAGTGACTCGATGGAGAGAGGTGTGTTGCAATCTTCGTCAACTGCGTTATTGCAGTTGTTGTCGATCAGGTCGCAAAGCTCGAAGAGTCCGGGCCTAGCATATTGTGTCGCATCATCACAATCGTTTTGGCATTCGGTGAATCCGTCGCCATCGTTGTCGATTTCGTTCGGATCCTGAAAGCCATCGCAATTGTTGTCAGCGATATCGTCGCAGACTTCCGGCGCATTCGGATGGACTTGCGGCTTCGCATCATCACAGTCGCCATTTTGCACGGCCTGGTAGTTTCCCGAGGGGCTACACAAACATTTTGATGCCTGCGTGCCGTAGCTGTCGTTGTCTCCATCGTAATAGAGTTTAGAACAGCCTGCGGCATTTTCCTCATCTGTTTGTTCGTCGCAGTCATCATCCTGGTTGTTACAGGACTCATCACCAGGTTGCTGGTTTTGGATACAAATGGGTGTGCCATTTTGGCAGTTGATAGTTCCCTCGG